>JAVTVZ010000147.1:6911-44362 GCA_032229625.1 Dermatophilaceae bacterium | reverse complement strand
CGCGTCAACCCCCACCTATGACCGCCCACCCTCACACAGAAAACTTGACAGGCTCCTATGCTCATCAACATGGTCATCGTTCCGCCGCAAGGCCCTGTCGTCGAGACCATCATCGACCGGCGTGATGGGCGCTCGTGGCCGGTGGACGTCGACCCGTTCTTCATCGCCACCACACCGGTCACCGTCGGCCTCTGGGCCGAGGTCCACGGACCAGCGCTACCTGAGTTCGACCCGACACTTCCCAAGGTGGACGTGTCCTGGCGAGAGGCAATCGTGTTCTGCAACGCCCTCTCGACGATCGAGGGCCTCGCCGCGGTCTACACCGTGACGGAGCGTGAGCCGCGGCCAGAGGCTGGTTGGCGTCCCCACAACGAAGCGGCACCCGACAGCTGGCACGTCGAGTGGAACCGGACGGCTGACGGATACCGCCTGCCGACCGAAGCTGAGTGGCAGGTCGCCTGCCGCGCCGGCACACCGGGACCGCGCTACGGGAACCTCGACGACATCGCTTGGTATGACGCCACCTGCCCGACCGGGCCTCAGCCGGTCGGGCAGAAGGATCCGAACGCATGGGGCCTCTACGACACGCTCGGCGGGGTGTGGGAATGGTGCTGGGACCTGTACGACGAAGCCGTCTACGGCTCCTACCGCGTCATCCGCGGCGGAGGCTGGAGCGACCCTCACTGGAGCTGCCGCGCCGGAGTACGCCGCAAGACAAACCCCCAGGCACCCTTCGACGACTTGGGATTTAGGCTCGCCCGGAACCTCCCCGCCTGACTACTCGGTCATCTCCGGTGGCGAAGCGCACGGCCGAGCCCTTGCCGCCGGCGATGAGGGTCTTTGTCATCGCCCCAATGCGCCCCTGTCCATCGCGTCGAGCTCGGCCACGGCGGGCGACCGAGCGGCCACCTCATCAGCGGCCACGTCAACACGACGAGACGAACCCGGGTCACGGCCGGACAACGGCATGAGAGCGGGACCACAACCCGCCTCGCCGAGGTCGAGGGCCGTCTCCGTGGTCAAGGACTCGGACAAGACGACGAGACGGGCCGCCGTCCCCCTGTCGTGTCACGTCGCAGGTCGGGCCCGCACCACGATGACAAGTCCAGGAAGAAGCGACAGCGGCTGGAGCTGGGGCCGGCCCCAGCCGCACGGTCGCTCACACGTTCAGCCGGGGGAGCTCGTGGAGGCATCAGCCGATGGGGGCGGCCAGATCTGGTCGAGCAGGCGACGCGCATACCCGGCATCGGGGGACTCGTGCAGCACCATGAAGCGGTAGTAGATCGCGCCCCAGACCATGTCCATCACCGTCTCGACGTCGGGACCTGAGGGTGCCTCGCCCCTGCGCGTGCTTCTGTCGATGACCCGGCGCGTTGCCTCTCGTCGCGCAGCGACGAACTCCTTGCTCAGCGCGTGAGCGAGGGCGACGTCGAACCGGCTCTCCGCGACCAGGTCCAGGAACGCGGCACCCGAGGGCGTGCTGAAGTATCGGATCACGCCGGCGATCTCGTCCTCCAAGTCGCGTCGCGTCTCGGCGGTGTCACTGAACTCGGGGTACCGGTCAGGGGTCACGTTCAGGGCATCGAACAGCAGGGCAGCCTTGTTCGACCACCATCGATAGATCGTGGTCTTCCCTGCCCCTGCCCGGCGGGCGACGCCTTCGATCGTCAGCTGGCGGAAGCCGCGCGCAGCGAGCTCCTCGCGGGCCGCGGTCAGGATCCGCTCTTGGACGGACTCGCTGCGCGGGCGCCGCCGGCTGCGCCCGGCCGCCGGCGACTGGACTCGGCTCCGGTCACTGCGCCGCTCGCCGGCGGAGGTGCCAGTCGCGCGAGCTGGGCCCTCACCCGGGCCCACGCGGGCCGTCCGGACCTTCGAGGCTCGGGCACGCGGAGTCCGACCGCTCTTGCGCCCGGTCGGGCGGCGCCGGAGCCGCATAGCGATCGACGACGGCCCGGGCGCGATCGCGGAGCGCGACTCGCAACGCCTCGGGCGCGACGGCCTCTGCGTCGGCGCCGAGCTGCCACAGGGCCCAGGTGGCGTGCCGCAGGTCCTCGAAGGTCACGGCCACGCGGACCCATCCGTCGGTCTCGCGGCGCTCGGCCCGCACGGCACGCGCACTCTCCAGCAGGTCCTCGCGCCGGCTCTCGCGGACGCGCACGACGACGTCGAGGTGGCCCTCACCGAGGAAGCGCGCGCTGCGCTCGCGCCAGAGCCGATCCAGGTCGACATCGTCCGGCCGGCGCGCCGGCTCGAGCAGCTCCTGCGCGGCACGCATCCGGGAGAGCCGGTAGGTGCGGTCCGCACCGTCCTTGAGCGCCAGCAGGTAGGTGCGATCGCGCACGGTGACCAGGCCGATCGGATCGACCGTGCGCCATCGCGCGGCCTCGCCGGCCGCGGCGTAGTCGATGCGCAGCCGACGACCGCCGAGCACCGCGCGGCGCACCGCGGCCATCACGTCGGCAGGGATGTCTTCCGCGACCAGGCGCCGCGAGAGCAGGTCCATCTCGGGCTCGACGAGGAACCGCCGGGCCGCCTCGCCGACCTGGGCGCGGTGACTCTCGGGCAACGCGTCGTTCACCTTGCGCAGCGCCGCCGCCAGAGCCGCGTTCAGGCCGAAGACCCGCTCACGACGCGCCGACCCGACGGTCAGGAGGGCCAGCGCCTCGTCGTGCCCCAAGCCCGTCAACTCGGCACGGAAGCCCGGCAGCAGCGCGAACCCGCCGTGCCGGCCTCGCTCGGCATACACCGGCACTCCCGCGGCAGACAGGGCATCCATGTCGCGCAGCACCGTGCGCGGTGACACCTCCAGCTCGGCGGCCAGCGCGTCGGCGGTCATCCGCCCCCGCTGGCGCAGCAGCAGGACCAAGGACACCAGCCGATCCGCCCGCACGCCCCCATGGTCGCTAACCCCCACAGAAAACATGACACAAGATGTCGTGAATCAGTCCGAGGGTGGTCTCGCGACCGGCGAACGACCGATCGCCGCACACGACAGTGTGCGTTGACGCTCAAGGAGCAGACCTGATGGAACGACGCGCGATCAACCCGGTGACGTGGTCACTGGACATGGGCTTCAACCAGGCGGAGCTCGTCTCGGGCCAGACCCGGACCCTCTACGTCTCCGGCCAGACGGCGATGAGCAGCGACGGCCGACCCGCCCACGACGGCGACATCGGGGCGCAGTTGCGGCTCGCGCTGGACAACCTCGACGCGGTGCTGGCGCAGGCGGGCATGTCACTGTTGAATCTCGTGCGGCTCAACGTCTACACCACGGACGTCGATGCCCTCGTCGAGCACTACGGGATCCTCGCAGGGGCGCTGGCCGCGGCGGGCGTCGCGCCGGCCACCACGATGCTCGGCGTGTCGCGGCTCGCGGTGCCCGGCCAGCTCGTGGAGCTGGAGGGCACCGCCGTCGATTGATCTCGCCCCCCGAGGGCGCGCCGGCACGCTGCGCGAGCAGCCGGTGACGCCGGCAGCCGTGACGCGAGCAGCCAATTGACTGGAATCGGGCGTGGTCTGTCTGGGATCGTTGCGCCGCGTGGGCCACATCGACCTGAACCAGATCACCTACGCGCTGCCCGACGGGCGGCCGCTGCTCGATGAGGTGACCTTCCGCGTCGGTGACGGCGCGGTCGTCGCGCTCGTGGGACCGAACGGGGCTGGCAAGACGACGCTGCTGCGGATCATCGCCGGCGATCTCGACGCGCACTCCGGCGCGGTGACCCGCTCCGGCGGGCTCGGGGTGATGCGGCAGTTCATCGGGTCGGTGCGCGACGACTCCACGATCCGTGACCTGCTGATCGACGTCGCGCCGGCGCGCATCGCGGCGGCGGCCCGCGCCGTCGACGACGGGGAGCTGGCGATGATGGAGGTCGACGACGAGCCGGCGCAACTGGCCTACGCTCAGGCCCTGGCCGACTGGGCGGACTTCGGCGGGTACGAGTACGAGACGGTGTGGGACACCGTGACGACCGCCGCACTCGGAGTCGCCCTGGAGCGCTGCCAGTACCGTCGCGCAGCCACCCTGTCCGGCGGCGAGCAGAAGCGGCTGGTGCTCGAGGCGCTGCTGCGCGGACCCGACGAGGTGCTGCTCCTGGACGAACCCGACAACTACCTGGACGTGCCCGGCAAGCGGTGGCTCGAGGCTCGCCTCGCCCAGACCGACAAGACGGTGCTGCTCGTCAGCCACGACCGCGAGCTGCTGCGCGAGACCTCGACCCGGGTCGTCACCCTCGAGCCGGGTGCGGCGGGCGCGAGTGCCTGGACCCACCCCGGGTCGTTCGCCACGTGGCACGAGGCGCGGCAGGCCCGCAACGCTGACCTCGAGGAGCGGCTGCGCCGATGGGAGGAGGAGCACGCCAAGCTGCGCCGGCTCGTGCTCATGTACAAGCAGAAGGCCGCCTACAACGACGGGCTCGCGTCCCGCTACCAGGCGGCGCAGACGCGGCTGCGCAAGTTCGAGGAGGCCGGCCCGCCCGAGAACGTCGCTCGCGAACAGAACGTGCGGATGCGCCTGTCCGGAGGTCGCACCGCCAAACGGGCGGTCGTGGCGCAGGGCCTCGAGCTGCTGGCTCCGCAGGAGGGGGCCGACTCCCTCATGCGGCCCTTCGACCTGGAGGTCTGGTAAGGCGAGCGGGTCGCGGTGCTCGGCTCCAACGGGTCGGGCAAGTCGCACTTCCTGCGGCTGCTCGCGGCCGGTGGCTCGGACCCGGAGGTCGCCCAGCGGCCCGTCGGTGACGTGCGCCCGCCGCACGTGCGGCACGCGGGCCTCGCCCGGCTCGGGTCGCGGGTGCGGCCCGGATGGTTCGCCCAGACCCATGAGCACCACACGTTCGCCGGGCGGACGCTGCTGGAGATCCTGCACCGCGGCGACGAGCACCGGGCAGGCCGCACCCAGGACGAGGCCGCGCGGGTCCTCGACCGGTACGAGCTGGCCCGCGCCGGCGAGCAGACCTTCGACTCACTCAGCGGCGGGCAGCAGGCCCGCTTCCAGATCCTCATGCTGGAGCTCTCCGGCGCCACGCTGCTGCTGCTCGACGAGCCGACCGACAACCTCGACCTGCACTCCGCCGAGGCCCTGGACGAGGGGCTGGCCGCCTTCGAGGGCACCGTGCTGGCCGTCACCCACGACCGCTGGTTCGCCCGCGGCTTCGACCGGTTCCTCGTGTTCGGCGCCGACGGCGTGGTCTACGAGTCCCCCGAGCCGGTGTGGGACGAGACGCGGGTGCGTCGCCGCCGCTGACGCACCCTCGGGCGGGTTCCGGGCGGCCCGGTCCTCGATGTACCGAGTCAGCGACGTACCTGGTCAGCGCCGCGCCGACTGGGAGCGCGGCGGCCGCCACACCGCGACCGCGCACTTCGTCGCCACATCTCGTCGGCGTGCCTGTCGGCGTGCCTGTCGGCGTGCCGACACGCCGGTGATCACCGGCGTGTCGGTGCGTCGACCGGTTCGCCGACCCGCGGGCAAGCCGGTTCGGGCGCGGTGGGCGCCCGGTGGAACAGACGTGCCATGAGCCGCCCGTGGCCGTCGAGCGGAGCAGACAAGCTCACCGAGTCGGTCACTGCGGTGGCCGCCACGGTGGAGGTCGGCACCCTTGCCGTTGTTGACGCCGGCACCGGCACCGGCGAAACGGTTTGCCGTGGTTGTCGTGCGCGCTGTCGCGGTCGTGCCTCGTCCGCCCACCACCACTGAACTGAACGCCCAGGCATCACGAGTCTGCTGCTCAGGCACGTCTGCCCTTGAGCGAGGGCATCGTCAGGGCCCTCGGCGTGCGAACCACGGAACGACACACCATCGAGATGCGCACGAAACCACGACCGCCGTAGGAATAGCGTCGCAGGGCATCCTCGCGGAGGATTCGGACAAGAAGATGAGACGAGACGCGTCCTCTCTTCGTGTCGCCTCGCAGGTCAAGGGTCCGCGCCGAGGACAAGTCCGGCGAGAACCTACATCGACTGTCCTGAAAGTCCGAAGGTCCCCGCGTGAGATCGAGATCGAAGGCGTCACTCCGTGGTCGACATGGGCCATCGGTGCAGACTGCGAATCTTGTCGGTGGTGGCGCCTAGCGTTCGGGCCATGTACAGCGTGCTGGCCGTCAGCGGCTATCGATCCCTGCGGGACGTGTGCGTCCACCTGGGGCGACTCACCGTCGTCACCGGGTCCAACGGCAGCGGCAAGTCGAGTCTCTATCGGGCGTTGCGGCTGCTCGCGGACTGCGGGCAGGGGCAGGTCGTCGCATCGCTGGCTCGTGAGGGCGGACTGCAGTCCGCGCTGTGGGCCGGGCCCGCGTCGCTCGCGGGAGCGCGACGGACGGGGCAGACGCAGGGCACCGTGCGCAAGGGGCCGATCTCGCTGCGGCTCGGCGTCGGCGGGGAGCTGGGCTACCTCGTGGATCTCGGCCTGCCGCAGCAGAGCCCGGACGCGCGGTCGTTCTTCCTGCGCGACCCGGAGATCAAGCGGGAGGCCGTCTTCCACGGCGCGGTGATGCGACCGGCGACCCTCGCCGCGCGACGCCTGCGCGAGGTCGTGGAGTTCCGCGGGCCGGACGGCTGGGAGAAGGGGGCGGTGCGGCTGCCGTCGCATCGCAGCCTGCTCACCGAATACAGCGATCCCGTCGCCGTGCCGCAGATGTGGGCGCTGCGCTCGGCGCTGCGGCGCTGGCGCTTCTACGACGGCTTCCGCGTCGACGCGCACAGTCCGGCGCGGCGCCCGCAGGTCGGCACGCGCACCCCGGCGCTGGCCGACGACGGGGCCGACCTCGCCGCCGCGCTCGCGACGATCCTCGAGCAGGACCCGGCGGGTCTGCAGCATGCCGTCGACGACGCGTTCGGCGGGTCGCGGCTCGACATCGGTGAGCACGACGGGCTCTTCGACGTCGCGTTGCACCAGCCCGGCATGCTGCGGCCCCTGCGGGCGGCGGAGCTGTCCGACGGCACGCTGCGCTACCTGCTGTGGCTCGCCGCGCTGCTCACCCTCGACCCGCCGCCGCTCATGGTGCTCAACGAGCCCGAGACGAGCCTGCACCCGAGCCTCCTGCCACCCCTGGCACGGCTCATCGGCGACGTCGCCGGCCGCACCCAGGTCGTCGTCGTCACCCACTCCCAGCTGCTCCTCGACGCGCTCGACGAGGCGCACCCCGGGCTGCTCGATGGCTCTGATGGCCCCGACGACGATCCCCTCGAAGCACCGGGCGACGTGCCCGCGCATCGGCTCATCCGGCTCGACAAGGACGTCGGCGAGACCGTCGTCGTCGGCCAGGGGCTGCTCAGTACGCCCGCGTGGGAGTGGGGTCGCCGATGACACCTCCCGCCCGGTCGGGGCTGCGCACCGGCGCCTGGGCCGGGTCAGACCTCCAGGAGGACCTTGATCTCGCGGCGCTCGTCCATCGCCTTGTACGCCTCGGCGGCGTCGTCGAGGGGGACGCGCTTGGTGAAGACCTTCCCGGGGTGGATCTCGCCGGCCTGGATGCGCGCGATGAGGTCGGGCAGGAAGCGGCGGACGGGTGCGGGCCCGCCTTCGAGGTGGATCTGACGGAAGAACAGGTCGAGCCCGTCGAGGGTCTGGTCGTGGGAGACGCCGACGAAGCCGACGTAGCCGCCGCGTCGCACCGAGGCGAGGGCCTGGTCCATCGAGCCCTGGGTCCCGACGGCCTCGCAGACGCCGTGCGCTCCGTAGCCGTCGGTCAGCTCCTTCACCTTCGCCGCGCCCTCCTCGCCTCGCGCGGCGATGACGACGTCGGCGCCGAACTCGCGCGCCAGGGCCTGGCGGTCCTCGTGCAGGGAGAAGGCGATGACGCGCTCGCTGCCGAGCGCCTTCGCGGCGAGGACGGCGCACAGCCCGACGGCGCCGTCGCCGACGACGGCGATGGTCTTGCCGGGGCCCGCCTGCGCGGCGACGGCCGCGTACCAGCCGGTCCCCAGGACGTCGGAGGCCGCGAGATAGTCGGCGAGCGTGTCCGGGTCGCTCGGCTCACCGCCGGGCACCGCGACGAGCGAGCCGTCGGCGAGCTCGACCCGCATATACTGCGCCTGGCTGCCGGTGTAGGTGCCGGCGTTGGCACACCGGGAGGGGTAGCCGGCCCGGCAGATCTCGCACGTGCCGTCGGAGAGCATGAACGAGCCGATGACGAAGTCACCGAGTTCGAGCGTCGCGACGTCGGCGCCCTTCTCGACGACGGTGCCGACGTACTCGTGCCCCATGAACTGGTGGTCGACCTCCTCGTGGCCGCGGTAGGGCCACAGGTCGGAGCCGCACACGCACGCGGCGGCGAGCTTGAGGACGACGTCGGTGGGCTTGACGACGCGAGGGGTGTCGATCGTCTCGACCGTGACGTCGCCGGGGGCGTTCATCACGACGGCGCGCATCGTGGCGGGGATGGTGTGGGCAGTGCTCATGGGAGTCCTTTCAGACGGGCTCGTGGGCTGCGGTTCGGCCTCGTGGGCTGCGGTTCGACGGGACGGGAGGTCTCGGGCGCTCCGCCTCGTCGCAGGAGTCAGGGCTTGATCTCCCGCACGGGGCGGGCGGGAACGCCGACGCTGACGGTGAGGGGAGCGACGTCCTTGGTCACGACAGATCCGGCGCCGATGACAGCGCCGTCGCCGATGGTGACGCCGGGCAGGACTGTCACGTTGGCCCCCAGCCAGGCGCCGCATCCGATGCGCACGGGCGCGGGGTGCAGATCGGCGCGGCGGGCCGGATCGAGCTGGTGGTTGAGGGTGGTGATGACGGCGTTGTGGCCGATGAGTGCGTCGTCGCCGATGTCGATGCCGCCCTGGTCCTGGAACCGGCAGCCGCTGTTGAGGAAGACACGTTCGCCGAAGCGCAGGTTCTTGCCGAAGTCGGTGCTGAACGGCGGGAACAGCCGGAACGATTCGTGGACCTGTCGCCCGGTGAGAGAGCTCATCAGCGCCACCACCTCCTCCGGGGAGTGGTAGCTGCCGTTCAATGCGACGGTGAGGCGCAGCGCCTCCTGGCTGGCGGCGAGCATCGCGCCATGGTGCGGCGAGTCCCCCGTGATCGTCTCGCCGGCGTCGAGAGCGGCCAGGAGGGCAGCGAGCCCGTCGGGGTCGGCGATGGGGCGGTGCTGGTCCGCAGAGGGCTGGACGCGCTCAGGCACGCGGGGCTCCCCGGTGCTCGGTGCGGTGAAGGGTGTCGGCGCTCATGTCATCTCCTCGGATGGTGAGCAGAACGGTGGTGTCGCGGACCACGCTAGAAGTTAAAGTGCACTGCACGTCAAACCCGGCACGTGAAGGACGGGAGGCCCATGTCGTACTCGGTCGGTGAGGTCGCGGGCATGCTCGGTATCGCGGCCTCGGCCCTGCGCTATTACGAGTCCGAGGGTCTGCTCCCCGCGGTCGCACGGTCCCAGAACGGGCGTCGGCGCTACGCCGAGAAGGACGTCGAGGCGTGCCGTGTCATCGAGTGCCTCAAGCGATCCGGACTGTCCATCAAGGAGATCAAGGCCTTCATCGACCTGTGCCGCGAGGGCGACGCGACCCTGCAGGACCGGTTGCGGCTCTTCCAGAACCGCCGGGAGGCCGTCCGCCAGGAGATCGAATCGCTCCAGAGCGTGCTCACCGTCCTGGATTTCAAGGCCTGGTACTACGAGCAGGCCGTGGCCGCCGGCACCGAGGAGACGGTGCGGGCTCTGCCGGCGAGCCACCTCCCCGACGCGCACCACGCCGCCAAGGCCTACCTCGCCGGCCTGCCGTAGGCCTGACACAGGTGCTGGTAGCCGTGCCGCTCGGCATTCTGGTGTCGGGTCAGCCCGACACCGGACTGTCGGGCTGGCGGGATGTCGGCGATGACCTGTGCCTTCGTAGCGTCGAGACATGATGACGATCCCGACCGAGAGCCCGCGCGCCGAAGGACATCCGCCGATGGGCACTGACCGCCCCGACCGACTGGGCCGCGAGCGACTGGGCCGCGAATCCGCCTACCTGCTGTTGTCCTGGCCGGTGCTCCTCGTGGGCTTCTGCGTGATCTTCACGCTCGCCGCGGTCGGGGTGTTGCTGGTCGTCGTGTGGGTCGGGATCCCGATCCTCCTCCTCGCGCTGGGCCTGGCGCGCGGGCTCGCACAGGCCGAGCGCGGCGCCCAACACCGATGGCTCGACCGCCCGGTCGTCGAGGGCGCCTACCGGCCGCGGGTCCCGGGTCGGTCATGGCATCGCGCGGCGCTGGACGCCGTGACCGATCCCCAGGCGTGGCTCGACCTGCTCTTCGCGTGCCTCGCCTGGATCGTCAGCACGGTCACGTGGTCGATCGCGATCACGTGGTGGTCCGCGGTGATCGCGGGGCTGTCGGCGCCGCTGTGGGGCTACCCGCTCTACAGCGTCTGGGGCGGGGAGGGCACGGCGAGCCTCATCTTCGGCGGCGCGAGCGCGACGACGGAGGTCGTCTTCAACCTCGGGCTCGGGCTGCTCGCCCTGCTCACCCTGCGGCCGGTGATCCACACGCTGACGTCGGCCCAGACCGAGCTCTTCGCGGCGATCCTCGGCTCCTCCGGCCTCCGGGCCCGAGTCGATGACCTGCAGGCCAGCCGCAGCGCGGCCCAGGACGCGGAGGCCGGCGCGCTGCGCAAGCTCGAGCGCGACCTGCACGACGGGCCGCAGCAGCGCATCGTGCGCCTCCAGATGGACCTCGGGCGCGCTCTGTCCAAGCTCGAGGACGACCCCGCGACCGCCCGCGCCGCCGTCGAATCCTCGATGACACAGGCTCGCGAGACCCTCGACGAGCTGCGGTCCCTGTCCCGCGGCATCGCCTCCCCGATCCTGCTCGACCGGGGCCTGGCCGCCGCCCTCGACGACCTCGCCGCCCGCAGCGTCGTGCCGGCCCGGCTGCGCACGAACCTCGTCGGCATCGACGCCGGCATCCCGGTCCGCGTGCAGAACGCCACCTACTACCTCGTCTCCGAGGCGCTGACCAACGCCGCCAAGCACTCCGGGGCGACGGCCGTCGAGATCGGCGCGACCCTCTCGGAGGGGATGCTGCGGCTCACCGTCAGCGACGACGGCCGCGGCGGAGCGGGATTCGGCACCGGCTCAGGGCTGCCCGGCCTGCGGGACCGGGTGCGCGGGCTCGACGGCCGCTTCGAGGTGAGCTCGCCGCCCGGCGGCCCGACGACGCTCACCGCGCTCCTGCCGTGCGAGCCTGAGACCCGTGGCTGACCGACTGCGCATCGTCCTCGCGGACGACTCCGTCCTCCTGCGCGAAGGCCTCGAACTCATCCTCGGCGACGCGGGTCACGACATCGTGGCCCGCGCCGCCGACGGCCCCGGAGCCGTCGAGAGCGTGCTGGCGACCCGGCCCGACCTGGCGATCCTCGACGTGCGGATGCCGCCGAGCGGCGCCGACGAAGGGATGCGCGCGGCCGCGGCGATCCGGGCACAGTGGCCGGACGCGCGGCTGCTCATCCTGTCTCAGTACGTCGAGCGCGCCTACGTCCGCGAGCTGCTCGGCGCCGGCTTCGGCTACCTGCTCAAGGACCGGGTCGGCGACATCCCCGCCTTCCTCGACGCCGTCGCGACCGTCGCCGCCGGCGGCACCGTCGTCGACCCCAGCGTCGTGCAGCGCCTCCTCACCCAGCCCCGCACCTCCCCCGTCGCCGACCTCACCCCGCGCGAGACCGAAGTCCTCGGCCTCATGGCCCAGGGCCTCGGCAACGCCGCCATCGCCCGCAGCCTCGTCCTCACCGAGGGCGGCGTCGAGAAACACACGCAGCGCATCTTCGCCAAGCTGCGCCTCGACCCCGGCAGCGAGCAGCACCGCCGCGTCACCGCCGTGCTCGCCTACCTCGACCAGGGCTGAGACGCCTGCCGTCACGCTCGCGCAGCTCGTGCGCGGGCCGCGTTCACCAACGCACCGATGAGACCGAGGATCAGGACGAGGAAGCCGGCGGTGTGCGCGAGCATCCGCTCATCGCTGACGCCGGTCGCGGGTGGCGTCTGGAACGCCTCGATCGCCCGGGCGAGCATCGCCCCTAGCGCGACGGCACCCACGTGTACCGACCCCCACCGGGGTCGTCGCGCGAGCCGGACCAGCCGCGAGGACACGGTGACAGTGACGAGCAGGCACGCCGCCGTGGCCGCCCAGCCCGTCGGCGCGAGATCGGCGGCGACGACGGCGACCGCGCCGAGAGCGGCAGGCAGCGCGAGCGACGGCAACCCGATGCGGCCTTCTCCACACACTTGTGTGCACTCCGGCGCCCTCAGCGCCGCGAGCACCAGCGCAAGACCCGCGAGGGCGACTGCGAGATACTGCCCGGGCGACGGCACCGGACGATAGGTCACGCCGACCTCGACGTGCACGAGCACCGAAACGGCGAGCCACAGCACCAGGGCCACGGACAGCCCGATGCGACCGACGAGCGGCCTGCCCCGCACGCCCGGCCACAACGCCTCGACGACAGCGACCGGCGCGCCGATGCTCGTGATCACATGACCCAGGGCCCACCCCAAGGCTGCGCCGACCGAGACGCCCCAGGCATCGACCCACGTGGGCGCCATGATGCCCGGCCAGAAGGCGATGCCGGTACCGGTCAGCGTGAAGATGCTGCGGTCGACCATCCCCGCCTGCACGATGCCGAAGGCGCCCGCGAGCAGGAGCATGCCGCGCCACCCGAGTCCGCGACGCACGGCGAGCTCCCGGATAGACAGGGCAGCACCGCCGTAGAGCGGGATGAGGATGAGCATTTCGCCGGCCATGACGGCGGGGTCGCCGGCGCTGGCCAAATACCCCGAGCTGTATTCGGCGAAGACAGGCGCGAGGAGCAGGAGCGTGACGAGCGGGGCGAGACGACGTCGCATCGGTGGGCGATCGAGTCGGTCCATGGTTTCTAGAGTACTCACTCTAGAGTGAATACTCTAGAGTCAGCCGGACATCACGACGGAGGCGATATGGCACGACCGATCGACCCGGCGCGGCACGCGGCGCAGCGCCTGCGGATCGTCGATGCCGCCCTCACGTGCGTCGCACGCGCGGGCCTCGACGGCGCGACGACGGCCCAGATCTGCGCCGAGGCAGGCATCGGGTCAGGCACGTTCTTCCACTACTTCTCCACGAAGGCCGCTGTGCTGCAGGCGATCTTCGAGATCGGGACGGCGGAGCAGCAGGCGTGGTTCGCGAGCCGATCCGGGCGCACGGACGCCCTGGGCGTGCTGCTCGAGCACGCCACCCATGTCGCGCACGAAGCCGCCGACCCGCGGGTCGCGGGGTTCGTCATGGCCGTGTCCGCGGCACTGCACCGGCCCGAGGTCGCCGACGCGCTCGCCGCCGATCAGCGCGCGGTCCGCGAGGGGCTGCGGCCCTGGGTCGAGGCCGCCCGCGCCGTCGGCGAGGTGCGCGACGACTGGAGCGTCGAGGAGACGCTCGACTGGATCGTCACCCTCGAAGACGGCTTCGTCGCCTCGGTCGCCACGATGCCGGGCTTCGACGCCGCGCAGCGCGCGGATGCGCTGCGCGACGTCATCCACCGTGCCCTCGCGCCGACGTCCACCGTCGAGCCGACCCGGTGAGCGGGGCGTGTCGGGAGGCGGCACGCCCCCGCCGACCGCGGCCCAGGGGTAGCCGCCCGTCGCTGCCGCTCAGCCGGTGACGAGCTCGACGCGGCGCAGGTCGATGCGGCCGGTGCCGCCGTCGCCGGTGAGGTCGACGCCGACGACCCCGGAGGCGCGCACGCGCGCATCCGTCAGGGGCAGCCTCACGGTCGTGGGGGTGTAGGCGCCGGCCTGCCACGGCGTCCGGCGCTCCTTCAGCGCCTCGGATGTCGGCGAGAGGTCGATGACCTGCCAGGCCCCGGAGGCCGCCCGCACGGTGACCCGCAGCGACGTCCCCGGCGCCTTGTCCGGCCGCGACCCGGTCGGGTTGAGGGTGAGCACGACCTCGCGGACCCCGGCGACCCGGCGGGTGGGCAGCGCCACTCCCCCGGTCGGGGTAAGGCTCACGCGCAGCACCTGAGAGCGCGAGTTCACCACGCCCTCAGCCGGTTCCGGACACCGGTCGCGCGCCTGGGTCGGGTCCATCGCCTCGTAGTAGCGGCAGGCGCGCATCGCGCCACCGCCGATCGTGCGCACGCCCCGGGTGCGCAGGGCGCCGTCGTAGGCCACCCGGACGTGGGGCGAGTTCGTCACCGCGAGCCACTGCACGACGCGGCCGCCGAGGGTCGCGGGCAGCGGGGTGGTCGGCAGCAGCGGCAGCGTGCCGATCCGGGGCACCTCGCCCCGCAGGGTCGGGTACGTCGAGCCGAGCCACTCCCCGACCGCCTTCTGCAGGAAGACTTCGTGGTCACGCGCGGTCGGGCAGCCGCGGTCGCAGTCCTTCCGGTCGTCGAGCCCCCGCGCCGACAGCGCACGGTTGACGTAGGAGTGCCCGAACTGCGGCACGGTCGCGATGGCGAACGCCGACGTCCGCCGCGTGCCGAGGTAGCGCGACACCCAGTCCGCCGGAGTCGTCGACACGTCGTCGTCGGAGCTACCGAGCGCCACGAGGTAGGGCACGTCCGGCGGCGCCGGGTCGTCGGCCGTGGACGCCGGCCGTAGGCGAAGACCGAGGCGACCGGGCTGGTCTTCCGCCACGCGCGCACCGCCGGGCCGACGATGTAGGCCGAGCGCGAGTGGACGACGAGCGTGCTGCGGCCGGCGTCGATCCGCCCCGTGAGCCGCAGCCCGAACCCGCCGCGACCCCGGTTCGCCGCCGCGACCCGATCGCGCAGCCCGCCGACGATCTTCTGCCAGCCGGCGACCTGGTCGTACGGGGGCGACGTCGAGTCGCCGATCCACAGCGGCGCGAGATCCGGGATGAGCACGGCGTAGCCCTGGCGCGCGAGCGACTCACCGAGGTAGGTCATGCCGCGGTCCTGGCGCAGCTCCGTGCTGCCCCGCGGGCAGGGGTAGGCGAGGATGTCGCCCGTGCAACCCGGCATCCGCAGGTGGCTCACGACGACGAGCGGTGCGCGGCGGCCCTTCTCGGGCACGACGAGCACCGCCCGCATCGGCGCGCGGAACTGGCCCTTGCGGCGGCCGAGCTCGACGTCGCCGAAGTCGACGTCGGCGATGCGGACGCCGGGCGCGCGCGTGACCTTCGGCGCGGCGATCTTGCGACGCAGCGGTGAGTGCGGGCCGTCCTGGCGCACCGCTGGGCCGGCCGCAGCGACACCGGTCGTCGCCGCGGCGGCGGTGATCGGGCCCGCCACCTCGGCGCTCGCGGCGGTCGGTGGCATCGTCAGGGCGGGGCCGTCGAGGCCGCGAGCAGCGCGTCGGCGAGTCGACGCTGGCGAGCGCGCATCGGGATCCCTTCTCCGGTGGGTGCGCCCCTCGGCACGACCTGCGGCGCTGCCCTCATGGTCGGCATCCCCAGGCCCGTCGACAAGCGTTCCGGGGTGCGTGTGGCCGGGTCGTGAGGCAGTTGTGAGCAAAGGACGACTCACCTCAGAGGTGGGAGAACCTGTCCGCCAACGCTGCGCACGCCGCCCGTAGCTCCGCGGGCTCGACGTCGGCCAGCGCGGTGTCGAAGGTCGCGAGGATCCCCGCGATCCCGGCCCACGACCACGCGCCGAGCACGAGCCGGCATCTCTCGTGCGCCCCCGCCGCCCCGGACTCACCCGCCGCGCCCGGCTCGAGCGGCTCGCCCGGCTCTCGCGGCTCGAGTGGCTCGACTGGCTCGACGACGGACCCGCCGGGCGCGAATCGCGCGACGACCTGCGCCGGCAACGCCAGCGTCGCGCGGCCCACGCACGGCCAGGCTGCGGGGGTGTCGCCGCGGTCGGGAGTCGTCATGAGGAGCTCGGCGACGCCACCGGCCGGCAGCTCCCGCCGCTCGAACCGCACCCCCGTCGCCCCCTGCGGGTGGAGCCGGTCGACCCGGTGGACGAACCAGCCCCCGGCGGCGGGGTCGTACGCGACGACATACCAGCGACCGGCCCACAGGGCCAGGTGGTGCGGCTCGAGCCGGCGCGGCGGCGCGAAGTCGGCGTCGCCCGGCGCCGGCCGCGTCCCGTCGGCGCGCAGCACGTCGGCGCGCAGGACATGCCCCTGCCGCACCGCCTCCCCGACGGCCCCGACGATCTCCGGCGCGATGGGCGGCGCCGGGAACTCCCAGTAGTTGCGCACCAGCGTCACCCGCGTCGCGTCGACCTGCGCCCGCAGCATCGGCGGCATGACCTGCGCCAGCGTGTGCAACGCCCGATCCGCCGCGTCGCGCAGCCCCAGCACGGCCGTCGGCGACGTCTGCAGCGCCAGCGAGATCGCCACGGCCTGCTCGCCGTCGAGGAGCAGCGGCGGCAGCGACGTCCCCGGCCCCAGCCGGTAGGTCGAGTGGCGGCCCCCGCCCGCCTCGATCGGGTAGCCGAGGTCGCGCAGCGTGTCGATGTCGCGTCGCAGGGTCCGCAGGCTCACCCCGAGCCGGGCCGCGAGCTGCGGACCGCTCCACCGGTGCGCCGTCTGCAGGAGCGAGAGCAGCTCCAGCGACCGCTGCGCCGTGCGCGCCATGGATCCTCCCGTCCTGCCCTCTCGGGCATCGGCGGGAGCCGCGACTCGGCCCCGCCTCAGAGCCTCTTCAACAGTGCCACTATGTGTCCGCCTACGGCGTGAACCTGGGCGACATGACCACACAGACACCGGCCCGGACCGGCTCCCCACGCACGACTCCTGTCATCGCGGTGATCCTCGTCGCCGCCTTCATGGACCTGCTCGACGTGACGATCGTCGCCGTCGCCGCACCCGACATCCAGGCGTCGCTGGGCGCGACGCCCGGCCAGCTGCAGTGGATGATCGCGGCCTACGCGCTCGCGCTCGGCGCGGCGCTCGTGACCGGCGGGCGCATCGGCGACCGCTACGGCCGACGCCGCGCGTTCCTCCTCGGGCTCGCCGGCTTCACCCTCGCCTCGGCGGCGTGCGCGCTCGCGCCGACCGCGGACTGGCTCCTCGCGATGCGCGTCGCGCAGGGCCTGACCGCCGGACTCATGGTGCCGCAGGTCTTCGGGATCATCCGGGCGAGCCTGAGCCCGCGCGAGAGGGGCGTGGCTCTCGGGGCCTACGGCGGCGTGCAGGGGCTCGCCTCGATCGCCGGCCCCCTGCTCGGCGGGCTCCTCGTCACGGCGGACGTCGGCGGACTCGGGTGGCGCGCGATCTTCGTCGTCAACATCCCCGTCGGCCTGATCGCCCTGGTCATCGGCCTGCGGGTGCTGCCCGAGTCGCGTCAGGGTGGCGCCGGCCGACTCGACCTGCGCGGCGCGGCACTCCTGGCCGCTGCCCTGACGCTCGTGCTGCTGCCCGTCGTGCAGGGGCCGACCTGGGGTTGGCCGGGCTGGGGCTGGGCGCTGCTGGCCGCCGGGATCATCGGCCTCGCGGCGTTCCTGGCGCTCGAGGCGCGGCTCGCGCGGCGCGGCGGAGAGCCGATCCTCGACCCGGCGCTGCTGCGGCACCCGGCGTTCGCGAGCGGGCTCCTGGCCTCGTTCGCGTTCTTCGGCGGGATCGCGTCGTTCTTCCTTCTCCTGTCGATCTATCTCCAGGAGGGTCAGGGGCATTCGGCGCTGGCCACCGGGCTGCTCACGCTGCCCTACGCGGCCGGGTCGCTCGTCACCTCCGGCGCCGGCGTCGCCCTGTCGGCACGGCACGGACGGGCGCTCCTCGTCGCCGGCAGCCTGCTCATCGCCGCCTCGCACGCCGCGCTGTGGCTCGTCGTCACCCGGCTGCCCGAGCCGTCGTGGTGGCAGCTCGGCGGGCCCCTCCTGCTGGGCGGGCTGGGGCTCGGTCTGGCCGCTCCCCCGCTGGTCGACGTCGTGCTCGCCGGGGCGCCCGCCCGCGCCGCGGGAGCCGCCGGCGGTGTCCTGTCGACCGTCAACCAGGTCGGCGGGTCGGCCGGCGTCGCCGTGCTGGGCACGCTCTTCTTCGGCCGGGTCGCCCAGCAGATCGGCAGCGACGGCCCGGCCGCGTTCGGCGCGGCGTTCACGGCCGTCCTGGCCTGGCAGATCGCCCTGTATGTCGTCGCGGCGCTCCTGATGACGCGGCTGCCGGTGGCGGCCCGGGCCGAGGAGTCGAGCCCGGCCCCGGCGGACCCCGCGCAGGAGGCACACGTCGCTGGGTGAGCGTCCGCTTCGGGCGCCCCCTGTCTGCACACTGTTGTGTGCGGACAGGCGGCCCCGTCGGCCCGCAGACCGCCCGCGACCTAGACTGGCGCGGGTGACCCAGGCTCGCGTGCTGTCCACGAACGTCGCCGACCCCCGCCCCGATCCCGCCGGCTTCGACCGGCTCACCGGCATCACCAAGCGCCCCGCAGCGTCGATCGACGTCGCGGCCCCCGGGCCGGAGTACGGCGACGGGTCCGGCGTCGCGGGCGACCACATCGGCGACGTGGACCACCACGGCGGCGCCCAGAAGGCCGTCTACGCCTACGCCCGTGAGGAACTCGACCACTGGGAGCGCGAGCTGCGCCGCCCGCTGACCGCCGGGACCTTCGGCGAGAACCTCACGACGCTCGACATCGACCTCGAGCGGCTCCTGCTCAACCAGCGCCTGCGCGTCGGCACCGCGCTCCTGGAGGTGTCGATCCCCCGCACGCCCTGCCGGACGTTCGCCGCGCACCTGGGTGTGCCGCGGTGGACGAAGCGCTTCGCCGAGCGCGGTCGCTGCGGGATCTATCTGCGGGTCGTCGAGCCCGGCACGATCCCCGCCGGGGCTGGCGTCGAGCTGCTCGGCCGACCGGACCACGACGTCGACATGCTCACCGCCTTCGCCGCAGCGATGGGCGACGACGACGCCTCCGCCCGGGTCGTCGCCGCCGCCTGCCTGCCGGCGATGTATCACGAGCGGCACGTCCAGCGTCTCGCCCAGCGCGGCCGCTTCGGGCTCTGAGTCCTTTCGGGTTCTGAGTCCTCCGGTCAGGCGGGCCGAGCCCCCTGCCGCGCCCGCTCGTCACGCACGAGCTCCCAGGTGCGCACGATCCGCGGCGCGGTCATCAGGAGCGTCCCGCCGACCATGTTGAGCAGCGTCACCCACCAGAACCAGCCGAACCACGCCCCGACGCTGATCGGCGCCCCCGCCTGCATCGCGCCGAAGACGAGGATCGAGCTCAGCGCGCCGTGGTGCATCTGCAGACCGACGACGAGCAGGCCGCCGATGCAGGAGATGATCGCCATCATGACGTCCGAGCTCGCGCTCTGGCTCATGCGCGTCATGAGGGTGATCGTGCTGCCGGCCAGGAGCGCCAGGCACACGGTCTCGACGGTGAAGCCCGCGGTGACGTATTTCAGGGCCGTCTGCGTGAGGTCGTCGACATACTGCGGGAAGGCGTAGACGACGAGCCACATGAAGAGCCACCCGCCGAGCAGGTTGGTCACCAGCGTCACGGCCCAGAGCCGCACCAGCTGCGCCAGCGTGCCGTGACCAGCGAGGACGGCGTTGACGGGCAGCATGAAGTCCTCGGTGAAGAGCTCCGAATGCGCGAGTCGCAGCGCGAGCATCGCCATGATCCCCAGCCCGACGTCGATCCCGCCGAAGAGCCCCGTCACGACGAGCGCGCGCCTCGTGCGGTGGAGCCGCTCCTCCCCCTCGGCGACGGTCTCCTCGAACTCCTCGTGCAGCTCCTCCTCGAGGCGCTGCTCCACGCCGCCGACCTCGACCGTCTCCTCGCTGTCGCGCTGTGGCACGGCCGGGGCGTCCGGCCGCTCGTCGTCGGCGCTCATGGACGGTCCCAGATCACGTGTGCGTGCATCCCGCCATGATGCAGCGATCGACGCCGGCAGCCGCGGCGGCTCGAGCGGGCGCTGTCGGCCTAGGTTGGCCGCATGATCACCGCCGTGCACACCCTCATCTACTCCGACGACGCCGCCGCGACCCGCGCGTTCCTCTCCGACGTGCTGCGGTGGCGCTCGGTCGGCTCCGGCGACGACCCGGCCACGCCCGACCCGCAGGACTGGCTGATCTTCGCCACCGGCCCCAGCGAGCTCGGCGTCCACCCCACGGGCGGCGACGGCTGGACGGCGCCGCGCCACCACGAGATCGCCCTCATGTGCGACGACCACGCCGCCACGATGGCCGAATTGGCCGGCCGCGGAGCGACCTTCACCAGCGGCCCCGACGACCGCGGCTTCGGCCTCGTCGCGATGCTCGCCGTCCCCGGCGCCGACGACCTCATGCTCTACGAGCCCCGGCACCGCACCGCCTTCGACGCCTGACCGGGCGCGTCGCGGGCAGGGTGGCGCCGGACATAGCGCCCGGGCCGCCGCTCGGGTCAGGCGATGGCGCCGATCGCGACGGCGAGGATCACCGTGTTGAAGACGAACGCGATGATGCCGTGGCCCATGACGGTGCGGCGCATGGTGGAGACCTGCACGTCGACGTCGGTGGTGCCGAAGGTGGTCGAGATCGCGAACGAGAAGTAGAGGTAGTCGACCCACCGCTGCTCGGGCGGCGCGTCACCGCCGGAGGGGAACGCGAGCTGGACGCCGGGCTCGCGCTGGTCGCGGCACAGGTATTCGACGGTGTAGGTGAGCACGACCGACAGCCACGACGCGACGAGCAGCGTGATGACGATGAGGGCCCCGGCCACCGCCGACATCCCCATCTGCCACCAGAAGCGCGCGGATTGCCCGACGACCACCGTGAACAGCGCGAACGCGGAGAGTCCCGTGGCCATCCCCGCCCCCGGTTGCGTGCCGAGCACGAAGCGCTCGAGTCGCGTGCCCGGCTGCGTCGCCCGCGCCCAGGCCCGGCACTCCTGGGGGCTGACCCGGGCGAAGACCACGAGCGTGAGGACCACGTAGAGCGAGAGGTAGGTCGCGAGCAGCACGACGAAGTAGCCGAGCATCGTCGTGTGTCCGGTGCGCAGGGTGCTCCACCACAGCAGCGGCAGGGTCAGCACCGCGGCGGCGGCCACGGCGCCGTAGGCACGGCGTGATTCCGGCAGCCACCACAGGGCGCGGGTGGGGCGGCTCGTGTCGGGTGTCGTCTCCACGCCGCCACGGTAGGTCGCCCGCGTCCGCTCAGCGCAGCATGGCGAGCGCGCCGAGGCCCAGGGCGCCGACGCAGGCCGTCCAGAAGACGACGACCCAGACGGGGGCGGGCAGGCCTGTGAGCCGGGCGAGTTGGTCGGCGTCGCTGCCGCCGTCGCGGCGTCGGCGGCGGGCGCGCTGCAGGTCGACGACGCTGCGGGGCGCGGCGAGCAGCAGCGTCCAGACGACGAGGTAGGCGGTGCCGACGAGCACCTGGGTCGGGGCGAGCCAGCTCAACACCGCGACGGCGACGCCGGTGACGACGACCACCCACAGCCCGTAAAGGTTGCGGATGAGCAGGAGCATCGCGGCGCACGTCAGCACCAGGGCCCACAGGACGCCGGCGGCGTGGCCCCGGCCGAGGAGCAGGGCGCCGCCGAGCCCGACGAGCGCGGGCGCCGGGTAGCCGGCCAGGAGCGTGGCGACCATGCCCGGGCCGCGTGCCCGCCCCCGCGACAGAGTGACCCCGGAGGTGTCCGAGTGGAGCCGGATGCCCGAGAGGCGCCGCCCGACGGCGGCGGCCACGAGTGCGTGCCCGGCTTCGTGGACGAGGGTGACGAGGTGCCGCACGAGCCGGTATCCCGCGGGGCTCCACGCGACGGCGACCGCGACGCCCGACAGGAGCAGGGCCCCCTGCCAGGTCAGCGGGGGTTGGGTCGACGTCGCACGCTGCCAGAGGTCGGCGGCGGCGTCGGTGAGGCGGTCCGCGGTCACGGGTTCGGAGGGCACGTGCCGACAGATAGCAGCACAGCCTGTGTCCGACCGGAGCGTGCGCTGACGTCACGGCCGCCGCAGACCCGATCGCACACAACAGTGTGTGATGTGATCGGTCGAGGGCATTGACGAGGGGCATTGACGCGCGCGGGCCGCGCGGCTTCACTGGCCGACATGGCTCGCACCCCCGGCACGCCGTTGCCCACCCCCGCGAGGGCCCTCGTCGAGCAGGCCCGCGCTCGGATCGAGGAGCTGCCGGTCGCGCGGGTCGCGGAGCTGCTCGACGACGCCGGGCACCTCGTCGTCGACATCCGGGAGCCCCGGGAGCGGCAGCGGGAGGGATCGGTGCCGGGGGCCTTCGCGGCGCCGCGCGGGATGCTCGAATTCTGGATCGACCCGCAGAGCCCCTATTACAAGCCGGCGCTCGACGACGGCCGCACGCTCGTGCTGTATTGCGGCAGTGCGTGGCGCTCGGCGCTGGCGGCCGCCGCGCTCGCCGACATGGGCCGGGACGACGTGGTGCACATGGCGGGCGGCTTCAGCGCCTGGAAGGCCGCGGGCCTGCCCGTCGAGGAGATCTCCTCGCGCTGACCCCAACCGCCGGCTCGACCGCTGCGCCGCGCAGGCATCGGTGCCGCGGCGCCGAAGGCATCGGCGCCGCGGCGCATCGGCCTACCCGTCGCCCCCGAGCATCCCTGGGACCCAGGGTCGGACGCCTCACGGTGACCCTCAGGAGCCTCCTGCGGCGGCCGATCCGGTGAGCGACAGGTGGCGTGCGCCAGAGCGGGTCGGGCCGGCCCCAAGGCGACGCCAGAATTGCCCTCTTCACAGTCGACAGGGCCGTCTACACCGCCAATGCCAAGCATCGTGACGCCGACCGCGACGGGATCGCCTCCGAGAAGCGCTGACGTCGCTGTCCTGCGCCCGGCCGTCGTCCGCCGACGGCCGGGCGTCGGCGTGTCCGGATTCGCGTGTGGGGCCCGGACACGCCAGAGTCGTCCCCGACGACGCCGGAGTGACACGAAGTGAGCGGAGACGACATGTCCACACCAGGACACCGGACGCGGGACGACGACCGCGTCGAGGACGAGCAGATCACCCAGATCACCCCGAGGCAGCCGGAGGCGGACGACGCGCGCGGCGCAGACCTCCAGGACGACGACCCGCAGGACGACGACCCGCAGGACGACGACGCGGGGCTGGTGGCCCGGCTCATGGCGCTGCGCCCGGTGCGGGCGGTGCAGCGATACGGCAAGGCGCGCGGGGCGCTGCTGGCGGGCGGCATCGCCTACTCCGCGCTCTTCTCGATCGTGGCGGCGCTGACGATCGCGTGGACGATCTTCATGGCCACGTTGGGCGGCGATCCGGGGCTGCGGGAGTCGGTGATCGAGGCGGTCAATCAGACGCTGCCGGGGATCCTCAAGGACGGCTCGGGCGGCGGCATGATCGACCCGGACACGCTGGTGCTGAGCACGGCCCTGAACATCGCGTCGATCGTGGCGGCGCTGGTGCTGCTGTGGACGGCGATCGGGATGATGACGAACATCCGCCAGAGCGTGCAGGACATGTTCGGGATCGTCGCGCCGACGGAGAACTTGGCGGTGCAGAAGCTGCGCGACCTCGTCGGCTTCCTCGCCATGGCCGTCGGCATCGTCGGGTCGGCGCTGCTGGGCACGGCGGCCGGCACGATGGGCGGCACGGTGGCGGGGTGGATCGGGCTGGGCGACAACCCGGTCGTGTCGTTCCTCGTGCGGATCCTGGGTCTGCTGGTCGCGGCGGTGGTGGCGGCCGCGACGTTCGCCTTCCTCTTCCGCGTGACCGCCGCGGTGCGGCCGCTGCGCGCCGACCTGCTACTCGGGTCGGCCGTCGGCGGTGTCGCCGTGCAACTCGTCCTCGCGCTCGGCACGGGGATCGTGTCCTCGGTCAGCGACGACCCGCTGCTCGCGGCGTCGGCGTCGCTGGTGACGCTGCTGCTCTTCGTCAACCTGCTCGCGCGGGTGCTGCTGCTGGTCGCCGCGTTCACCGCGAACCCGCCGGCGCCGGACGTGCCGCGCTCGGACGAGGAGGTGCACTTCAAGGAGACGCCGAACTTCGTCACCGTCTCCGCCGAGCACACCCTCGGGTGGGAGCACCAGGACGTCACCGGCCAGGTCGGCATCGACCGGGACGTGCGCTACAAGGACAGCCCGCACCCCGACTACGACGTGCGGCCCGACGGCCGACCGATCGAGGCCGAGCAGCTCGGCTGGTGGGGGCGGCGCCGCGCCCTGTCGCGGGCCCGCACGAGCGAGCGGGCCGCCGTCGCGGCCCGCGCCCGCCTCGGTCAGCGACCCCGCATCGACGCGGCCGAGCAGGAGTATTGGAGCGAGCGCGGCGTCACCGCCCGGCGCCCCTGAGGTCCGACCACGCCGCTCCCCCGAGCCCGCGGCACGCGCGCACCCGGCTGACTCCTGTCGGCCGGGTGCGCGCTCTTGCGTATAAGGCAGCGCTCAGACTCACCACACGACTGGGAAACTCGTGTCGTGACGTCTCTCTTGCCGCGCGTCGGCTCGCGGCCATGGTCCCGCTCGAAGCCCTGGCCGCCACAGGCTGTTCGACGGCCGTCGACGTCGAGAAGCCCCCGGCCGCCGCGCCCTCGACGACAAGCGCCTTCACCCCGGCGCCCGTCTCGTGGACGCCGTGCAGCGAGGAGGACCTGAAGGGCCTGGACTGCGCCGACGTCTCTGTCCCGCTCGACTACGCAAAGCCCGACGGCGAGAAGATCACTGTCGCCATCAGCCGCCGAGCGCACAAGACGAAGGAATCCAAGGGCGTCCTCCTGACGAATCCTGGCGGCCCCGGGCAGAACGGGCGCGGGGTGCCCTCGAGCGCCGACAACCTGCCGAACACGTTCGGCGACGCCTTCGACTGGATCGGCATCGACATCCGCGGGGTCGGCGCGAGCAAGCCCAATGTCTCGTGCATCCCCGACTACTCCACGACGCCGCAACCGCCCTTCGCGCCCGCCGACGCCGCCGCGACGCAGAAGTGGATCGAGCGGGTCGACGGCTACGCCAAGGCGTGCGCGAAATCCACAGGCTTCAAGGTCCTGGCGCACATGACGACGCTGGATCACGCGCGAGATCTCGACACCATCCGCCAGGCGCTCGGCGCCCAGAAGGTGAGCTACTGGGGCACCTCGTACGGCACCTACCTGGGCCAGGTCTTCGTGACCCAGTTCCCCGACCGGGTCGACAAGGTCGTCCTCGACAGCGTCGCCGACCCGAGCAAGGGCTGGTACCAGTCGAACGTCGACCAGGACATCGCGGTCGCCAAGGGATTCCGGCTCTTCACCGAATGGGCGGCGAAGAACGACGCGACCCTGGGTCTCGGCACGGACGCCGCGGCGATCGAGAAGAAGACCTTCGCGAAGATCGACGAGTTGGCGGCGAAGCCGCCGGCGAGCGGGCCGGGGTCCTCCGAACTCGTCGGGACGATGATCAAGGCGGCCTACGGGGTGACCTACTGGCCGATGACGGCACAGCTGCTCAAGATGGTCTTCACCACGGGCGATCTCAAGGCCCTCGACGAGGGCAAGGAGGGCTCGGCCTCGGACAACAACCTCGCCGCCTACCTCGGCGTGCAGTGCTCGGAGTCGACCTGGCCCGACGTGCAGACGATGATCGCGGACGCGCGGCGGCTGGCTCCGGAGAACAAGCTGATGACGTGGAGCAACACGTGGATGAACGCCCCGTGCGCCACGTGGCCGGTGACGTCGGTGCCGTTGACACCGGTCGACGGCTCGAAGTTCACGCAGCCGTTCCTGCTCCTCAACGAGACCTACGACCCCGCGACGCCGCTGGCCGCAGCGTTGAGCGTGCGCGAGAAGTTCCCCTCGTCGCGTCTGCTCGTCGGCAAGGACGGCTCGACGCACGCGACGGCGTTCGCCGCCACGCCCTGCGTCACCGGAGCCATCGAGGCCTACCTCACCCGTGGCGAGGTGCCGGCCCGCGCGCCGGGATCCGCGGCCGACAAGGAGTGTGAGCCCGTGGCCCCGAAGTCCGCGGGCTGAGCCCGACAGCTGCGAACACGCGATCGCGCGCCACCCGGGTGGGTGGCGCGCGATCGCCGCAGGGGTGGTGCCGCCTCAGGCGGCGACGACGGACTCCGGTCCTGAGGCGTCGGGCGCCGCGGAGTCCACCGGCTCGAGGGCCTCGCGGACGAGGTCCGCGACGTCGACCATCGGCCGGACGTCGATCGCCTCGAGCACGTCGGCGGGCACGTCGTCGAGGTCGGGCTCGTTGCGGCCCGGCACGAAGACCGTGGTGAGGCCGGCGCGCTGGGCGGCGAGCAGCTTCTGCTTCACACCACCGATGGGCAGGACGCGGCCGTTGAGGGTGACCTCGCCGGTCATGGCGACGTCACCGCGGACCGGGCGCCCGGTGGCCAGCGACGTCAGCGCGGTCACCATCGTCACGCCGGCCGACGGGCCGTCCTTGGGGATCGCCCCGGCGGGCACGTGCACGTGGATGCGGCGGTTCAGCACGCTCACGTCGTCGATGCCGAGGTCGGCCGCGTGGCCCCGCACGTAGGACAGCGCGATCTGTGCCGACTCCTTCATCACGTCGCCGAGCTGGCCGGTCAGGGTCAGGCCGGGCTCGCCGTCGACGGCGGACGCCTCGATGTAGAGCACGTCACCGCCCAGGCCGGTGACGGCCAGGCCGGTCGCGACGCCGGGCACCGACGTGCGCTCGTGCGCCTCCGGGGTGTGCCGCGGCCGACCGACGTAGTCGCGCAGGTCGGCGGCGTCCACGACGAGCGGAGCGGTCTCGTCGTGCTCCCCGGCCAGCCGGGTCGCGACCTTGCGCAGCACCTTGGCGACGAATCGCTCGAGCTGCCGCACGCCCGGTTCGCGGGTGTAGTCGGCGGCCAGCAGCCGCAGCGCGTCATCGGTCACCTCGACCTCGTCGGCCGTCAGCGCCGCGCGCTCCAGCTGCCGCGGCAGCAGGAAGTCGCGGGCGATGGCGACCTTCTCGTCGCTGGTGTAGCCGTCGAGGCTGACGAGCTCCATCCGGTCCAGCAGCGGCTGCGGGATCGACTCCAGCACGTTGGCGGTCGCGAGGAAGACGACGTCGGACAGGTCGAGATCGAGGTCGAGGTAGTGGTCGCGGAACGTGTGGTTCTGCGCCGGGTCGAGCACCTCCAGCAGCGCCGCGGCGGGGTCACCGCGGTAGTCCGAGCCCACCTTGTCGATCTCGTCGAGGAGCACGACGGGGTTCATCGCGCCGGCCTCGCCGATCGCGCGGACGATCCGCCCCGGCAGCGCGCCGACGTAGGTGCGCCGGTGCCCGCGGATCTCGGCCTCGTCGCGCACCCCACCGAGGGCGACCCGCACGAACGTGCGGCCGAGCGCCCGCGCGACGGACTCACCGAGCGAGGTCTTGCCGACCCCGGGCGGCCCGACGAGCGCGAGCACCGCGCCCGAGCCGCGCCCGCCGACGGCGTGCATCCCGCGCTGCGCGCGCCGGGCGCGCACGGCGAGGAACTCCGTGATCCGATCCTTGACGTCCTCCAGGCCGTGGTGGTCGGCGTCGAGGATCTCCCGCGCCGCGCCGATGTCGGTCGAGTCGGTCGTGCGGGTGCCCCACGGCAGGTCGAGCACGGTATCGAGCCAGGTGCGCAGGTAGCCCGATTCGGGGCTCTGCTCGCTGGCGCGCTCGAGCTTGCCGACCTCACGCAGCGCGGCGTCGCGGACGTTCTCGGGCAGGTCGGCGGCCTCGACGCGGGCGCGGTAGTCGTCCGCACCCTCGGGCTCGCCCTCGCCGAGCTCCTTGCGGATCGCGGCGAGCTGCTGGCGCAGCAGGTATTCGCGCTGGGTCTTCTCGACGCCTTCGCGCACGTCGGCGGCGATCTTGTCGCTGACCTCCTCCTCGGCGATGCGCTCGCGCAGCCGAGTGATCAGGCTGCGCAGGCGCTCGTCGACGTCGGGGGTCTCGAGCAGCTCCCGCTTCATCGTGTCGGTCAGGTAGCCGGCGTATCCGGCGAGGTCCGCCAGGGCCGAGGGGTCGGTGACCTGGTTGACGTTCTCGATGACCTGCCAAGCGTTGCGCCGCTGCAGGTAGGCGACGAGCAGCGCCTTGTATTCGGCGGCGAGCTCGCCGGTGTGCTCGGTCGGCTCGTGGGCCGGCACGGCCTCGACCTCCATCCACAGGGCCGCGCCGGAGCCGGCGTCGCCCTGGCCGAGCTTGGCGCGGCTCTCACCGCGCACGACGACGGCGGGCGCGCCGCCGGGGGTGCGGCCGCGCTGGACGATGCGCGCGATGACGCCGTAGGACGGGTAGCGGTCCTCGAGGCGGGGCGCGACGAGCAGCATGCCGTCGGTGCTCGCGACGGCGGCGTCGACGGCCGCCTGCCGCGCGTCGTCGAGTTCGATGGGGACGACCATGCCGGGTAGGGCGACGAGGTCGTCGACGAAAAGCAGGGGAAGACGCATGGACGTCATTCCGTCACCTCCACAGTTGAGTTCAGTTGACTCAAGCAAACTGCGTCATGTTTTCTTCCCGGGCTCCTCGGGACTGCGCGTCGGGACCTGCGCGTCGGGGCGCAAGGCCGCGCGCGGCCCCCCGCGCCGCTGCGCGAGGGGCCGGTCACGGCGAGAGCGCCTCAGGTCAGGCGCAGCGTCGTCAGGCAGGTCGGGCTCTGCGCGCCCGTGCTGAACGGGACGCTCCCGGTCTTGCCGTCGTGGGTGACGGTGATCGTGCCCGACGTGCCGGCGGGCACCCAGAAGCCGACGAACCCGTTGGCATACGTCGTCTCGTCCCGGTCGACGAGGGTCGCGCCGGCGGCGTCGGTGATCGTGACGTGGACCGGCCGGCCCGACAGCTCGCCCTGGCACGTGCCGAGGTTGTGGTGGAAGCACTCGTGGGTGCGGCTCACGAAGGGCGCCACGGACAGATAGAAGGAGTCGCCGGGCAGCGGCAGGCTCGCCTCGCGGGCGCCGTCGGACAGGACGAGCTGCGTCGGGCGCACCGATCCTGTCAGGCTCAGCGGCCGCGGGGACGGGTCGCGGTCGAGGGCGTCGACGATCTGGCGGCCGGTCTTGCCGGTGAGGCCGTGCGCGGCGAGCAGCTCGGCCGCGTCACCGGTGGCGGCGCCGGGTGGGGCCTCGGCTGCGGCCGAGGTCACAGGGGCGGAGGCCGACGGGGAGAGCGCGGCATCGGCATCGGTGGACGTGGTGCCGCAGCCGGCGAGGGCGGTGGCGAGCGCAGCGATCAGCAGGGTCGCGGTGGTAGGCAGGGCACGCATGATCAGTGGTTCATCCCGGAGTGGCTCATGCCGGGCATCGTGGCACCGCCAGGCATGTCGTGGGTCGTACCGGACAGGCCGGGCACGTCGCCGGCGTGCCAGCCGAGCACGGTGGGGTCGAGCATCCCGAAGATCATCGCGACGTGCGCCAGGACGAGGAAGACGCCCACGAAGGTCGCGTGCAGCGCCAACGCCCGGTGGTCGTCGCGTCCGAGCAGGCCCAGCTCGACGAGGGTGAGGCCGACCATCGGCACGGTGCCGGCGAGGTAGGCGAGCACGGCGACGACGTCGGCGACGCCGCGCCACCCGCCGCCGGTGGTCAAGGGGACGACGGTATACCGCAGCAGGTGGACGGTGATGCCGATCATGACGGGCCCGGCGAGCAGCCCGGCCGCGCGGTTGAGCCCGCGGACCCAGACCGGGGTGCGGCCGCCGAAGAGGACGACGAGCTCGGTGATGGCCAGGGTCTCGGCGAGGACGACGGGCAACGCCATGAAGATCAGCAGGTTCCACGGTTGGGAGGCCGCGAGCAGCCCCATGTAGTGCGTCGACATCGCGCCCATCGCGGTCCCTGCGTCGGCGGTGCGGTCGGGCGCCAGCAGGCCGATCGCGGCCAGCGCGAGCGTGAGCACTCCGACGCCGACGAGCAGCGGCGTCGGGGCCGCCCGGCCGGTGAGCCCGGCACGGCGGGCCTGCCCCGGACCCGACGAACTGTCCGCGCGCCGGGGGGAGGTGTCGATGGCCATCGAGGGTCCTTTCGGGTCATGGCTCGCAGGACCGCCGGGGCGGCCACATCTGCGCAGTTCAGGCGTCTAGAGGGAGGTCATCATGCCGATTCCGGCGTGATGGGGGTGGTGACGATGCCAGGCCTGGGCGCTCGACCCAGGCGCCTGGACGTCCGCTTCGAGGTCGGCCGCGATCGTCTGCATCTGCCTCGACCGGCCCTCGGCCGGCCTGCCGCCGACTCCCGCGGGGTGCGCCACGACACCAGGTTGCGTGGCCCGCCCAGGCCGGATCCCGTGATCGCTCTGAAGATTCGATGAAGGTCGCAGCGCGCGGCCGGTCGCCGCTCAGACGGCGGGCAGTGTCAGGGTGAACGTCGCGCCGGCGTTCAGGCCGGGGCTGGCCGCGGTCAAGGTGCCGCCGTGGGCGTGGGCGATGGCGGCGCTGATGGCCAGCCCGACGCCTGTGCCGCCGTCGTCGCGCCGCCGCGCGGAGTCGGTGCGGTAGAACCGCTCGAAGACGTGGGGCAGGTGCTCCGCGGCGATGCCGTCGCCGGAATCGGTGACCGCGATGCGCACGACGCCGTCACCGGCGCCTGCACCGGTCCGTGTGCCGGAGCCCGCACCAGGTCCTGCGGGGAGCCCCGCGCGGGGCTCGCGCCGCGCGACCACGTCGACCCTGCCGCCTGCGGGTGTGTGCCGCAGGGCGTTGGTCAGCAGGTTCGTCAGTAGCTGGCCGATGCGATCGGGGTCGACGTCGACCTCGCCGAGGCCGGCCTCGACACGACAGGCGACCCCGTCGGGGCCGATCTCGGCGTCAGCACGGCGACCGGCGACTCCCGAGCCGCCGAGATCGTCGTCGCGAGCGCCACCCCGCCCGGCGGGATCGGGTGCGATGACGAGCCGGACGCCGCGGGCGTCGGCGGCCTCACCGTGGGCGGCACCCAGCGCCGCGAGCAGCTCCTCGACCGGCACACGCCGCCGGCGCACCTCCAGCGCACCCTCTTCGGCGGCGGAGACGGCCCGCAGATCGGCGGCCAGGCGGGTGAGGCGGGCGATCTGATCGCGCAGGGACGCCAGGACGGCCGGGTCGTCGCTGCGCGCGACGCCATCCTCGATGGCGTCGACGGTGACGCCGACGACGCTGATGGGCGTCCGCAGCTCGTGCGCGAGGTCGGTGAGCAGCCGCCGCCGGGTCCGCTCGGTGTCGGCGACCCGGTCGGCCATCTGGCCGAAGCTGACGGCGAGACCATCGAGTTCGGCGCCGACACCTCGCGTGGGGATCGCCACGTCATACCGGCCCGCGGCCACCTGCTCGGCCCCCCGCGACAACGCCGCGAGTGTGGCCCCGATGCGGCGGCTCACGACGACGCTGAGCAGCAGCGCGTCCGCCCCGCCCATCGCGGTGCCGATGGCCAGGGTGACCGCGGACGTCTGCAGGAACGCCGCCTCGGCGTGCTGCACCACCGGCCCGCCGTCGCCGTGGCCCGCCTGCACCATGTGCGAGTGGAAGATCGCGGGGCCTGCGAGGAGCCCGACGACGATCATCGTGACCGCCATCGCGGCGATGAGCCCGACGTGAGTGAGCACGAGGCGCCACGCGAGGGTGTCCGTGCCGGGCGGCCGCCACCACGTCTGAGCGGCCCCCGCGCGTCCCGCACCGGGACTGCCGCCGGGCCGATCGGCGGCCGGGCTCATCCGCCGTCGCCCATCCGGTAGCCCACGCCCCGCACGGTCCTGATGTAGAGCGGGTCGGCCGGATCGTCACCGAGCTTGCGTCGCACGTGCCCGACATGCACGTCGACGAGGTGCTCGTCGCCGACCCACTGCGGGCCCCACACCGCGTCGACGAGTCGGCGTCGGCTGAAGGCCAGCCGCGGCCGCGCCGACAGCGCCTCGAGCACGTCGAATTCGGTGCGGGTCAGGTCGATCGGCGCCCCGGCCAGCGTCACCTCGCGCGCCGCCGGGTCGATGCGCAGCGCCCCGAACGAGCGCGTCGGCGGCTCGGCCGCGCTCACCCCAGCGGCCGCTCCGGGGCCGATCGACGCGCCGCACCCGCCGCGCGGGCGGCGCAGCAGCACCTGCACACGCGCGACGAGCTCGCGCACGCGGAAAGGCTTGGTCACGTAGTCGTCCGCTCCGACGCCGAGCCCGACGAGCATGTCGATCTCGTCGTCACGGGCCGTGAGCATCAGCACGTAGCAGTCGGAGAAGGTCCGGACCTGACGACAGACCTCGATCCCGTCGAGGCCGGGCAGCCCGAGATCGAGCACGACGACCGCCGGGTCCAGACTGCGGGCCAGCTCGACGGCGGCCGGGCCGTCGCCGGTCGTGCTCACGTCATAGCCGGCCCGCTCCAGATAGGTGCCGACCATGCCCGCCAGCACCGGTTCGTCGTCGACGACGAGCACTCGCGTCGTCCCGGTCCGCCTCTGCGCCACCATCGCCCCAGTCTGACTCTGCGTCGGGACCTGGACTGCGGCGGCCGGCAGATGCGTCGGCCGGGCACCGGCAGCGGGTGCCGCAGGGCCAGACACGCCAGGTGGCGGGGCGCCCGCAGGCACCCCGCCACCGTGGCTGGGACGTCGCTCGACGCCGGGCGTCGACTCAGGCCGGGTTGCGCCGCCGACCGCGGCCCGACGGGGTGCTCCAGATGCGCTCCACGTAGTCGCGCATCGAGCGGTCGGAGGAGAAGAAGCCGCATCGCGCGACGTTGAGGATCGCCGAGCGCGTCCAGGCCTCGGTGTCGGCATACGCGGTGTCGATGCGCCCCTGCACGTCGAGGTACGACTGGTAGTCGGCCAGCGTCATGAAGCGGTCGTTGTAGAGCAGGTCGTCCACGACCGGGCTCGCCTTGCTGCGGTCGCCGTCGGTGAAGACGCCACTGGCCAGCAGATCGATCGTGCGCATGAGCCGCGGGTTGGACTCGTAATAGTCCGTCGGCCGGTAGCCGGAGTCCTGCAGCGCCGCGACCTGCGGCTCGGTCATCCCGAAGAGGAAGAAGTTGTCGTCCCCGACGAGCCGGCGGATCTCGACGTTCGCCCCGTCGTCGGTGCCGACGGTCAGGGCGCCGTTGAGGGCGAACTTCATGTTGCCGGTGCCGGAGGCCTCCTTGCCGGCGAGCGAGATCTGCTCGGACAGGTCGGCGGCCGGGATGAGCTTCTGCGCGAGCGTCACGTTGTAATTCGCCGGGAAGGCGACGGCCAGGCGCCCCTGCACCCGCGCATCCGAATTGACGGTGCGCGCCACCGAATTGATGAGGTAGATGATCTCCTTGGCCATGAAATAGCCGGGCGCCGACTTCGCCCCGAAGACGAAGGTGCGCGGCTGAATATCCGCCGGGTCGACCTCGCCGGAGATGATGCCGTCGTAGAGCGTGACGATGTGCAGCAGCTTGAGCGTCTGCCGCTTGTATTCGTGCAGGCGCTTGACCATGACGTCGAGCATGTGGCCCTGCGGCAGCTCGATGCCGTCGCGGTCGACGAGCAGCTCCCGCAGCCGCGTCTTGTTGGCCTCCTTGGCCTGGGCGAACCGCTCGCGGAAGGACGAGTCGTCGGCGAAGGGCTCGAGCTCACCGAGCCGGTCGAGGTCGGACTCCCAGCCGGGGCCGATGGCGTCGGTGATGAGGTCCGACAGCGCCGGATTCGCCAGCCGCAGAAAGCGGCGCGGCGTGATGCCGTTCGTGACGTTGGTGAACTTCTCCGGCCACATCTGCGAGAAGTCCGGCAGCACCTTGTCCCGCAGCAATTGCGAGTGCAGCTCGGCGACGCCGTTGACCTTGACGCCCGCCACTGTGGCCAGGTGCGCCATGCGCACGGCGCGCACCGGGTGGTCCTGGATGATCGACATACGGCGCACGCGCAGCTCGTCCCCGGGGAAGCGCTCGCGGACCGTCACGAGGAATTCCTCGTTGATCCGATAGATGATCTCCAGGTGCCGCGGCAGCAACCGGCCGAGCAGCTCGACCGGCCAGACCTCGAGGGCCTCCGGCAGCAGCGTGTGACACGTGTAGGCGAAGCACTTCTGGGTGATCCCCCAGGCGTCGTCCCACTCCAGACCCTTCTCGTCGACGAGCAGCCGCATGAGCTCCGGGATCGCGATGACCGGGTGCGTGTCGTTGAGCTGGAAGATGATCTGCTCGGGCAGGTCGTGCATGTCGAAGTGCTTCTGCAGCGTCTGGTCGATGTAGTCCTTCAGCGAGCACGCGACGAAGAAATACTGCTGCTGCAGCCGCAGCTCACGACCCTGCGGCGTGGAGTCCTCGGGATAGAGCACCTTGGTGATGTTCTCCGCGAAGGTCTGCGCGCGCACCGCCTCGGCATAGTCGCCGGAGTTGAAGATCTGCAGGTCGAAGGCATTGGTCGCGCGGGCGCTCCACAGGCGCAGCGTGTTGACGACGCCGTTCTGGAAGCCCGGGACCATGTAGTGGTAGGGCACGCCCAGCACGTTCCACGCCGGCACCCAGCGGGTGCGCTCGCGGCCGGAGTCGTCGGTGTAGGTCTCGGTGTGACCGCCGAAGTCGACCTGCACGGCCCGCTCGGGGTGCGGGAACTCCCACGGGGCCCCGAGGGTGAGCCACGAGTCCGGCACCTCGACCTGGCGGCCGTCGACGAACGTCTGCCGCAGGATGCCGTACTCATAGCGGATGCCGTAGCCGATGCACGAGATGTCCATCGTGGCCAGGGAGTCCACGAAACACGCGGCGAGACGGCCGAGGCCACCGTTGCCGAGGCCGGGCTCGACCTCCTGGGCGCGCAGCGACGCCAGCTCGATGCCGCACTCGCGCAGGCCCTGCGCGACGATGTCGTCGAGGTCGGAGGCGAGCAGGGCGTTGCCGAGCTGGCGTCCGAGCAGGTATTCGGCCGAGAGGTAGCCGACCATCTTCGGCGTCGCCTGCCGCCGGAAGCGCGCGGTCTCCAGCCAGTCGGCCATGAGGTAGCGGCGCACGGTGCGCGCGAGCGCCAGGTACTGATCGTTGGTGCTGGAGCGGGCGAGCGTCACGCCCTGCCCGTAGTTGAGCTCGGCGAGGAACTCCTTGACGAAGCCGTCGACCGTCCGCTCCGGCGCGATGACCGGCGCCTTGGCCAGCTCGTGCGTCGGCTCGGTGGCCGTCCCCCGCACGTGGCCCGAGGCGTGCCGTGTCGCCTGAGCGGCCGGAGCCGCTGTCGTCGAGTCCGCCGAGCCGGACGACGGATCCCCGCCGCCGGTGTCCTGGTGCACTGCCGAATCGTTCGTCACGTCGCCCTCCTGGGTGTGCGAGCCACTGCCTCGACGCGACGCAGTGCACTCGTATTCAGAATCCGACGGGCAGGCCCGGAATGACGGAAATCGTCACGACATACCGAACCGTCCGCACCGCGAATTCCCGGCCGAGATTAGCACCGCGCGTTTTTGCGTCAGGACCAGGAGAACTGCCCGGCTGCCCGCGCCGCGGGGCTGTCCGATCGGTGGGATGGGCGGGCGGGGGCCGCACGTCCTCGAGCGCGCGGCCCCGGCGCGTCAGCGCGCGAGGCCGGGCAGGGCGACGCCGAGGCCGGCGACCACCATCTCGACGGCGATCGCGGCGAGGATCATGCCCATGAGCCGGGTCATGATCGTGCGCAGGGTCATCGACATGTGCTTGCCGATCGTCGGGGCGAACCACAGCACGAGCAGCAGCGCCGCGAGCACGATCGCCAGCGCGAGTCCGACCTCGAGCAGGCCACCGGCGCCCGAGGACGAGCCGGCCAGCACGATGATCGTCGTGATCGTGCCCGGCCCCACCATCATCGGGAACGCCATCGGATAGAAGGAGATGTCCGACGTCGCGGCCTGCGCCTCGTGATGCTCCTGCTCGGCGTCGGTGCCGCTGTGCGCGGAGCTGCCGGTGCCGTTGAGCATGCCCAGGGAGATCATCATGAGCACGATGCCGCCGGCGATGCGGAAGTCCGAGACCGAGACCCCGAAGAACTCCAGCACGACCGCGCCGCCGAGCAGGATCGCCGACGACAGGATCGCCGAGTAGACGACGACCCGGACGGCGCTGCTGCGCTGCCGCTGCAGCGAGTAGTCCTGCGTCAGAGCGAGGAACATCGGGAGCGCGACGAACGGGTTCATGATCGCGAAGATCCCGCCGAGCGCCTTGACCATCAATGTCGTATCCACGGCCCGCACCCTGCCACGCCGCTCGCCGTCGCCGCCCGCGCGGCCCGAATGATCAGACGGCCCGGACGCGACCCACGTGATACCAGAACCGGGCCCGCAGCTCGTGGCGCGTGTCGTCCTCGAGGTATTCGCCGTCGACGAGGCCCGAGAGGTCCATGAGGAGCGCGCGGTCGAGCTCGGAGGGGATCTTCGGGGCGCCGTCACGCAGCACCCCGAGCGAGTCCAGCGTCGCCGACGCGCACCACGACGCGACGACCTGGCGGGCGACGGCGTCGACGTCGGCGATCGTCACGCCGTCCGGGGCGACGCTGCGGGGCGCGGCCACGACCCCGTCGGGCAGCGCGACGCCCGCCGCCTTACGGCCCGCGAAGAGCGCCGGCGACGGGACGGCCGACGGCACCCCCGCCGCGGCTCCGGCGAGGGCTCCCCCGGGCGATCCCGGGCGGGGCGCGGCACCCGTCGCGCCCGGGGTCGGCACCTGGACCCCCGCGGCGGGCGCGGCCGGCGCCTCGCCGGTGGCCGGTCCGCGAGGCGTGGGCGCCGGTCGCGCCCCGGGGGGCGGCCCGGGCACGGGCGCCGCGGGGGTAGCCGACGGCGTCGTCGGGGTCGGACCGATGGGCAACACCTGCCCGCCGACCCGCGTGACGCGCCGACGGACCCGGCCCGGCCCGTCGGAGGGTGCCGTCCCGGCGCTGTCACCCGTGCCGTCGGTGCCAGCCGTGCGGTCGGTGGAGCCCGTGCCGTCGGTGGAGCCCGTGCCGTCGGTGGGCGTCGCGGCGCCGCCGGAGTCGCCGTCCAGCGCGCCGGCAGCGTCGGCGTCGCCGGTCGCGAAGGGTGCGGGCACGAGCGCCTCGGGGATCGCGGCCGGGCGCACGGCGGCGTCGATGGCGTCGGCGTCGATGACGAGCATCCGATCGACCTCGCGCAGCAGGTGCTTGGCGGCGGCGAGCGGCTTGCCGTCGTGGCGCGGCACCGCGAGCAGCACGATCTGCACGCCGTGCCCTTGCGCCTCCTCGACCGCCTCGGTGAGATCGTCGTCGCCGGAGACGAGATAGACGACGTCGGCGATGCGCTGCCGGGCCTGGATCGCCAGGTCGAGGCCGATGCGGACGTCGACGCCCTTCTGCTCACCGGTGTACGACAGCCGACCCAGCCGCAGCTTGACGTTGGGCAGCAGCCCGATCTCGTCCTGCGACAGGTCGGGTCGACCCCCGGGGCGGCCCCCCGCGTCGTACCAGTTGATCCGCAGCAGCGGCAGCCCCGAGTCGGCCTCGGCCTGCGCGGCGAGCGCCTCAATGAGCGCGGCGTAGTCGGTCTGCACGCCGCGTCGCAGCGAGCTACCGGTCACGCGCGTCGCGGCGGCCGCGAGCAGATAACCGACATCGACGTAGACGGCGCAGCAGGATCTCATGGGGTCACTGTGTCAAACCCCGTCGCCGGCGACCGTGACCGGGCGTGCGCCCACGACGACCCGACCGCACGCTCCCCACCGGCTCACCACCGGCTCACCACCGGCTCACCACCGGCTCACCGCCGACTCACCGCCGACTCACCGCCGACTCACCACGACACCTCGGCGCAGCGGGTCGCCGCGGCGGCGGTC
>JAVTVZ010000147.1:1272-6811 GCA_032229625.1 Dermatophilaceae bacterium | reverse complement strand
CTCACCGCCGACTCACCACGACACCTCGGCGCAGCGGGTCGCCGCGGCGGCGGTCTCGACCTGCAGGGTCGCGTGCTCGATGTCGACGTGCTCGCGCAGGTGCCGGCGCGCGGCGTCGAGCACGTCGGCGGCCCGGGCCTCGGGCGCGGCGACCAGATGCGCGGTCGCGACATTCATCCCCGAGGTCAGGGTCCACAGGTGCAGGTCGTGCACGTCGGCGACCCCGGGCAGCGCGCTGAGCTGGTCGGCGACGGCGCGCGGGTCGACCCCGGCGGGCGCGTGCTGCCCGAGCACCCCGAGCACCTCTCGCGCGAGGAGGAGCGCGCGGACGGCGACGAAGATCGAGATGGCCAGCGCGATCCCGGTGTCCCACAGTGACCGGCCCGTCGCCGCGACGAGCGCGCCGGCGACGATGACCCCGACCGATCCGGCGGTGTCGGCGAGGACCTCCAGATAGGCGCCCTTGACGTTGAGGCTCTCCGCCGCGCCGCCGCGCAGCAGGGCCACCGCGATGAGGTTGACGACGAGCCCGAGCGCGCCGACGGCCAGCATCGGGCCGGTCGCGACCTCGACGGTCACGCCGATGCGGCCCACGGCCTCGACGGCCACGAAGACCGCGACACCCAGCATGAGCAGCACCGCGAGCCCCGAGGCGAAGACCTCCGCGCGATACGAGCCGTAGGTGCGGCGCCCGGTGGAGTCCGCGCGCGTCGCGATCCGGGTCGCCGCGAGGGCCGCGCCGAGCGCGACGACGTCGGCGGCCATGTGGCCGGCGTCCGAGAGCAGCGCGAGCGAGCCGGAGACCAGGGCTGCGACGAGCTCGACGACGAAGAAGACCAGGATCAGGGCGAAGGCGACCGCGAGCCGCCAGCGGTGCCGCCCGCCCGCGTGGCCCGCCGGCGCCTGCGAGTGCCCGTGGCCGTGCCCGTGCCCCATCAGCGCGCCCCTGCCGGAGCTCCAGACGGTCGGCCGGACGCTGGGGTCACCGGGGGTGTCTGCTCGGCTGTCGGCCCGAGCGTCGGCACGGGTGGCGGGGGGTCGCCGCCGGGCGGGCGCTGGGTGTCGCAGAGCACGACGGCGTCGCCGGTGCGCGCGAGCAGATCCTGCGCCGCGGCGAGCACGGCCCCGACCGCACCGGGATGCGCCACGGAATACACCGACGCGCGCCCCACGGCCCGGGACTCCACGAGCCCGCAATCGCGCAGGCAGGCCAGGTGCTTGCTCACGGTCGACTGGGCGAGCCCGAGATGGTCGGTGAGCTCGACGACCTTGTGATCCCCGAGCGCGAGGTGCTGCAGGATCGTCAGCCGCGAGGGGTCACCCAGAGCCCGGAAGAGCGCGGCCGCGCTGCCGAGCGCCGAGGCCTCGTCGATGGGTGCGTCGAGCGGTGCGTCGGAGACGTCGGCCGTCGATGCCGCGCCGCGGGGAGGCTCGCTGGTCGGGACGTCGATGGTCGGCACCTCGGCCGCGTGATCGCCGGTCGCCTCTGTCATCGCCATACAGCGATGCTAGTGCCGTCGAGCGATGCCGTCGAGGCCCTGGCTCCTCCTGAGGGGTCTGCGACCGGCTGGCGGTGGGTCGCAGGCCCGCGAACGGACGGCCCCTCGCGGGCGGTCAGACCTCGCTGACCTGCTCGACGTCGAAGGCCCAGACCTCGTGGCTGTCGGCGACGGAATCGGTGCGCGGGCTGCGCGCGGCACTCCAGGCCCGGTAGGCGGATTCGTCGCGCCAGTGGGTGACGACGAGCCAGCGGTCGCGGCCGTCGGCGGGGCGCAACAGCTCGAACCGCTCGAAGCCGTCGACCGACTCGATGCGGCCCGGGCGGGCGGCGAAGCGGGCGACGAACTCGGCCGCATTGGCCGCGGCGACGGACATGACGTTGACGGTGACGTAGGCCATCACCCGATTGTGACGGTCTGCTCCGTCGAATCACCAGCGGGGCGGGCGGGTCGGAGCCGCCCTGCGCCCGCCCTACGCCCGCCCTGAGCCCGCCCTGCGCCCGACCGCGAGGACCTGCGACGGCTACGACTCCTCAGCGGTCGCGATGCCCCCGAGGTCGTAGACGCGGAAGGGGACGGCGTAGTCGGTGCCGGCCGCCTCGCCACCGGCGCGCAGGATCTGCGGCAGGAAGACCTCCGGCTTCGGGTGCCCCGGCAGGTCGGCGAGGTAGGCCGTGTGGGCCTGCAGCGAGCGGACGCTCGCGTCGACCGCGGCCTGCTCGACGGCGACCGCGTGGGTGGGCCGCTCGTGACCGGCGACGAGCAGGACGCCCGTGCCCCACTTGGCCAGGCCCTCGTCGCGGGCCAGCTCGTGGAAGACCCACGTGTTGTCGGCGTCGCGCACCGCGTCGACGGCCGACAGGCCGGCCGCGCGGTGGTCGGCCTGGTTGAGCCCGCCGTAGGCCTCGACGTCCCAGACCGTCACCACGACGGCCTGGGGCCGCACCTGCCGCACGACGCGCGCGATGTCGCGGCGCAGGTCCAGCCCGTAGACGAGCATCCCGTCGGGGTGGTCGAGGATGTGCAGCCCGCGGACGCCGACGGCGTCGCAGGCGGCCCGCTGCTCGGCGGCACGTTCCGGCCCGACCTGCTCCGGCGGTCGCTGCATGCCGGCCTCGCCGCTGGTCAGCAGCAGGTAGGTGACCTCGATGCCGCGGGCGGCCCAGGTCGCGACCGCCGCGGAGGCGCCGTATTCCATGTCGTCGGGGTGCGCGACGACGCACAGCACCCGCTCCCAGCCGTCGCTGGACAGGGCGGGCAGCAGATCCTGGGTGGCGTCGGGCGTGGCCTGGGTCATCGGAGCGCTCCTGGGGTCGTGGGGGTGGCGTGGGGGTCGTGGGGTGACGGGCCTGGGCCCATCGTCGCTCAAGCCTGTGGTCACGGGCCTGTCGTCACGGGCCCGTCGTCACGGGCCCGTCGCCACGGGTCATCGTCGCCGACGATCGCCCGGCGGCACGCGGCGGCACGCGGCGGGACCGGCGCTCGAGTCGACGCCGGGTCCGGGGACCCGTGCGGCGGATCACGGGGCACGACATACTGGCATCCCAAGGTTCCCCGGGCGAGGGCGCTGTCGGCGGCGCCGCGCGCGACACGCCCGGGCGTGCCAGGGTGAGAATGTCGCCACCGAAGGGTTCTTCGAAGCCCGTGTCAGGGAGGTCCGTCCGATGGTCGCAGCCGAGGTGCGCGCGCTCCTGCTCACAGAACTCGATCCGCGCGCCGGCGCCACCGTGATCGCCATCGCGGAACTCCTCGACGTGCCCGTCGACAGGCGCGCGACGCACGACGACATCGTCACCCTCGTGACGGACACGATGGCCAGCGGCGCCGTGCCGATCGGCCCGCTCGAATACGCCAGCGAGCCCATCGACTACGCGCTGGACAGCGACATGCCGCTCGCGTCGATCTCTGTGCTCGGCCCCGACGGCCCGCTGCTGCGGCTCGCGCTGGCCCTCGCCGACGGTGGATGGGTCGGCGTCGGCGGCAACCGCTTCGGTGGCCTGCCGCACGACCCGGACACGCACGTCCCCGGCGTCGTGCTGCTGCCCGACCTCGAGGCGGGCCTGGCCGAGCTCGTCGTCTACACCGCGCAGCGGGGCGTGCAGGTGGGCTATGGCGGCCGGGTCGAGGGCGTCCTGGACATCATCTCCGAGACCCCGATCACGCCCGCCGTCATCGACGTGGAGTCGGGACGGGCGGTGCTCGGGGAGCCGTTCGAGGCCTTCGAGCAGGTCCGCTTCGCCTACACGCTGGACATGCCACCCGAGCAGGTGCGGGGCGTGATCTACGAGGCCGCCACGCAGGTCGCGCGGCAGTTCGGGGCGACCGAGCCGCAGTTCCTCACGCGGCCCGAGAGCGTCGCCGACTTCGCCTGACGCACCACCGACGCTCCCGCATCTGCGCTGCCGGATGGCCGCGGCTCACGTCGCCGTCGGCGTGTAGGAGGCCCCGGGCACGAGCCCGGCACTCATCGCCGCCGCGGCCGCCGCGTCGAGGATCTCACCGACGGCGACGCCCCAGCGCGCAGCCAGATCCGCGGCGTCCTCGAATTCGGGTGTGGCCCGCACGATCTCGGCGTCACCGGCGGGCCGGCGGGTGTAGCCGACCTTGATCCGCACCCGCTCCCCCGCGACGTCGACCGGCACCCAGTCGCGGTGCAGCGACCAGCGCGACGTCGGGCGGGCCCGCACCGCAAAGGTCGGGGTGAGGCGGAAGAGCGCGTCGCGGACCGCCGCGACCGGGTCGGCCGACGCGCGCACCGGGTCGATGCCGTCGCCCGGCGAGACCGCCCGGGTGGCCGACCGCCACTCGGCCACCGCGACGAGGGCACCGACGACATGCCCGGATCGCCCGCCGGTCAGCGAGATCGGCGTGAGCCACGCGTCGAGGGCACCGGCGCCGAGCAGACCGACGAGCACGCTGGGCCACACCCGCGGGTCGAGGTCGTCGACGCTCGCCTCCAGGAGCACGAGCGAGTCCTCGAGATAGCCCGAGCCCGGCTCACTGCGCAGCGCCGGGCTGCTCGCGGCCCCGGCGGTGCCGTCGCCGACCGGGGCGGCTGCGGCGCCGGCCGCGCCCGTCGGCCCCACCGGCGGGTGGTCGTCGGCCGGGCCGAGCACGAGCCGCAGCACGTGCGCGCGGCCGGGATCGTCGTGCTCACCGGCGCCGACCCCGATGCGGTCCGGCACGAGCGGGGGCGCGTCCTGCGCCGATCCGGCGAGAGCCCGCAGCAGGGCCAGACCGGTCGGCGTGGCGAGCGCGCCGTCGCCCCCGCCGGTCACCGCGAAGCCGCGGGCCAGCTCCAGCACCGCCGGCGCGGGCACCGCCACCTCACCGTCGGGGGTCGTCACGCTGCCGGAGCCGACCGCGACCGGCTCCCCGACATACAGGCGGGCGACGCCCAGGTCGTGCAGCGCCGCGCACACGCCGACGACGCCGGCGATCTCGGCCCATGCGCCCGCCGCGCCGAAGCGCACCTCGTCGGCATCGCCGCCGTGCGCCCGGGCCTGCGCCGCCGCGAGCTGGCGGCAGACGCCCAGCGCCATCGCGCGCACCGCCCCGGGCAGCGGCGCGTCCTGCAGCAGGGCGCGCACGTCGGCCCACGTCCGGTCCGGCTGCTCGGCGCGCAGCCGCAGGTCGGGCCGCGTGGCGCGCTGACCCCCGCGGCTCACCTCGCGCGCGGTGAGCAGCACCGCGTCGGGGAGCACCGCGGCGATCTGGGCCCGCACTTGCGCCATCGCGGCCCCGGCGTCCAGCAACGCCCCGAGCAGGAGATCGGCGCCCACCCCGGCCCGCACGTCGACCCACGCCGCGCGGGTCGGTCGGTCGCCGGACGTGCGCACGCCAGGGTCGCCGAGGTCGGGGAGCACGCTTCCTACGGTAAGTCGCGGGCGGGCCCGCTCAGGTCAGGTCGGCGCAGGTCAGGTCGGCGTGGCGCGAGCTGCCGGCCCGTGGCGGGCCACGCCGAGCCGCGGCCGGCTCGGCGCGGGCCCCGTCGGGAGCGGGCCGCGGCGGGGCCGGCGGTGGCGAGGCAGGCGGTGGCG
>JAVTVZ010000147.1:0-1172 GCA_032229625.1 Dermatophilaceae bacterium | reverse complement strand
GGCGGTGGCGAGGCAGGCGGTGGCGGGGCCGGCGCGTCAGGCGCGGTGCGGCTCGCCGCGGTAGGTGCCGAGCGACCACAGGTTGCCCTCCGGGTCGCTCACCGCGAATTCCCGTGACCCGTAGTCGGTCCCGCCGAGTTCGCGGACGATCCTCGCCCCGGCGGCGCGTGCCTGGGCGTAGCGGGCGTCGATGTCGTCGGTGACGAGGTAGGCCCCCGTGGTGCCGGGCTCGCGGCACCACGGCGTGCCGGGCTTGTAGCTGCCGAACATCACGCCGCCTCCGCCGGGCCAGTCGAGCTGGGCGTGCACGATCACGCCGTCGTCGTCGCGGTAGGCGGCGTTCTCGACGAATCCCAGCGCGGTCACGAGGAAGTCGAGCAGGGCCTGCGGATCGTGGGCCTGCAGGGTCGGGTAGACGCGGGTGAACGTCGCGCCCTGCGTCGCGGCCGCCTCTGGCATCGGGTCCGGCGTCGGGTCGGTCTTCGGGTCGGTCGGGTCGGCCGTCGGGGTCGTCGGGTGGGTGGTCGGTGTCGTGTCGTCGCTCATGCCGTCCAGTCTGTGCGGGCGGTGTGGCCGCCGGCTTGAATGTTCCGGCGCTTGGCGACGACCCAGGCCGAGGGGGACATGCCGGTGTAGCCGCGGAATTCGCGCGACAGGTGCGCCTGGTCGGCATACCCGCAGGCGGCGGCGACGTCGGCGATCGTGCCGACACCGGCGCGGACCTGCGCGCTGAGCCGGGTCTGGGCGTGCTCGAAGCGCAGGAGCCGCGCGGCCTCCTTGGGCCCGATGCCGAACTCGCGGCGGAACTGCTCGCGCAGCTGCCGCCCCGAGAGCCCGACGTGGCGGGTGACCTCGTCGATGGCGATGGTGCCGCGGCGGGCCGTCAGCAGCCGCCAGGCGCCGACGAGCTCGCGGCGCGGGCCGACCTCGCCGCGCGCGGCGCGGCGCGCGAACTCCTGGGCGATCGCGTCGAATCTGCCCTCCCACGTGGGGATCTCGCCGACCCGCTGCCACAGCGCACGCGTGTGCCGGTCAGGCTCGAAGGGCGCGGCCATCAGCCCCGAGACCTGCGCGGCCGGCACGCCGAAGAGCGCGCGGCCGGCCGACGGGTCGATCGCGAGCTGCACGCCGCACTGGTGGGCGGGCTGCTCGACGTGGGAGGTGCGCGACTG
>JAVTVZ010000146.1:41801-44509 GCA_032229625.1 Dermatophilaceae bacterium | reverse complement strand
ACCCACCCTGAACCCTCGGAGGTCCGGTGTCCTCACTGCTGACCTGGAGCGACCCGCTCACCGGGCTCCTCTCGCTCCTCATCTTCATCGGGCACGTGCTCGTCGTGTGCCGGGCCGTGACGCGCCCGGGCCGCACGCCCGCGTCGCGGATCGCGTGGGTCGCGGTCATCATGTCGCTGCCGCTCGTCGGGATCATCGCCTACCTGCTGCTCGGCGAGACGAACATCGGGCGAGCGCGCGTGCGACGGCTGCACGAGGTGCTCGCGCAGATGCGCAAGCCGGCCGCCGCGGGGCCGGACCGCGCGGCTCTGCCGGCGGCGACGCTCGAGGCCTTCGAGCTCGGCACGACGATCGACGGCCTGCCGCCGGTCGCGGGCAACCACATCCGTCTGCTCGGCGACCCCGACGCCCCGGCGAGCACGCCGATGGTCGACTCCGACGTCGCGCTGGCCGCGCTCACGGCCGACATCGACGCGGCGCGCGAGAGCGTGCACATCTCCTTCTACATCTGGCTCGACGACGACAACGGCGGCCGGATCGCCGATGCCGTCGCGGCCGCCGCCCGGCGCGGCGTCGCCTGCCGGGTCTGCGTGGACGCCCTCGGCTCGCGGGCGTTCACGAAGTCCCCCCGCTGGGCCCAGCTCAAGGACGCCGGCGTGCAGCTGCTGGCGACGCTCAACGACATCCCGCGACTGGGGCACCTGCCCGTCGGCCGCCTGGACCTGCGCAATCACCGCAAGATCGTCGTCATCGACAACGCGATCGCCTACTGCGGCAGCCAGAATTGCGCCGATCCGCAGTTCCGCGTCGAGGCCCGCTACGCGCCGTGGATCGACATCTTCTTCCGCTGCGAGGGGCCGGTCGTGCGGCAGATGCAGTATCTCTTCCTGACCGCGTGGCTCGCCGAGGTGACGACGGACACCGACGGGCTGGAGTCGCTCCCGGCCGCCGAGCCGGGCCCCCCGGTCTTCGAGGACGGCGCGATCGCGCAGACCTTCGGCACCGGCCCGACGACCCCGGGGCCGGCGATGTCCGACATGTTCGTCGCGACGATCTTCGCGGCCCGCGCCGACCTGACGATCACGACGCCCTACTTCGTGCCCGACGAGGCGCTGCTGCGGGCGATCTGCGCGGCGCCCCGACGCGGGGTGCGCACGCGGATCGTCTTCCCCACCCGCAACAACTCCTGGCTCGTCGCCGACGCCTGCCGCAGCACCTATCCCGCGATGCTCGCCGCCGGCGTCGAGATCTACGAGTACCCGCTCGGCATCCTGCACACGAAGTCGATGACGGTCGACGGCGAGCTCGCCCTCGTCGGCTCGGCCAACATGGACCGCCGCAGCCTCGAGCTGAACTTCGAGAACAACCTGCTCGTCTCCGACCGCGAGGTCACCGCGTCGATCATCGCCCGGCAGGAGAAGTACCTGTCGGTGAGCGATCGGGTGGCCCCGGAGTCCGTCGACGCCTGGCCCTTCCGCATGCGGCTCGTGCAGAACACCGTCGGGATGCTCGGCCCCCTCCTCTGACGTGAGTTGGGTCATCTTCGCGCTCCCTGCCGGCACCAGGCGTCCGGCGGCCGCGCGAGGCGACCGCCGGACGATGTTTCACGTGAATCCTGCGGGCGGTCAGCGCCAGCCCAGGGCAGGGGCGACGTCGGTCAGGATCGTCGACAGGATGTGGGCGTTGTAGTCGACGCCCAGCTGGTTGGGCACCGTGAGCAGCACGGTGTCGGCGGCCGCGATGGCCTCGTCCTGCGCGAGCTCCTCGACGAGGACCTCCGGCTCGGCGGCGAACGTGCGCCCGAAGATCGCCCGGCCCAAGGCCTCCTCGATGTAGCCGCGGTGGTCGGCGCTGTCGGCGTCGCGACCGAAGTACATCCGGTCGGTGTCGGTCGTGATCGGCATGATCGACCGGCTCACCGACGTGCGCGGCTCGCCGGGGTGGCCGGCCGCGGCCCACGCCTCGCGGAAGATCTCGATCTGACGGCGCTGCTGGACGTGGAAGGGCTCGCCCGACTCGTCCTTCTTCAGCGTCGAGCTCATGAGGTGCATGCCCTGCTCGCCGGCCCAGCGGGCCGTCACGTCGGAGGCGGCGCCCCACCAGATCCGCTCCCGCAGTCCCGGCGAGTGCGGCTCGATGCGCAACAGCCCGGGCGGGTTGGGGAACATCGGGTTCGGGCTCGGCTGCGCGAAGCCCTTGCCCTCGATGACCTGCAGGAAGACCTGGGCGTGGCGGCGGGCCATCGCTCCGGGGTCCTCACCCTCGCCCGGCGCGTAGCCGAAGTAGCGCCAGCCGTCGACGACCTGCTCGGGTGACCCCCGGCTGATGCCGAGCTGCAGTCGCCCCCCGGTGATGAGGTCGGCGGCGCCGGCGTCCTCGGCCATGTACATCGGGTTTTCGTAGCGCATGTCGATGACGCCGGTGCCGATCTCGATGCGGTCGGTCTTGGCGCCGATGGCCGCGAGCAGCGGGAAGGGCGAGCCGAGCTGGCGCGCGAAGTGGTGGACACGGAAGTAGGCGCCGTCCGCGCCCAACTCCTCCGCGGCGACAGCGAGGTCGATCGACTGCAGCAGCGCGTCCGAGGCCGTGCGCACCTGTGAGTGCGGCGACGGGGTCCAGTGACCGAAATTGAGGAATCCGATCTTTTTCATGCCCCTATAAGCGCGCGGGCTCGCCGGTTCTTCCCTTGGGCCCTACACGACGGCCCT
>JAVTVZ010000146.1:19247-41701 GCA_032229625.1 Dermatophilaceae bacterium | reverse complement strand
GGCCCTACACGACGGCCCTGCACGACGGCCCTGCACGGCCGCCCTGCGCGGCGGGCTGCCGCGCCCCGGCCGGGCGGGGCGTCAGACGCGGCCGTGCCGGTTGCGGGCGCGCAGGCGCACCCCGGGCAGCGGCGGCGCGGGGATCCGGGCGGTCACGCCGACATAGCCGGGCACGCCGCCGAACTGGTCGCTGCCGGCCTCCCACGCGTCGCGGAACGCGACGATCTCCTCGTGGGAGCGGCCGACGAAGTTCCACCACATGACGATCTCCTCCTCGAAGGGCGGGCCGCCGAGCAGCACGATCCGCGCCCCGTCGGCGCCGGCGCGCAGCCGCAACCGGTCCGGGCCGGCGTCGCGGCACCCGAGCTCCCCGTAGGCGACCGCAGTCTCGTCGAGCACGACGTCGCCGGAGTCGACGAGCACCCCGTGCTCGTGGGAGGGGTCGACGGTCAGCGTCACGTCGGCGTCCGGGGCCAGGTCGAGCTGGGCGCCGAGCAGCGGCGTGTACGTCACCACCGGGGAGGCGTCGACCCCGGGCAGCTCGCCGAGGAAGACCAGCGCGCTGCCGGCGCCGTCCGGCAGGTCGGCCCGCCCAGGCGCGTAGTGCTCGAAGCCGCGCTCGACCGCGCGCGCCTCGTCCGGCAGCGCGACCCACAGTTGGACGCCGTGCAGCCCGCTCTTGGCGGTCGTCGACACCTCGGAGTGGGCGATGCCGCTGCCGGCGGTCATGAGGTTGACCTCGCCGACCTTGACGAGCCCGACGACGCCGCCGCTGTCCTGGTGCTCGATCTCGCCGTCGAAGAGCCACGACACGGTCTGCAGCCCGGTGTGCGGGTGCGGCGGCACGTCCATCCCGCCGTCGTTGCCCGGGCCGACGACCGTCGGGCCGTAGTGGTCGACGAAGCACCAGGCCCCGACGAACGAGCGCTGCTTGGACGGCAGCGTGCGGCGCACGGTCAGCGCGCGCAGGCCGCCGAGCGGCACCTCGCGGGGCACCAGGACGTGGACGGCGCTCGACAGGTCGGTCATGATCGCTCCTCGTTCTCCACACTGCTCTGTGCGGTCTGACTGCTCTGCACCGTCTGACTGCTCTGTGCTGCCTGAAGGCTCTGTGCTGCCTGACGGCTCTGGGCGGTCTGCGGGCGGACGAGCTCGCGCGGCAGCGCCTCCAGGAGGCGTAGCCACAGCTCGCTCGCCGTGGGATAGCACGGCACCGCATGCCACAGCGTCGACACCGGCGCGCCGGAGGTGATGGCGATGGTCGCGGCGTGCAGCAACTCCCCGGCGCCGGGGCCGACGAAGGTGGCGCCGAGCACGCGCCCGGTGTCGGCGTCGACGACGAGCATCGCCCCACCGGTCGCGTCGTCACGCAGCAGCCCGGCGCCGGCCGCCGCGGTCCACGGCACGCGCGCGACGACGACGCGGGCGCCGGCGGCGCGGGCCTCGTCCGCGGTCGGCCCCACCGCGGCGACCTGCGGGTCGGTGAAGACGACCTGCGGCACGGGCGCCTCGACGCCGGGATCGTGCTGGTCGGCGGCGTGTCCAGCGGCGTGCCCAGCGGCGGCGTGCCCCGCGAGGGCCGTCCGGGCGAGGCGGTCGCCGAGGAGCCGGGCCCGGTACTTGCCCCAGTGCGTCGTCGGCGGATCCCCGGCGGCGTCGCCGACCGCGTGCAGCCACTGCGGCAGCCGCCCGGCGAGCACGTCGGCCGCGTCGAGCCCGACGGACGACAGGCCCACGTCGTCCAGGCGCGGCCGCCGACCGACGGCGACGAGGATCTCGTCGGCGACCAGCTCCTGGCCGCCCCCGGGCTGGTCCCCGCGCTCGTCCGCGTCACCCGGCGCGTCACCCGATCCCGCGATCGTCACCGTCACCGGCCCGCCGTGGATCCGCCCGACGCCGGTATCCGCGGCGTCGTCGCGGCGGCAGGCGACGACGTCGGCGCGCAGGCGCACGTCGACGCCGCTCGCGCGCAGCGCGTCGAGGACGACGTCGGCGGCGAAGTCCTCGACGCGGGGCAGCACGCGCGACCCGCGCACGAGCAGCGTGACGGCCGAGCCGAGCGCCGCCATCCACACCGCGGCCTCGCAGGCGACGACCCCGCCTCCGACGATGATCAGCCGCGCCGGCACCTCGCGCACACCCGTCGCGTCCCGCGAGCCCCACGGGGCGACGTCGGCATAGACGGGCGGCACGACCGGGCTGCTGCCGGTCGCGACGACCACCGCGTGCCGGGCCCGCAGCACCCGCGGCCCGTCGGCGCTCTCGACGGTGACCTCCCGTTCGCCGCTGATCCGGCCGTGGCCGCGGACGACGCCGAGCCCGGCGCCGCGCGCCCACGCCACCTGGCCCGAGTCGTCGTAGCGCGATACCCACACGTCGCGTCGCTCGAGCAGCGCGTCGACGTCGATCGTCGGGGTCGAGACACCGTCCAGGTGCGCCGCGTCGGCGGCGATCTCGACGGGCCGCAGGAGGGCCTTGCTCGGCATACAGGCGTAGTAGGAGCATTCGCCGCCGAGCAGCTCGCCCTCGACGAGGGTCGCGCTCAGCCCTGACCCCTGGGTCGCATACTGCGCGACGTTCTCCCCGACCGGCCCGCCGCCGAGGACGACGACGTCGACGACCTCGCCCTGGCGGGTGGAGTCGTGGTCGGTCGGTGGGGTCCCGTGCCGGTCGCTCGCGCGTGCAGTCATCACGTCAGCTTCCCCGACGAGTCGCCGTCAGGCCAGTGCCGTCGCGGCGTCAGGCGCCGTAGACGAGCGGCACGTAGTCGCGGTGCCGCGCGATCCAGCCCTTGATGAAGGGGCACAGCGGCATGACCTTGCGCGCCCCGGCGTCCCGGACGTCATCGAGCGCGAAGCGTGCGATCGCGCTGCCGACGCCCTTGCCCTCGAAGGCGGGATCGACCTCGGTGTGGGTGAAGACGATGAGCTCGTCGGTCAGCTGGTATTCGGCGAAGCCCGCGAGCGCACCGTCGAGGTGGCCTTCGTAGCGCTTCAGCTCTTCGTTGTTCGTCACGACGACGTCGCTCATCGTTGCTACCTCCTGGTCGGCAGGGCTGCCCCGCGGCGCAGGAGACCCTCCGGCGCGGGCTTGCCGTGCAGCATACGAGACCGCATCCCCCGCAGGGCAGCGGATCTGCCTCAGACGTCGCGCCCGCGCTCCCCGGGCCGGCCGCCGGCGACGACCTCCAGGCAGGCGTGCAGGTCGGCGGTCGAGCTGCCGCCGACCCACAGGTCCAGGACGGTCCGGTCCTGCACCCAGTCGCGGGTGACGGCGCTCCAGTAGCGCAGCTGGTCGGGGCCGAGCTCGAAGGTGACGGTGCGTGATGCGCCGGCGGGCACGGCGACCCGCTCGAAGCCCTGGAGTGCGCGCACGGGCCGGGTCGAGGTGCCGTAGCGCTGGTGGACGTAGAGCTGCACGACGTCGTCGGCGTCGCGGTCGCCGGTGTTCGTCACGGTCGCCGACACCGTCGTCCGGGCCCCGACGGCGAGACGCTCGGTGCCCAGGCGCAGGTCGGAATACTCGAAGCGCGCATACGACAGGCCGTGCCCGAAGGGGTAGAGCGGCGTGGACTCCTCGTCCCAGTAGCGCTTGTCCTGCTGCTCGGGCTGGAACGTGCGGTAATGCCGGTAGACGAGCGGCACCTGCCCGACCGTCCGCGGCCACGTCATGGGCAGGCGGCCGGCGGGGCTGACGTCGCCGAAGAGGAGCCGGGCGACGGCCTCGCCGCCGCGGGTGCCCGGATACCAGACCTGCAGGATCGCGGGCACGTGCCGGGCGGCCCAGCGCAGGTCGAGCGGGCGGCCCGACATGACGAGGACGACGACGGGGGTGCCTGTGGCGCAGACCTGCTGGAGCAGCTCCAGCTGACGGCCGGGCAGCTCCAGATGGGAGGTCGAGGCCGCCTCACCGACCTGGTTCTGCGGCTGCCCGACGACGACGACCGCGACGTCGGCCCCGGCGGCCACCTCGACGGCCCGGGCGAGCTCGGCGTCGGCGTCGACGTCGGTGGGGTTCGTCGGCACGCTCGCGTCCATCGCGTCGAACATCGAGGCGTACAGGCGCTGCGGCGACCAGGCGCCCGGCGCGTAGTCGACCCGCACGTCCTCGCCGGCGCGGGCCCGGATGCCGTCGAGGATCGACACCGTCTCCTCGACGTCGTGGGCGAAGACCCACGGGCCGAGCGTGTCGCGGCGGGAGTCGGCCAGGTGACCGATGACGGCGATCGCGCCGACGTCCGGGCCCAGCGGCAGGACCGGGCGCCCGTCGATGCTCTCGTTGCGCAGCAGCACGGCGCTGCGCTCGGCGGCGACGCGGGCGACCTCCCGGTGCTCCGGCGCGGACAGCACGGCCTCGCAGGCGTCCTCGTCGACATACGGGTGCTCGAAGAGGCCCAGGGCGAACTTCGCGTGCATCACCCGGGCGACGGCCTCGTCGACGGCGCTCTCGCTGACCAGCCCCTCGGCGACGGCCCGCGGCAGCCGCTCGTAGGCCGGGTCGTCCATCGCCATCTCCATGTCGAGCCCGGCGTGCAGGGCCCGGGCTCCGGCGTCGGTCAGGTCGCGGCAGAAGTGTTGCGTCACCATCGACGTCACGGCGTTGGCGTCGCTGACGACCCAGCCGGTGAAGCCGAGGGCGTCGCGCAGCACGTCGGTCAGGAGCCACCGGTTGCCGGACGCGGGCACCCCGTTGAGGTCCATGTAGGCGCCCATGACGTTGCCCGCGCCCGCCTCGACGGCGGCGGCGAAGGGCGGCAGGTAGACGTTCCACAACTCGGCGTCGGAGATGTCCGCGTCGTCGTAGTCGCGCCCGCCGCGCGCCGCGCCGTAGCCGGCGAGGTGCTTGGGCCCGGCGACGACCCGGTCGCTCGACGCCCCGAGCTGCGGGCCCTGGAAGCCGCGGACCTGCGCGGCGGCGACGGCCGCGCCGAGCACCGGGTCCTCCCCGGCGCCCTCGACGATCCGGCCCCACCGCGGGTCCGGCGCGATGTCGACCATCGGCGCGAACGTCCAGTGGATCCCCACGGCCCGCGCCTCCCGGGCCGCGACCGCCTGGCCGGCCTCGATGGTCTCCGGGCACCACGACGCGGCCAGCGCGATCGGCACGGGCAGGATCGTGCGCAGCCCGTGGATGACGTCGAAGCCGAAGATCGCCGGGATGCCGAGGCGGTTGCCCTCGATCGTCATCCGCTGCAGCCGGTTGATGCTCGCGGGATCCTTGACGAAGAGCAGGCTCCCCGCGGCACCGCGGCGCAGCGCCTCCTCGACGCCGGCGGGCTGGTCGAGGAAGGTCTGCTGGTCCATCGCCTGCGCGCCCACGTCGCTCGCCGCGGCCATGCTGTCGGCGAACGCCGCGAAGTAGAAATACTGCGTCAGCTGACCCGCCCTCTCCTCCAGCGTCATCCGCGGCAGCAGGTCGGCCACCCGCTGCGCGGGCGACAGGCTCGGGTCGAGGTAGGGGTGCGTCATACCGGCTCCTGGGTGCTGGACAGGCGGGGACGCCACCCATCCTGCCGACCCTGGCCCCGGCGTCGGGCCCGGGCGCCGGCCGACCTGCTCACGGTCGCGGCCGCAGCCCATCGTCGCGGCGATGACCGCGACCCCGAGCTGCGAGCGCGACCGCGAGCGAGCCGGTGGGCGGCAGCCGATCGCACTGCTCAGGCGAAGACGTCGGAGACGTAGCGCCCGTGCTCGCGCTCCATCGACTCGACCCACGCGCGGGCCTCGTCGTCGTCGGCGCCGACGGCCTCGGCGTACATCCGCACGGACGTGTCGTGCACGGCGGGGGCCATGCGTCGCCCGTCTCCGCACACGTAGAACTGCGCACCCGCCCGGACGAGCTCGGCGACCTCGGCGCGGTCGGCCCACAGCCGATCCTGCACGTAGCGGATCGGCCCGTCGGGGCCGTCCTGCGGCGCGGCGGAGAACGCCGGCCGGACGTCGACGATCCCCTGCTCCTGCCACCCGGCGAGCTCGTCGCGGTAGAGGTAGTCGACGTCGGGTCCGTCGCAGCCGAAGAAGAGCAGCGCCGGGGCCGGGGTCACCCCGTCGGCCTGCGCCCGCAGCGCCCGGTCCTGCAGGAACCCGCGGAACGGCGCGAGTCCGGTGCCGGCGCACACGAGGACCATCGGGGTCGACAGGTCGGCCGGTGGAGCGAAGTCGACGTTGCTCTGCCGCACGGTCACCGGGATGCGCGTGCCGGGCCGCGCGTGCGCGAGGAACGTCGAAGCGACGCCCTCGTAGGTGCCCTCGCCGGAGAGCGCGGGCGCCGCGAGGTGCGCGACGGTGAGCGTCACATGATCCTCGCTCCACCGCGGCGACGAGCTGATCGAATACTGCCGCGGGCTCAGCGGCGTCAGCATCGCCAGGTAGTCGGCGAGCGGCAGCTCGATCGAGGCGTACCGGTCGAGCAGGTCCAGCACGGACAGCCGCTGCGCCAACACCTCACTCGCGTAGACGGATTCGTCGGCCAGGCGGGCCAGCTCGGCCCGCTCGGGCGGGCACGGGCAGGCGGCGGCGAGCTGCTCGATCTGGCGGCGCCCGGCGGGGCGGGACAGCTCGACGTACGAGCCGAGGAGTTCGCCGGCGAGCACGGGCCCGTCGACGGGCAGCTGCGTGGCGGCGCCGCGGATCTGCAGCCGGGTGTCGTAGGCGAGGTCGAAGCGGGCCAGGGCGCGATCGACGACGGCGACGGGGTTGAGGGGGAGCACGGCGAGGTAGTCGCCGGCGCGGTAGGTCTGCCCGGCCGGCAGCGCGATCTCCAGGTGTCGCTTGCTGCGGGCGCCGGGAGCGCGCAGGTCGGCGAGCTCGCGGTTGGCGACGACCTGCCCGAGGTCGAGGTCGGAGGCGCGCAGCAGCTGCTCGCGGCCAGGTCCCAGGATGTCGACGGTCAGCTGCGGCCCGGTCTCCACGGGCTCGCTGGGGCGCACCCCGAGGGCCTCGCCGACGGCGGGCCACAGGCTCTCGTGCCACGTGTCGAAGTCGCCGAAGAAGTCGCCGCGGGCGTTGGCCTCGCCGCGCGCGACGAGCCGGGTCGCGCCGAGGCGCTCGAGTTCGGTGTCGATGAGCGTCGGGATCCGCTGGTAGGTGCGGGCCCAGTCGGTGTTGCCGCAGCCGAAGACCGCGTAGCGCACACCGTCGGCGGACCCGTCGGCCGCCTCAGCGAGCCAGGACACGAACGCCTTCGCGTTGTCCGGCGCCTGCCCCTCGTAGGAGGCGGAGACGACGAGCAGCGCACCCTGCGTGGGCACGTCCTCGACGCCCTCGTCGAGCGTGGCGACGCTGGGCACGTAGCCCCGGCGCAGCGCGGCGCGGCTGAGCTGGTCGGCGAAGGCCCGGCTCGTGCCGGCGTTGGACCCGTAGAGGATCCGCACCGGGGTGCCGTGGCTCTCGGCGGCGGGCTCCTGCTCGGCGGCCTCCTGCGACGACGCGCCCGCGTCGCCGAGAGCGTGGGCCGCGCCGGTCATCCCGGGCCGCGGGATCGTGCGGTCGGTGCGCAGCCGCATGCGCGCGAAGAAGCCGTCGGGCTTGAGCGTCAGGGTCTCCTTGATCGACAGCTCGTAGTCGGGGTCGGCCCAGTCGAGGTCGAAGCGCTGGATCATGAGCGCGAGCACGAGCTGCGCTTCCTGCAGGGCGAATCCGCGCCCGATGCAGGAGCGCTGACCGTTGCCGAAGGGCTTCCAGGCGTTCGACGGGATGGTCTTGGCCCGCTCGAAGGAGAAGCGGTCGGGGTCGAAGCGCTCCGGGTCGGCCCACACGGCCGGGTCGCGGTGCAGCTGCGGCACGATGACCAGCGCGGTGTCGCCGGGGTCCAGGGCGTAGCCCGCCTCGTCATCGCTCCCGCCGATCGTCGTGGGCTCGCGGGGGTACAGCCCGAAGGCCGGGGCCGTCGGCCACAGCCGCAGCGTCTCGCGGAGCACCTGATCGAGGTATCCGAGGTCGGCCAGATCGGCGTAGGTCGGGTAGCGGTCGCCGAGCACCTCGTCGACGTGGGCCCGGGCGGCGGCCAGCACGTCGGGGTTCTTCAGCAGCTCGTAGAGGGTGAAGCTGAGCAGCCCGGACGTCGTCTCGTGGCCGGCGATGAGGAACGTCACCATCTGGTAGCGCACGTTCTCCTCCGAGAGCCGCTCACCGGTCCGGGGGTCCGTGGCCTGGAGCATCGTGTCGAGGATGTCGGTCTGCCCGTCGGGCAGCGGCTGGGCCTTGCGGCGGGCGATGAGCTGGTCGGCGACCTCGTGCAGTTGGTCGATGTCGGCGTCGTAGCGCCGCTGCCGCAGGGGCATGAGCCGCGTCTGGATCGGCAGGCGGCGACCGCGCTGCCCGGCCTCCTCGAGGGCGTCGACCATCGAGGTGACGAAGGGGTGCATCGACTCGCTGTAGAAGGAGTTGAAGCGGTAGCTGAAGGAGCACAGCGCGATCGTGTCGAGGGTCAGTCGCGTGAAGTCGTGCGTGACGTCGAGGTCGGCGTCGGGGCCGAGGCGCTCCCACTTGAGCATGAGCTGCTCGGCGATGTCGGCCATGCCGCCGAACATGGGCTTGAGGGCCACCGGCGAGAACGCCGGCATGAGGATGCGGTGGGCCTTGCCCCAGTTGTCCTCCTGCGTGCGGGCGGTGAAGAGGCCGTCGCCGCCGAAGGCGCGGATGTTCTCCAGGGGCGTGTGGACGCGCTTGTCGAAGCGCGTCTCGTCGCACAGTTCGTCGACGAGCCGCTGGGAGGTCACGACGTAGAGGCCGCCGTCGCGGGCGGGCAGATCGAGCGAGACGATCTCGCCGTATTCCTCGGCGAGGCGCATCATGCCCTGCACGGGCGCGTCGGCGTCGATGGCGCCGATGCTGCCGACGAGGGGCTTGGGGGTGGGGCCGGGCACGGGGCGCGTCGCAGCGTGGCCGGGCTGTGTCGTGGCGGGGTCGGTCATGGTGGATCCTTCGCTGTCGCAGGGAATCTCGCGTTCCTCACTCAGCACAACGCCCGTCGGACACCTGCGCACTTGTCTCTGCGCGACAGCGACTTGTTCGCTCGCGACAGCCCCCATCGGCCCCGGACCGGTTGACCCCGGCCCCGAGCGGCCTGTCTCATGGGCGCCATGACCGAGTACATCCGCGCGGCCGCGCTGCGCGGATTCGGCCCGCTGGTCGGCGAACTCGGGGGCGACGCCACCGGCTACCTGCAGCGGGCCGGGCTCGACGCGGCGCTGCTGACCCAGGACGACACGCTCGTGCCGATGGACCGCTTCGCGGCGGCGCTGAGCCTGGCCGGCGCCGAGCTGGGGCGCCCCGACCTGCCGCTGCGCCTGTCGCAGCGCCAGGACCTGCAGGTCCTCGGACCGCTGGCCGTCGGACTGGAGAACGCCCCGACCGTGCGGGCGGCGCTGCAGTGCGCTCAGCGCTTCCTCTTCGTGCACTCCTCGCTGGTCGCGGTCTGCGCCGGGCCGGACCCGCGCGGCGAGCCGGGCGTCGTCGCGATCGCCATGACCCCGACCGACGTCGCCCTCGGGCTCGACCTCGGCCTCGGCCTGCTGCACCGGTCGTTGACGCTCATCTGCGGCGGCGACTACGGGCTGCGCGGCGTCCACCTGCCGGGGGCTCCCCTCGCGCCGGAGGACGTGTATACCGAGGTCTTCGGGGCCCCGGTGCGATTCCGCACCGGTCAGGGGCTGCTGCGGGTGCCCGCCCCGGTGCTCGACGCCCACCGCACCGACGGCGACGAGCTCCTCTACCGGATGTCGCTGGCCTACCTCGAGATGCACGCGCCGCAGCAGGCCGCGAGCACGACCGGCCGCGTCCGGCAGGTGCTCCACGGCTCCCTCGGGGCGTCGGCGCCGCTCATCGGTTCGGTCGCCCGGCTCCTCGGGGTCCACCCCCGCACCCTGCAGCGGCGGCTGGCCGACGAGGGCACGACCTACGAGGCGATCCTCGACGATCTGCGCCGCGAGCGAGCCGGCGACCTCGTCACCGGCACCGACCTGCCCTTCGCCCGGATCGCCGGGATGGTCGGCTTCCGGGAGCCCGCCGCCTTCACCCGCGCCTGTCGGCGCTGGTACGACGCCTCGCCCCGGCAGCTGCGGCGGGGTGTCAGTTCGCCAGGTGCTCGCGCGGCTCGTGGTGGAAGCGCAGGTAGCCGCCCTCGGCCAGCGGGGTGATGACGGTCGGGCTGTCCTCGACGGTCAGCTCGACGACCTCGTCGGGTCGGGCCTCCACGAAGGTGACGACGTTGTGATACGGGCCGATCCGCAGGTAGACGAGGTGCCGTCCGGTGGGGATGTCGAAGTCCATGACGGACTCGTCGAGGCGGCCGAGCGGCTCGGTGCCGAGGTAGAGCACTCGCTCCGGTGAGGCCGATCCCCGATTGATGCGCAGCGTCGCCGACATGCCCTCGCCTCCGTCTACCGTGCGAAATGCCCTCTCTGACCAGTATGTCCCTGTTCGCTCAGTTCGACAATCGAATTGGGATGTCGATCAGGTGACGGCCTCAGCCGACGGATTCGCGGGATTCGCGCGCCGCGACGAAGGCGTCGACGCAGGCCCGCACGTCCTCCGGCGAGTGGGCGGCCGACAGCTGCACGCGGATCCGCGCCTCGCCGCGCGGCACGACGGGGTAGGAGAACGGCGTGACGTAGACCCCGAGCCCGAGCATCGCCTCGGCGATCCGACCGGCCTGGCGCGCGCCCTGCTCGCCGGGGAACATCACGGGCACGATCGCGTGCGACCCCGGCAGCAGCTCGAAGCCGGCGTCGGCCATGAGCCCCCGGAAGAGCTCGGCGTTGCGCCACAGCCGCTCACGCTCCTGCCCGCCCGCCGCCGCGAGCTCGAGGGCCTTGATCGAGCCGGCGACGACGAGCGGGGCGACGGAGTTGGAGAAGAGATACGGCCGGGCCCGCTGACGCAGGAGGTCGACGATCTCCTGATGCGCGGCGACATAGCCGCCGGAGGCGCCACCGAGCGCCTTGCCTAGCGTGCCGGTATAGATGTCGACCCGGTCGGCGACACCGAACTTCTCCGGGGTGCCGCGGCCGCCGTCGCCGACGAAGCCGACGGCGTGCGAGTCGTCGACCATGACGAGCGCGCCGAATTCCTCCGCGAGATCGCAGATCTGCTCCAGCGGCGCGTAATACCCGTCCATGGAGAAGACGCCGTCGGTGACGACGACGAGGCGCTGGGCGCCGGCGTCGCGCGCCGCCTGCAGCTGCGCCCGCAGATCGGCCATGTCGGCGTTCTGGTACCGATAGCGCTTCGCCTTGCTCAGCCGGATCCCGTCGATGAGGGAGGCGTGATTGAGCGCGTCGGAGACGATCGCATCCTCGGGGCCGAAGAGCACTTCGAAGGTGCCGCCGTTGGCGTCGAAGCACGACGGGAAGAGGATCGTGTCGTCGGTGCCGAGAAAAGCGCTGATCGCCGCCTCGAGATCCTTGTGCTGGGTCTGGGTGCCGCAGATGAAGCGCACCGACGCCATCCCGAATCCCCAGCGGTCCAACGACTCCCGCGCCGCGGCGACGACCTGCGGGTGGTCGGCGAGGCCGAGGTAGTTGTTGGCGCAGAAATTCAACACGTCGGGGGCCTCGTCGGTCGCGACATGCGCGGCCTGGGCTCCCGTCAGCGCCCGTTCGTGCTTCCACAGGCCGTCGGCCTCGATCTGGCACAGGGTGTCGCGCAGGTCGTCGCGCAGCGTCGTATACATCGTCGATCTCCTCGGGATTGGCTCGTCACACGCGGTGCAGTGCCGGGTCGGTCGGTCCGGGTGCGCTCGGTCAGCTCCAGTCGAGGACGACCTTGCCGCATTCGCCCGACCGGGCGGCGGCGAAGGCGTCCTCCCACTGCTCCGCAGGGAAGCGGTGGGTGATGGTCGATCCGACGGCCGCCCGCAACTGCGGCGACGTCTGCAGCATCGCGCTCATCGCATACCAGGTGTCGTACATCTGTCGGCCGTAAATGCCCTTGAGCGTGATCATGTGCGTGATGATCCGACCCCAGTCGATGGGGAAGTCGCTCGTCGGGATGCCGAGCAGCGACACTCGGGCGCCGTGGGTGAGATTGTCGATCATCTCGGCGAGCGCGGCGGGATTGCCCGACATCTCGAAGCCGAGGTCGAATCCCTCCTTGAGGCCGAGGGCGTCGGCGGCGTCGGCGATCCGCTCCCGGGCGACGTTGACGACCCGGTCGGCCCCGGCGCCACGGGCCAGCTCGAGCCGGTAGTCCGAGACGTCGGTGACGACGACGTGCCGCGCCCCCGCGTGCCGCGCGATCGCTGCCGACATGACGCCGATCGGTCCCGCGCCCGTGATGAGCACGTCCTCGCCGACCATCTGCCACTGCAGCGCCGTGTGCGTCGCGTTGCCCAGCGGGTCGAAGATCGCCCCGAGATCCGGGTCGAGATCGGCCGGCTGCACCCACGCGTTGCCCGCGGGGATGACGACGTAGTCGGCGAAGGCCCCGTCGCGGTTGACGCCGACGCTGCTGGTGTTGATGCAGACGTGGCGGCGCCCGGCGCGGCAGTTGCGGCAGTGGCCGCACACGACGTGCCCCTCGCCGGAGACGAGGTCGCCGACCCGCACGCTCGCGATGTGCTCGACGTCCTGGCCGACCTGCACGACCTCGCCGCAGAATTCGTGCCCGATGACCAGCGGCGGCGCGACGTTCGCCGCCGTCCACTCGTCCCACTGCTCCAGGTGCAGGTCGGTGCCGCACAGGCCGGCGCGCAGCACGCGGATCTTGACGTCGCGGGGGCCGCAGATCGGCTCGGGGCGGTCGAGGAGCTGCAGACCGGGGCCGGCGGACAGCTTCGTGAGGGCGCGCATGCGGGGTCACTCCTACGGGTGGGGCGGTCGACGGGAGGTGCGGGGCAGTCCGCACCGTCGCACGGACTGCACGGACTGCACGGACTGCGCGGGCTGCCGTGGTCGGCTCGGAGTGCGCGCTGCGCGTCAGGCCTGGAGCGCGACGGACGCCGGCTGCGCGGGGGCGCCGCCGTAGCGCGTGCCCGTGATGAGCCGGTGCATGATCGCCGCGATCGCGCCGTCGCCGGTCACGTTGGTCGCGGTGCCGAAGGAGTCGATCGCGATGTAGGTCGCGATCATGAGCCCGACCTGCGGCTCGGTGAAGCCGAGCATCGAGGACAGCAGACCCGCGGCGGTCATGATCGCGCCGCCGGGCACGCCGGGCGCGGCGACCATCGTGATGCCGAGCATGAAGATGAAGCCGGCGATCGCGCCGGCGGAGATCGAGATGTTCGACAGCATCATGATCGCGAGCGCGAACGTCGTGATCTTCGCGGTCGAGCCGGCGAGGTGGATCGTCGCGCACAGCGGCACGGTGAACGCGGCGACCGGCTCGTCGACGCCCATCCGGATCGCCTGGCGCAGGGTGACCGGGATGGTCGCGGCGGAGGAGGACGTGCCGAGCGCGGTGGCATAGGCCGGCAGCATCGTCCGGAGCATGGCCAGCGGGTTGCGGCCGAAGATCGCGCCGGCGACGGCGTACTGGATGAGCAGCAGGACCAGGGTGAGCGCGAAGACGAAGACGACGACGCCGAGGAAGGTCGTGATGATCGTGAACGCCTCACCCGTGGCGGACATGTTGAGGAAGATGCCGAAGATGTAGAGCGGCAGCAGCGGGATGAGCGTCGCGCGGATGACGAGGTCGACGATCTCGCGGAATTCGACCATCGAGCGGTGGATGACGTCACCGGTGATGAAGGTGAGCGCGACCCCGACGATGAAGCTGAGCACGAGCGCGGTCATGACGCCGAAGACCGGCGCCATCTCGACCGTGAAATACGGGCCGAGGAGGGCGTCCTCGGGGTTCGCGGCGCTGGAGAAGGAGCGCCCGGCCAGGATCGTCGGCAGCACGGCCATGCTCGCGGCGTAGGCGAGGAACCCGGCGAAGAGTGTCGAGCCGTAGGCGATCGCGCCGGTCAGCGCGAGCCACTTGCCGGCGCCCTTGCCGAGCTCGGAGATCGCCGGCGTGATGAGGCCCACGATGATGAGCGGGATGACGAAGCCGAGGTAATTGCCGAAGAGCCCGTTGAACGTCGCGAAGACCTTCACGAGCCAGTCGGGGAAGAAGAGCCCGCACACGATGCCCAGGACGATCGCGATGAGCACCCAGGACAGGAGCCCGAGACGCCGCTTCTTCGCGGGCGCGCCCTCGGGCCGGTCGGTGGAGGAGGTGGTGACGGACATCGTTGTTCGTGCCTTCCGCAGGTCCTGAATCGTCGTCATGCGTCGTTGCATGTCGCGGCGCCGGTCGGTGAGCAGCGCCCGGCTCCAGCCGCCTTCGCCACGGAGCCCCGACGGCTCAGGGATCATCATGATCCCGCCCGCGGCGCAGCGGAAGAGCGACCCGCGACCTGGCGGTGTGACGTGCGGCCGACCGGGCCGCGCCGCCGGGACGCCGCGGCGTCTCGACGGAGCCGACCGCACCGCACACACCAGTGTGGGATGGCCGCCGTGTGGGGTCCGGCCGGCGCGGGATCTGCGCAGGCCGGGTCACGGTGGGGCCTCACCGATTCAGCGGCATCCGAGGCGCCCACGAGAAGTCGCGATCGAGCAGGAAGCGCGCCTCGGCGTCCGACGTCAGCGTCACCGACTGCCCGTCGCCGGTCAGGCGCAGCCCGCCCTCCGGCGTGCGAGCCCACGCATACGTCCGCGGGGTCGCGTCGTCGCCGGTGTCGATCCGGCGGTCGCCGGCGACGGGCGCCCCGAGGGTGACGGCGATGGTGTCGGGCCCGGTGATCCGGTAGCGGCCGAAGCGCAGCGTGCCGTCGACCTGGCGCACCCCGATGCCGGCGCCCCGCTCGGTCGTGCGCGCCGCGAGCGAGACCTGCTGCCAGCGGGTGTCCTGCCCGAGCTGCGCGGCCGGGGGCCGCGAATCCGTCGTCACCCGATACACCCCGGCCAGCGGCGACTCCCCGACCGTCGTCGCCCCCATCCAGCGACCGACCGCGACGCCCGACCCGGCGACGAGCCCGACCGCCAGGATCGGGCCGAGCCACGCCGTCACGCGCGCCACCGCAGGCCACGGGATCGCCCGCGGCAGCGGCCCCGGCGGCACCGCGCCGTTGCCCGCGAGCCGCACGTACCGCGGCAGGTAGGGCGTCAGCACGAGCAGGCAGCCCAGCGCCATCGCCAGCGAGAGCTGCTTGACCGGCACGTCGAAGGCGAGGTTGAGCCCGAAGACGATGGCCATGTCGATGAGGCCGAGCAGCGCCCCGAGCCCCGCGGTGCGCCGCAGGAGCAGCAGCGCCGCGGCGGCGACCTCGGCGGCGCCGGCGAGGATCTGCACGGGCGGCGAATACTGCATGAAGCGCCACAGCAGCCCCATCGGGCTCATCTCGCCGTACTGGACGAGCAGGTCCTGGAAGTCGAGCGTGCCCATCTGGATGAGGAAGACCTTGCTCCACCCGTAGGCGAGCAGCTGGACCGCGAGCATGACCCGCAGCACGTAGTGCAGCATCCAGCCCGCGGTCGCCGCGCCCGCCCACCGCGAGCGTCGCGCGCCGACCGGCCCGCCCGGGCCGGGCCCGTCCGTCGGCCCGCCCGTCGGCGCGCCCGTCGCATCGGTCGGCCCGTCGGTCGGCCCGTCGGTCGGCCCGTCGGTCGGCGCAGCGGCGCGGGCCGCGCCCGCCGTGGTCGTCGAGTTGCCCGTCATACCCACCGTTGTAGCCCGCGGCGCCGCGCCGGCGGATCCCCCTGCGGGACCGTCACGAGCTGCGCCCCAGGTCGTAGGCGACCGCGCGGGCTCCCCCGCGCGACGGGTCCGGGTGCGTGCCGCGAGCGGCGCCGGCGCCCACGGCGTATGAAGGAGGGATGAGCGACACCCACGCGTCCGCGAGCCACGCCTCAGCGGCCGCCGCGTCGGGGACCCCCGCCTCAACGGCGGCCGCGTCGGAAGCGCCCACGTCGGAAGCGCCCCCGTCAGGTGCGCCCGCGTCGGGAGCCCGGGCGGTCGTCGTCGGCAGCGGGCCGAACGGCCTGTCGGCGGCGCTGACGCTCGCGCTCGCCGGGGTATCGGTGCGGGTGCTCGAGGCGGCCGACGAGATCGGCGGGGGCACCCGCACCCGCGAGCTGACGGTGCCCGGGCTGCGGCACGACGTGTGCTCGGCGTTCCACCCGCTGGGCCGGATCTCGGCGGCCTTCGCGGGCTTCGGGCTCGAGGCCCACGGGCTGCGCTGGGCGGCCCCGCCGGTCGATCTCGTCCACGTGCTCGACGGGGGCCGCGGCGGGGTCCTGTGGCGCGACCTGGAGCGCACGGCCGACGGGCTCGGGGTCGACGGCCCCTCGTGGCGGCGGCTCTTCGCACCGCTGGTGGCCGGGCTCGACGACCTGGGCGAGGACGTGCTGGGCCCGCTGCTGCACGTGCCGCGGCACCCGGGCGTGCTCGCGCGATTCGGCGCGGCGGCCGCCCTGCCCGCGACGGTGCTGGCCCGGCGGTGGCGGCGCGCGGAGACCCGCGCCCTCTTCGCCGGGGTCGCCGCGCACGCGATGGGCCGCCTCGACCGGCCGCTGTCCAGCGCCGTCGGCGTCCTGCTCACCGCGGCCGGTCATCGGGTCGGCTGGCCCGTGGCGGTCGGTGGCTCCGCGGCCATCACCGCGGCGATGGCCGCGCGGCTCGTGGCCCTCGGCGGCGTCATCGAGACCGGGGTGCGCGTCGACTCCCTCGCGCAGGTCGGCGACGCCGATCTCGTGCTGCTCGACACGACGCCGGCCGCGGCGGCGCAGATCCTCGGGGCGGCGCTGCCGTCGCGGGTCGCTCGCTCCTACCGGCGTTTCCGGCACGGTCCGGCGGCCTTCAAGGTCGACTACGCGGTCCGCGACGGCGTGCCCTGGCGTCACCGGGAGGCCCGGCGGGCGGGGACCGTGCACCTCGGCGGCCCGATCGAGGAGGTCGCCGCCGCCGAGGCCGACGTCGTCGCCGGTCGGATGCCGGCGCGGCCGTTCGTGCTCGTCGGGCAGCAGTACCTCGCCGACCCGTCCCGATCCGTCGGCGACCTGCACCCGGTGTGGGCGTACGCGCACGTGCCGCACGGCTACCGCGGCGACGTCGCGGGCGACATCGAGGCGCGGATCGAGGCGCACGCGCCCGGCTTCGGGCGCCGGATCGTCGCCCGGCACGTGACGACCCCGGCGGGATTCGCGGCGGGCAACCCCAACTACGTCGGTGGCGACATCGCCGCCGGCGCCGCCGACGGGCTGCAGGCCGTCGTGCGGCCGCGCCTGGCGCCGGACCCCTACGCGACGGGCGTGCCGGGGGTGACGTTGTGCTCGGCCTCGACCCCGCCGGGCGCCGGCGTCCACGGGTTGTGCGGTCTGCACGCCGCCCGCGCGGCCCTGCGCCGGCTGCCCGAGTCCGACGGGTCGGGCGCCTACCGTCGCGGCGTGCGGCGCGGCATGCCACGCTGAGGAATCCCGACCGAGAGGACCCTGCCGTGGACGCCCCCGCCGATGCCCCCGCTATCGAGTATTTCGACGCCAGCACGACGCCCACGGTCGTCGTGCGCGCCACCGACTACCCGGTGGCGCGGATGGCGGAGCTCTTCGACGCGACCTTCAGCGCGATGTTCCCCGCCCTGGCCGAGCGCGGCATCGCCCCGGCCGGCGCGCCGTTCTCCCTGCACACGCGCATCCCCTCCGAGACCGTCGACATCGAGGTCGGCATCCCGCTGACCGCGCCGCTGGACGGGCCGTTCGTGCGCGGCGACATCACGCTGCTGCCGTCGACGCTGCCCGCGGGGACCACCGCCCGCACGACCTACCTCGGGCCGTACGACGGGCTCGGCGGCGCCTGGGGCGGCTTCATGGGCGCGATCGTCGAGTCCGGCCGCGCACCGGCCTTCCCCTTCTGGGAGGTCTACGTCACCGAGCCGACCCCCGACGCCGACCCGACGCTCTTGCGCACAGATCTCTTCACCCTCGTCGCCGCGCCGGAGTGATCCCCCGGTACCCCCGATGACCTGCCTCCGGGCGTATTCCTGACGGCGGCCTCGTCGGTCTCGCGGGGGCCGCGCGCGGCTCGGAGGCTTCGGCGCGGAATTCACAATGCGGACACCGCGGTCGTAGGGTGGACGGCGATCGTGCGCGACGGCGGCGCGGCGGTGTCCACCTCAGGGCACTGTCGTGGTCGCCCCGCGACCGGCGTCCGTCCCTGCTGCGCCCTGCTCCGGCCCGGCGCCGGCGGCCCGATGAGGACCGCGGGCTCACCTTCGGTCGGCCGGTGAGGGCTCACGTCGGCTCCGGCCTCACGTCGGCTCCCGCCGCCTCAGGTCGGATCCGGCCGCCTCGGGTCGACGTCGGTCGGCCGGCGTCGAGGTGACCCGGGCGACGGGCAGCCGCGCGCGACCGGCCTGATCTGGCCCTCCTTCGGCAGCGACGCCCCCTCGGGGCGGATCGGCGCGCCCACCTGCGGGTGGGCACCAGCCACCATCTCGAGCCCCTTGGAGGTCCGTGCCATGTCAGCGATCCCGTCGACCAGCGCCTCGCCCGCACCGCCGGGCGGCCGATCGGTCCACCCCGGCCTCGTCATCCTCTGGCTCGCGTCGGGCACGTTCGCCGTCGGCGCGGGCGAATTCGCGGCGATGAGTCTGCTGCCGTATTTCGCGAGCGACCTGCGCGTCACCGAGCAGGCCGCCGGGCACGCCATCAGCGCCTACGCGCTCGGCGTCGTCGTCGGCGCGCCGCTGATCTCGGTGCTCGCGGCGCGGCTGCCGCGCAAGCAGGTGCTGCTGGGCCTCATGGCCCTCTTCGTCGCCGGCAACGTCTGGACGGCGCTGGCGCCGACGATGCCGCTGCTCATCGCGGGCCGCTTCGTCGCGGGTCTGCCGCACGGCGCCTACTTCGGGGTCGCGATGCTCTTCGCCGCCGCCCTCGGGCGCCCCGAGCAGCGCGCGGGCGCGGTGAGCAAGGTGATGCTCGGCCTGGCGATCGCCAACGTCGTCGGGGTGCCGGCGCTGACGGCCGTCGGGCAGCTGCTCGGCTGGCGTTACGGGTTTGCGCTGGTCGCGGCCCTGGGCGCGCTGACGATCGTCATGGTCACCCTGACCGCCCCGGCCGAGCCGGGCGACGCGCACGCCCGCCCGACCTCCGAGCTGCGGGCCCTGATCAACCCGCAGGTGCTCGTCACGCTCGCCGCGGGCGCGATCGGCTTCGGCGGCATGTTCGCCGTCTACTCCTACTTCAGCGCCGCCTACCTCGACTCCGGCGCCGGCCCGCAGTGGGGCGTCTCGGTGACGCTGGTCATCTACGGCCTGGGCAGCACCCTGGGCAACATCCTCGCCGGCCGGTATGCGCACGGTCGCCTGCTCGCCGCGGCCGCGGTCTTTCAGCTGATCCTCGGCGTCGCGGCGTTCTTCTACGCGCTGACGATCGGCAACGCGCTGCTCACGGCGGTCGCGATGTTCGGCGTCGGCATGGGCGGCGGGCTCGTCGTGCCGCTGCAGACGCGCCTCATGGAGGTCGCCGGCGACGCCCAGACCCTGGCCGCCGCGATGAACCACGTCGCGTTCAACCTCGCGAACGCCATCGGCCCCTTCCTCGCCGGCCTGACCATCGCCGCCGGCTGGGGCTGGCCCTCGACCGGCTGGGTCGGCGTCGCGCTCGCCGTCGCGGGCCTGCTGATCCTCGCCCTCGCACGCGTCATCGACCGTCGCGCCGCCGCGCAGCCGGCAACGACCCCGGCCTGACCGCCGCGACGGTCCGGCCACTGACCGACCACACACGCCACTGACCTCGCTCCCGGCACGGTCGCGCACCGTCTGACGTGCGCGTCTGTCGCTGGGGCGAGGTCAGTCGCGTCGAGGGGCGCTGCCCCGCTGCACCGATCGCGGGGAGGCCGCGCCGATCAGTCGCTGACGCGCACGTCGCCGCCGCCGCGGATCGTCACGGACTGCGCGGCGCCGGGTGTGTCGGTGACGTCGGAGCGCAGCTCCCCGCCGGCGTCCAGGCTCACGCGGGCGGCGCCGGAGGCGAGTTCGAGGCGCACGTCGTGAGCGGCGTCGACGGTCGTCGCGGGGACCTCGCCGTCGTATTCCAGGCGGACGTCGCCGCCCGAGCGCACGGTCACCGACCGCGACGCGAGCACCTGCCCGCGCACGTCACCGCCGTCGGCCTGCACCCAGACCCAGCCGTCGACGTCGTCGAGGCGCACGTCACCGCGCTGGGATCGCACCCCGATGTCGGCCGTCACATCGTCGAGCCGGACGTCGCCGGTGTCGGTCGTGACGGACACCGCCGCGAAGCGTCCCTCGACGCGGACGTCGGCCTCGCCGCCCTGGAGCGTCAGCTGCGTCGAGGCGGGCACCTCGATCTCGATGTCGTTGTCGCCGAGCCACGGCTCGCTGCACGTGATGTCGATCTGCATCGGGGCGCCCGGCTGGGCCGCGTGCGGCGTCGGGCGGCACGACGCCGGCACACCGGACTCTGCCCGCCACTGCAGGCCACTGCCTGAGCCGCCCCGCACACGCACGTCGGCGACCCCGTCGACAGATACCTGCACCTGCGTCGAGCTCAGGGTCATGGTGCCGCCCGACTGCCCGTAGCTGCCGTTGGCGACCCACAAGCCGCCGGCGGCCAGGACGAGCACCGGCACCAGCGCTGCGCGCCACCGGCGCCCGGGCCGCTGCGCGGCGCCGGATCGCGGTGGCTGCGCAGACTGCGACGGCGCAGGAGGAGGCGCAGGCGGCGACGAGGCGCGCTCGCTCCGGGAGGGCGTCACGTCCTGCGGTCCGCCCGCCGATCCGGGCACCTCGACTCCCCCGCTGTGCCCGCGGCGACGCAGCACCTCGTCGATCTGCGGCAACTCCCGATCCGGTCGCTCCTGGCCGTCCATCGATTCCCCCTCGTCGCCTGCGGCGCCCGGCGCCCGCAGGCCGCGACGTCAATTCTGCGCGCCCGACCGCCCGATGCGGCGCGGACTGCCCGGCGCGACAACCACACTGCCGAGACGCCCTGACCTCATGCGCCGAATATCCGAAATATACTTTTCAGACTTCTCTCACGTGCCACCCAGGACGGCCGATCAAGTCGGTAGACCCCGGCGGACTGCCGGCCATGGATGGTTCATGAATCAAGGAGAGATTCGCATGTCTCGCTCGATCTACGCTCGTGGTGCGCTGGCGCTGACCGCCGTGGCCGTCGCCACCCCCGCTCTCGTCGCCTCGACCGTCGCCGCCCCGCAGGCCGCGACCGCGCCCGCCGCAGAGACCGTCACTGCCGAGGCCTTCACCGCGCCCGCCGCCGGCCGCGCGGGCCTCGTGCAGCAGGTGTCGCAGGTGTCCGCGGGGCTGGCCGCGACGACCGCGACGGTGATTGTCACCGCCACGCCGGCGCTGCACTTCGTTTCCCCGAACTCCAAGTTCACCGTGTCCGGCACCGTCTCGGCCCCTGGCAGCAGCATCTCCGGCTATGTCCAGCTCGAGCAGAAGTACGGCAGCGACTGGCTCCCGCTCGGCAAGCCCGTGAAGTTCAAGGCCGGCAGCAAGTACACGATCTCCGGCATCTCCGAGGACCTGCAGGACGAGACCACCTACCGCGTGGTCGTCCCCAACGGCACATCGATCGCCGGCGCGTCCAGCGAGTTCACGCTCGAGCTGGGCCGGGGCAAGCACACCGCCTACAAGCTGCTCAAGACGCGGTGGAAGGCGTGCGCCGACGCCTCGACGAAGCGGACGATCAAGTACGCCGTCAACGTCGACTACCGGCCGGTGAACGCCTACGCGGCAGACGCCGCCGGCAAGACCGCCGCGATCAAGGACATCGACGACGCGGTGCAGGCGGTCGCCGACGCGACCGGCCTGACCTTCGAGAACGTCACCACCGATACCGTCCAGCCCCTCCCCAAGGCGCGCTCGAAGACGCTTCCGCTGCAGGAGTACAAGGACGGAGCGGAGATCGTCATCGCGTTCGCCGACAACAGCGACCCGGTGAAGGCCTCGACGCTCCTGCCGGCCAAGCTCGGCAAGGTCCTCGGCGTCGGCGGCTCCGTCGACACCAACGGCGACGGCCTCTCCGAGCAGGGCTACATCGCGCTCGACGCCCGGCAGAAGCTGGGCGCCGGCCTCGCAGCGACCCGCACGGGCACGTGGGGCTCGGTGATGATGCACGAGATGGCGCACGTCATGGGCGTGACCCACCCCAGCGACACCAAGCAGATCATGGCCCCGACCGCCAACTGGGCCCTGACCTCGTGGGGCGCCGGCGACCTCAACGCACTGCGCCTCGTCGGCCTGCGCGAGAAGGACACGAGCGCCACACGCATGGGCACGGCCGCCGCCGACACCTGCGCCTGACCAGCACTTCGTCCGGTCGCCGCGCAGACCACAGCTGCCCCCTGCTCGTATCCCGCCCGGCGGCGGTGACGTCGCCGGGCAGGCCGAGCACGGGGGCGGCCCTGGAGGAGGGCACGATCGCCACGCCCGTCAGTGGGCGTCAGTGGGCGTCAGTGGGCGTCAGTGGGCGTCAGTGGGCGTCA
>JAVTVZ010000146.1:0-19147 GCA_032229625.1 Dermatophilaceae bacterium | reverse complement strand
CGTCAGTGGGCGTCAGTGGGCGTCAGTGGGCGTCAGTGGGCGTCAGTGGGCGTCACTGAGGTGGCGCCGCAGGTAGACGCCGGTATGGGTGTCGGTCGCCGCGAGGCCCGCGACCTGGCCGGTGAACTGGACGCGGCCGCCGTCATGACCACCCTCGGGGCCGAGGTCGATGACGTGATCGGCGGCGGCGATGACGTCGAGGTCGTGCTCGATCACGACGAGGGTGCGGCCTTCGTCGACGAGGTCGTGCAGGAGGCTCAGGAGGCGGCCGATGTCGGTGGGGTGCAGCCCGGTCGTCGGTTCGTCGAGCACGATGAGGTCGGCGCCGCCGGTGAGCTCGCGGGCGAGCTTGAGGCGCTGGCGCTCGCCGCCGGAGAGGGTGGTGAGGTTCTGCCCGAGCGCGACGTAGCCGAGGCCGACCCGGGAGGCGATGGTGAGCAGCCGGACGAGCCGGGTGTCGGTGAAGTGCTCGCGCGCCTCGTCGATCGTCAGCTCGAAGACGTCGGCGATCGAGAGGCCTGTGACGGTGTGCCGCAGCGCGCCCGGCCGGAAGCGGCGTCCGCCGCACGTCTCGCACGGCGTCGTCACCGCGTCGGCGAAGCCGAGGTCGATGAACGTCAGCCCGGTGCCGTCGCAGGCGCGGCAGCCGCCGTCGGAGTTCGGGGAGAAGAGACCGGGCGGTTGGCCGGTCGCCTTCGCGTAGAGGCGGCGGATCTCGTCGAGCATCCCGGTCCACGACGCGGGGGTGGAGCGCCGCGAGCCGCGGATCGGCCCTTGGTCGATGAGCACCGCCTCGGGCGCGACGGCCGGCAGGTGGCCGTGGATGAGGCTCGACTTGCCCGACCCGGCGACGCCGGTGACGACGGTGAGGACGCCCAGGGGCAGGTCGACGGTGACGTCGCGCAGGTTGTGGGTCGCGGCGTGGGTGATCCCCAGGTGCCCGCGCGGAGTCCGCGGCGTCCGGTCGGCGACCGGCCGCTGCCGAAGCGCGCGGCCGGTCGGGGTGTCGGCGGTGCGCAGGTCGGCGTACGTGCCCTGGAAGACGAGGTGCCCGCCCGCCGGCCCCGGACCGGGCCCGATCTCGAGGATCTCGTCGGCGATCGCCATGATCGCGGGGTCGTGCTCGACGACGATGACGGTGTTGCCCTTGTCGCGCAGCGCCGTGAGCAGGCGGGCGAGGCGGTCGACGTCGCGGGCGTGCAGCCCGGTCGTCGGCTCGTCGAAGATGTAGAGCATGTCGTTGAGGGTGCTGCCGAGGTGGCGGACCATCGCGATGCGCTGGGCCTCGCCGCCGGAGAGGGTCGCGGTCTGCCGGTCGAGGCTGAGGTAGCCCAGGCCGAGGTCGACGAGCCGATCGAGCTGCGCCGTGATCTCGCCGACGACCGGGCTCAGGGCGCCGAGCTGCCAGCCGTGCATCGCCGCCACGAGGTCGCTCACCTGCATCGCGGAGGCGGCGGGCAGCGTGAGCCCTTCGATGTGCGCCGTGCGGGCGGCTTCGTTCAGGCGGCTGCCGCCGCACTCGGCGCACGGCGCCTGCGTGACGAGCCGCTCGTAGGCGGCCTTCGCCTCGCCCTTGAGCCTCGCCGGATCCTTGCCGAGCTGGAGGCGCCGGAAGCGGACGAGCACCCCCTCGTAGTGGCCCGGCAGGGCGTGCGGGCCGGTCGGCTCGACCTCGCCGGGCTCGGCGTCGAGCAGCCGATGCCGCTCGGTGGCGGAGTACTGCTCGATCGGCACGTCGACGTCGAAGAGCCCGCTGTCGGCATACCGGCGCCACGCGAGCGAGCCGACCTTGTACTCCGGATGCCGGAACGGCCCTTCGCGCAGGGAGCGGGACTCGTCCAGGAAGGCCGCGACGTCGAGGGCCATGCACTGCCCGCGGCCCTGGCAGGCCGGGCACATGCCGGAGGGGTCGTTGAAGGAGAAGGCGTAGGAGTAGCCGACGTGTGGAGTCGAGGCGCGCGAGTAGAGCATCCGCAGCCAGTCACCGATGTCGGTGATCGTCGCGACCGTCGAGCGGGGACCGCCGACGACCCGGCGCTGCTCGATGACGACGGCGGCCGAGAGGTTGGCGATGAGGTCGGCCTCGGGGCGAGAGTAGGACGGGAGGTAGTTCTGGGCAAAGGCGCTGAACGTCGCGTTGACCTGGCGCTGCGCCTCGGCTGCCAGCGTGTCGAAGACGAGAGAGGACTTGCCCGACCCGGACACCCCGACCACGACAACGAGCTGCCGCTTGGCGAGGTCGAGGTCGAGGCCCTGGAGGTTGTTCTGGCGCGCGCCGCGCACGCGGATCTCGTCGATGCTCACGCGTCGCTCGCCACGGCTCACAGGGCTTCGACGGACAGGATCGTCGGCAGGTGGCGGGCGACCTCGTGCCACGTGTCGCCCTCGTCGCGGCTGGCGAAGACCGAGCCGGTGTTCGTGCCGACATAGACGCCGACGGGATCGGCTCGGTCGACGGCCATGCTCTGGCGCAGGACGGTGAAGAAGCACGCCTCCTGCGGCAGCCCGGCCCGCAGCGCCTCCCACGTGTCACCGCCGTCGCGCGAGCGCCAGACCGCGGCCGCGGCGTCGGGCGGGTAGCGGCCGGCCATGTCGCCGTTGAGCGGCAGCGTCCACACGGTCCGGGAGTCGCGCGGGTGGACCTCGATGGGGAAGCCGAACGTCGACGGCAGACCCGCCGTGATGTCCCGCCACGCGAGGCCGCCGTCGTCGGATCGCCAGGTCCCGTAGTGGTTCTGCTGGTAGAGCAGGTCGCCCTCCTCGTCCTGGGCGCGGACGAGGTGGTGGACGCACAGGCCGGTCTGCCCGTCGCGCGGCCCGGCCGGATGGTCGGGGGTGGCGATCTCGTCGGGCGCAGCGAGGTCGTTGCGCCGCTCCCACGTCTGCCCGGCGTCCTTCGTCGCGAAGACGCCGGCCGAGGAGATGCCGATCCACACCTTCTGCGGGTCGGTCGGATCGCCCAGGATCGTGTGCAACACGAGCCCGGCGGCTCCCCCGACCCAGTCCTGCGCCGACGGATGCTCGGTGAGGGCCTCGACGAGCTGCCACGTGCGGCCGTCGTCGTCGCTGGCCAGGAGCGCGGCGGGCTTCGTCCCGGCGTAGAGCCGTTCCCCCACCGTCCCGAGCGACCACACCTGGGCAAACCGGTCTCCGAAGGGCGCGGGCTCGTCCGTCCACCCGATCGCCGCCGCGAACGCCGCGTCGTCCCGCGCCCACGCGTCCATCTGCCCGCTCGTCATTCGCGCGAGCTCCCACGTCGCGCCGCCGTCCTCGCTACGCCACACCCCCGCGCCGGACCACTCGCTCCCGCCCCCGGCCCAGATCGTGCCCGTCGCCGGGTCGCCGAGGACGTGATTGATCGGCCACCCGTCGCAGAAGGGTCCTGCGACCCGCCAGGCGTCGCGTTCCGGGGAACCGTGCAGGACGAACGCGCCCTTCGTCGTGCCGACGAGCAGTCTCGGATGCGTGGCAGGCATGAGCTGATCCCTCCGGTGGGCGGCGTCCCCGTCGGCGTCCATCCTCTACCCGCGGCGCCGTCCGCGACAGGTCCTGCCCTCCCCGGGTGCTCGCCACGATCGGGTCACTGACCGCGTTCCAGGGACACGTGCGCACGGTGTATTCCGCGCACGCGTCCCTCCGGCGCGGTGAGTCGTCGGACCCTGCGCGTCCGCGCCGGCCTCAGTCCGTCGGTCGGACAGGATGCGGAACTCGCTGAGCCGAAACCGTCACCAGGGGTCCCCGGCGACCGGGTCGCGTCGGGTCAGGCCGGGGATGTCGTCGAAGTCGGCGTCGCAGCTGACGATCTCGGTGAACCCGGCGCTCAGGGCCGTGGCCGCGTGCACGGCGTCGCGGCCCCGAGCGTGTCCGTCGCGCACGACCGTCGCGGAGCGGCGCAGGACGTCGGCGTCGAAGTCGTGCCACATCGCGAGCCGGTCGAGCTGCTCGAACTCCGATACGGCCCGGGCGCGCTCGACGCTGCGCATCCGGTGGAAGAGGAACTCCTGACCGCCCTCGACGCTGAGGTGAAGGCGCACCGAGCCGGCCGATGCTGCCTCCAGGACCGCGCGGCACGGCGCCCGCCACGGGTGATCGCCGCCGACGGCGAGCAGCAGCACCGACGGATCGACGAACACCGGGGTCACGCCGGACCGAGCTTCTGGGCGAGCTCCGCGGCGTACGCCGCCTTCAACTCGGCGGGACCCTCGCCAGGGCTCAGCTCGGGCTCACGGCTCATCGCGAGCAAGGCCGACGCCGCGAGGGCGCGCGCAGTGTCGCCGTCATCGGGGAAGCGCAGGTCGATGGCCTCGCGAATGACCGCCGCCACGCTGCGGTTGCTGCCTTCTGCCTCCTGCGCCACCCGTCGGTAGCGCGCTTCGTCCAGGAGGATCTGGAGCCGTCGTTCGAGGTGCGACATGCACATACATTATCCTGCACATGTTTAGGTCTTCGCGCGCATCACTCCGCACCCCGGCCGCACTGACCTCGCCACACGCACGCGTGCACACGGTGTATTCCGTGCACGCGCGCGTACAGCGCGGTCGGTGAACGGCTCCCGGACGCGAGCACCTCCGGCGCCCCCGATCGGGAGTGACCGAGGCTCCCGCCGGCGCACGCCCACCGATCAGTCGTCGGGCAGGGAGTCGAAGGCGGCGATCGTCTCGGCGTACCAGGCCTGACCGCCCGCGGGGTCGGCCCAGCGCCCTGCCATCGCGTCGGCGGCCTCCTGGTGTGACGAGTCGCCACCGGCGACGGCGTCCTTGAGGTGCTGGTCCTGGGCCTGGATCACCTCGTTCGCGTCGTCGCCGCGGTGGGCCTCGTCGCACGGGCCACCGAGCTGGCGGCAGGTCATCGTCTTCATGTCCGCTCCTGACAATGCCGTCGGGGCGCCTGTCGCCCCGCATGAAATGAGAGTAACGCTCTCATTTGTCCGCGGCTAGGGTTCAGGGGTGACCGATGTCCAGGGCCCATCCGGGGCGACCCCGCAGCAACCGCGGACCCGCCAGGCCGGCGCCGCCGTCGTCGCGGCGGCGACGGAGCACTTCACGGGCCAGGGCTATGGCGCGACGTCGATCGCACAGATCAGTGTGACGTCCGGAGTTCCGGCGGCGACGGTCTACCGGCTCTTCGGGGGCAAGGTCGGCATCCTCAAGGCGGCCCTCGACACGGCGATCGCGGGAGACGACGAGGACGTCGAGGTCGCGGCGCGGGCGGAGGTCCAGGCGGCGACCCGGCACCCCTCCCCGAGGGCGCGGATCGAGGGCTTCGTCGGCGTGACCGCGGCGATCAACGCGCGAGTCGGCACCCTCTACCGGACCCTCACCCACGCCGCCGACGCCGACCCGCAGGCCCGCCACCTGCTCGCCACCCTGGAGGCGCAGCGCGGCCGCGGCCAGCGTCACCTCGTCACGGCCCTGGCGGCCACCGGCTCCTTGCGCCCCACCCTCGACGAGACGCGAGCCGCCGACATCGTCCACACCCTGCTCTCCCCCGACGTGTACCGCAGCCTCGTCGTCGAGCGCGGCTGGACCCCGCCCGCGTATGCGCAGTGGCTCACCGACACCCTCGCCGACCAGCTCCTCGCGAACGTGGCCCCGCCGCCGACGTCGTGACCTCGGGGTGCGCTACGACACCGGGGGCACGGTCGTCATCGCACCCCGTGGGGCGGCGACCGGGTCGGACAGGACGCAGAACTCGTTGCCGGAGGTGTCGCGCAGGACGACCCACGGGTGACCGTGTGCCCAGTCGTCGTGCGCGAGAGTCGCGCCCATCGAGAGGGCGAGCTCGACGAGGTCGCCCTGGCTCGGGCCGCCGGGCTCGGGGCGGACGTCGAGATGGAGGCGGTTCTGGCCGGTCTTGCGCGCCGGCTCGGGGCACAGCTCGAGCAGCGGGCCGCGGCCGCGGGGATGGCGCAGGCTCACCGGCGCATACCCCCCGCAGGGCACCCAGCCGGTCAGGGCCGCATAGAGCGCGCCGTCGCGGTCGGGGTCGGCGCTGTCGAGCGGCAGGGCCGCGATGGGCCCGGTGTCGCGGTAGGCGTCGCGGGCCTCCATCACGCAGAAGGGGTTGCCCTCGGGGTCGGCGAGCACGACCCACGGGACGTCGCCCTGCCCGATGTCGACGCGACGGGCCCCAAGACCGAGCAGCCGCTCGACCACCTCGGCCTGACGCGCGCCGCCGAGCAGGTCCGGGTGCAGCCGCGGCCCGGGCGCCGGCGGCTGGGTCGTCGGCTCGAAGCACACGTCGAGGAAGAGGCCCTCGCCCAGGTCGAGCCGCCCCTCGTATCCGTCCGCGGCGACGTAGCCCGGGGTCAGCCCGAGCGCGGCCTCCCAGAACATCCCCGCCGTCAGCGGGTCCCGCGCGGCCATCACCAGGTTCTCCAGCGCCATGCGCCGACCGTAACCCGGCGTGTGGTGACCCCTCCCCGCCGCGGAGGGTCCCCGGGCCGCGACCGGCACATCAGGGAGGCCCTGGGCATCGGCCCCGCAGGACGAACCGACGGAGGGCTCGTCGGGCCTCCTCGACGGCACCTAGCATTGATCGGGGGTCAGCCAGGGGCATCGGGGGCTGACGAGCAGCCACCGGCCACGTCCACCCGGCGTCGGCGTCACTCGTCGCGGCGCCGGCCCGGCGGAGCCCGGGGGACATCGCGACCATCGACAGGAGCCGCGCATGACGACGACCACCGGCGCGGTGCCCTGGCGGCTCGTGGGGACGTTCTACGGGATCGCGTTCGGCGGGGCGGTGCTCCTGTCGGCGGGGCTGCTGCTGGCCGGCGCCGACTTCACGGCGGCGCAGGTCCCGGTCGTGTATGCGCTGGTCATCGGCATCCTCTACATGCCGCTGCCGTTGATCGCCGGTCTGGTGACGGACCGGGTCGCGGGGCGGCGGGTGCGCCCCGAGCTGCGGCGGCGGGTGCGGTGGCGCGGCATCGGCCGGGTCGTGCTCGTCGGCGCCACGGCGATCGTCGCGCTGGCGCTGACCGGATACGGAGTCGTCTACGTGCTCGGCAATCTCGCCGGGATCCCCGGCGTCGGGCGGGTCGTGACGACGCAGCAGGGCTTCATCGACCAGATCCTGGCGATCGCCCCGCCGGGTGTCGCGGTGGACCCCGGCGCCGTGCCGCCGCTGGCGAACGCCTACGTCATCATGCTCGTCGCGGGCCTGGGGGCCGGCTTCACGATCAACGCCCTCTTCGCGTTCGGTGAGGAGTACGGGTGGCGCGGGGTGCTCGCCGACCTGCTCGCCCCGCTGGGGCCGCTGCGCGCGAACGTGCTCATCGGCGTCCTGTGGGGGCTGTGGCACGCGCCGGTGATCCTGCTCGGCTACAACTACGGCCAGTACCGGTTCGTCGGAGTGCTGCTCATGTGCGCGTGGACCGTGCCGTTGTCCTTCGTGCTCGCGCGCGCCCGGCAGTGGAGCGGGTCGGTCGTCGCGCCGGCGATCATCCACGGCGGCGTCAACGCGACGGCGGGCTTCGCGGTCGTCCTTCTGGCCGGCGCCGACCCACGCCTGAGCCTGCCCGCCGGGCTCGCGGCGGCGCTCGCCACGGCACTCGTCGCGGCGGCATGCTGGGCGCTCTTCCGCACCGGCTCCGCGGCAGTGACCCCCGCGTCGCCCCCGGCCGCCTGCGCCGCCGACCTCGCCGTGACGGGCGTCGAGGATGATGGTCACCCGCGCCGCCGGCAGCCGCCCGCAGCGCTCCCCCCAGATGTGAGCTGACTGATGGATGCCTTGACCGAGAAGCAGATTCGCGCGTCGTTCGTCAACGCCTCGTGCCGCGAGGCCGCTGAGGCGGTCCTGCCCGACCTCGACGCGCTCGAGTGGGAGCGCCTGGACTACCTCGGCTGGGCGGACGCCAAACGGCCGCGCTTCTCCTACGTCGTCCTGCCCGTCGGCGGCGAGCCGCGCGGCGTCCTGCTGCGCGCCGACACGCCGCCGCCGGTGCGGCGCAAGGCGATGTGCGGGTGGTGCGAGGACATCGTCGCGACCGATCACGTCCGGATGTTCTACGCCCGCCGGGCCGGCAAGGCGGGGCGGCTCGGCAACACCGTCGGCACACTGATCTGTGCGGATTTCGGCTGCTCCCGCAACGTGCGGCGCGCCCCGTCGGTCAGCGAACTCGGTGGCTCCGCGTCGCCGGAGGAGCGCGAGTTCTTCCAGTCGCTGCGGATCGAGAAGCTGCGGGAGAAGGCCGAGGCGTTCCTGGACGCCGTGCTCCGCGAGGACTGAGCTCGCCGTCCGCCTGGCCGGTGCCCCGCCGGGTCAGCCCCACGCGAGCAGGAGGCAGGCCGTCGTCGTGGTGACGACCGCGCAGGCCAGACCGGCGAGCGCGAGGCGCGGCAGGCGCCAGCGCACCCCGGCGGACCGGCAGCGCTGCAGCCACAGCAGGGTCGCCAGCGACGCCCACGGCGTGACGAGCGGGCCGGCATTGGCGCCGATGAGGGCGGCCATGAGCCGCGCGCGGTGGTCGGCGGCGGCGGGTTCGACAGCAAGGTAGGCGGGCAGGTTGTTCACCGCGTTGGCGGCCACGGCGGTGACACCGGTGACCCGCAGCAGGTCGACCGGGCCGCTCCCGGAGCCGACGAGGGCGGTGAGCCAGTCGAGCCGACCCGAGGAGTGCGCGACGGCCACCACGACGGTCAGGGCCGCGAAGCCGAGCGCCATCGGCCACGGCACCGTCAGCCGCCGCAGCAGCTCGGGTGCACGGACGGCCGCCGCAGCGGCCAGCACCGCGGCGGCGGCCGTCGCGACGAGCCACGGTGAGGCGCCGAGCGCGAACGCCGGCCCGACGAGGGCGCACACGAGCATCCCGAGCCGCAGCAGCGTCGGGTCGTGCGGCTCCGGCGGCGGGTCCACCGCATACCGACTGCGCAGGTCACGGGCGTGGAGCGCGGCGACCATCGCGAGGGTGGCCAGGATCGCGCCGAGCGCCGGCAGCCACGCGAGCCGCACGTATCCGGCGTGGCTCACCCCCAGACGCTCGAACCGGTCGAGGGCCAGCAGGTTCGTCAGGTTCGAGACGGGCAGCAGGAGGGAGCCGGTGTTGGCGATCCACAACGTCGTCAGCGCGAAGGGCCGCGGCCGCGCGCCGATCTGACGGGCGATGGCCAGCCCGACGGGCGTCAGCAGCACCGCCGTCGTATCGAGCGACAGGACGACCGTGCAGCCGACGGCGAAGCCGGCGAAGAGCAGCCACAGCAGCCACACCCGGTGCCGCCCGCGCCGCGCGAGCCAGTGCCCTGCGACGTCGAACACCCCGAATCGGTCGCTGAGCTCGGCCACCACGGTGACGGCCAGCAGGAACGCGACGATCGGCGCGACCCTGGTCAGCGCCGGCCCGACGGCCCCCGCGACCTCGACCGCCACGGAGGCCACGGACGCCATTGACGCCACACGCGCCACAGGCGGCATCGGGTGGCGTCAGCGATCGGACTCGACCGGCGGAGGCGTCCACACGTGGGCCTCGCTGTCCTGGGGGTAGTAGTGCCCGCTGGGGATGGTCTGCAGCTCGATGATCGTGCCCCACGGCGCGAGGACGTAGACGCTGCCGTTGCCCGGGGAGTCCTCGTAGCGGCTGTTGCCGTGCACCTCCGAGAGCGCGCGCCCCCCGGCCGCGACGAGCCGGGCGAGCGAGGCCTCGATGTCGTCGACGTAGAAGGCGAGGTGGTTGAGCCCGAAGTCGGCCAGCCCCACGGCGTCGCGGTGCGGCGCCTCGATCTCGAAGACCTCCAGCGACGGTCCGGTGCCGGCGACGATCATGCGCTGCCGGCGGATCTTGGCCCCGGACGGCAGGCCCAGCTGGTCCTCGGTCTGCGCGCCGCAGCGCGGCTCCTCGTCGCTGGTCAGACCGTCGTAAGCGACCTTCGCGCCCAGCCCTTCCTTGAGGAAGCGGGTCGCCTCGTCCAGGTCCGGCACGGTGATCCCGATGTGGTTGATGCCGCGTGGCAGCGCGCTCAGCGCGTCCGCCCCGGTCGCGTGGCTGTCGTTCATCTCGTCTCCTCGGTGCGGGTTGGCAGGTGTCATGTCGTGCGAAGAGTCGGTCACGTGAGCCAGCCTAGGTCGGCACCCGCCGACCGGCCGGGCGCAGGTGACGGTGGCCGTCGGTAGCGTGGGACGGCATGAAGCAGCCGGGCCTCTCGCGCGTCGCCTCTCACGGCGTCGCGTCGTGGGATGCGGCGGAAGCCTCCGGTCCGAGTCAGAGTCCGAGTCCGAGTCCGAACCCGTGTTTGCGGGGGCGGGAGGGGGTCGTCGACGGGCTCGTCGCGGCGGGGGTCTTCGTCTACAACGCGGCGATCCTGCCGACCTACGCGGCGAGCGCCGGCGCGACGGCCGGACTGTTCGCGGTCGCGGTGGTGCTCTGCGGCGCGTTCCTCGTGCGGCGCCGGTGGCCGCTCGCGGTGCTCGCGGTGATGCTGGTGGCCGCGTGCGCGCAGCTGCTGCTCGGGGCGCCGCTCCTGCCGGTGGACACGCTGCTCCTCGCGGGCGTCTATACGGTCGCGACGCTGAGGCGGTGGCCGGTCTCGCTCGGCGCCGCGGTGGTCGTCGTGGCCTGGTTGCTCGTCGCGGTCATCCCGCACCTCGGCCGGGCCTTCCTCGACATCGGGCAGCTCGGCGTGCTCGTCGTCGTGGCGGGATGGGTGTGGACGTGGGGCACGCTCGTGCGGATCCGTCGGCAGTACGTCGCGGGGCTGCGCGAACGCGCCGAGCAGGCCGAGCGCGAGCGCGAGACGAACGCGCGGATGGCAGTCGCCGACGAGCGCGCGCGCATCGCGCGCGAGATCCACGACAGCGTGTCGCACAGCCTGTCGGTCGTCGTCGTCATGTCCGACGGGGCAGCCGCGACCGTCGACGCCGACCCCGAGCGGGCCAAGGCGGCGATGCGCTCGGTCCGCGACACCGGCCGCAGCGCGATGGCCGACATGCGTCGGATGCTCGGTGTGCTCCGCGACGACGAACCCGGCTCCCAGCACCCGCAGCCGCGCCTGGCCCAGCTCGGCGCGCTCGTCGACGAGTCGCGCGCGGCCGGGATGCCGGTCGGGCTCACCGTGAGCGGTGACGCCGCGCCCGCCTCCGCCGGCGTCGAGCTCACGGCCTACCGCGTCGTGCAGGAGGCGCTGACGAACGTCCGCAAGCACGCGGGGCGCGGGGTCCGGCGCGTCGAGGTGCGCGTGAGCTACCGGCCCGAGCAGCTCGAGGTGCGCGTCACCGACGACGGCCCGGGCGTGACGACCGCTGCGGGCGAAGGGGATTCACCGGTAGGCGAGGTGGGCGCGGTCGGTGGGCACGGGCTCGTCGGCATGCGGGAGCGGGTCGGTGCCCACGGTGGCAGCCTGCGGACCGGGCCGCGCGACGGCGGTGGCTACGAGGTCGTCGCCGTGCTGCCGCTCGACCAGGCTCCGCTCGACCAGGCTCGGCTCGACCAGGCTCGGCTCGACCAGGCTCCGCTCAGCGCCGCCCCGCGTCAGGGCTCGAATCCCCTACGGACAGAAGGAGAAGCGTGATGGTGCGGGTCGTGTTGGTCGACGACCAGGAGATGATCCGGCAAGGCTTCGCGATGGTGCTGCAGGCCCAGGATGGCATCGAGGTCGTCGGGGAGGCCGACGACGGCGACACGGCGCTGGAGCTCCTCGCCGGGCTCGCGGCCGACGTCGTGCTCATGGACGTGCGGATGCCGCGGATGAACGGTGTCGAGGCGACGCGGCGCCTGCGCGAGCGCGCCGGCGGCACGCCCGACGACAGGCCGCGCGTGCTCATCCTCACGACGTTCGACCTCGACGAATACGCCTACGACGCGCTCCAGGCCGGCGCCTCGGGCTTCCTGCTCAAGGACTCCCCCGTCGAGGAGGTCGTGGCCGCGATCCGCCACATCCACGCCGGCGACGCGGTCGTCGCGCCGAGCACGACGCGCCGCCTGCTCGCGCAGTTCACGCGCCCGCGGCCGGCGCAGGAGCAGCAGGAGGCGCAGGCGCAGGTCCGGCTCACCGAGCTCACGCCCCGCGAACACGAGGTGTTACGGCTCGTCGCCCGCGGCCTGTCGAACGCCGAGATCGCCGCGGAGCTCGTGCTCGCCGAGGGCACCGTCAAGGTGCACGTCGGCCGGATCCTCAGCAAGCTCGACCTGCGCGATCGCGTCCAGGCCGTCGTGCTCGCCTACGAGACAGGGCTCGTCACGGCCGGCGACTCCTGACGCGTCGGCGACCAGCGCGACGAGGCCGCGTATGCCTCGAGGAGTACGCGCAAGATATGCCCCGGGCCAGACGATCCGCGCCGGCGATCCCGGGAGTGTGGAGGCATGTCGTCACCGATCGTTTCCACCCGCCATCTGACCAAGAGCTACGGCTCACGCACCGTCGTGCAGGACGTCGACCTGGACGTCCCGCAGGGGTGCGTCTACGGCTTCCTGGGCCCCAACGGCGCCGGCAAGTCCACGACGATGAAGATGCTCCTCTCGCTCATCGCCCCGACGAGCGGCGACGTGGAGCTCATGGGGCAGCCGATGGGCCGCGCGACCCGGCGCACGCTGCTGCGTGACGTCGGCTCGCTCATCGAGGCGCCGCCGGGATACGCGCACCTCACCGGAGCCGAGAACATGCGCCTCGTCGGCCGGATGCTCGACCTGGACGCCGGGCAGCTCGACGAGGCCGTGCGCACCGTGCGCCTGCAGGACCAGATGGGCAAGAAGGTCCGCGACTACTCCCTCGGGATGCGCCAGCGGCTCGGCATCGCGATGGCGCTGGCCCGGCGCCCGCGGCTGCTCATCCTCGACGAGCCGACGAACGGGCTCGACCCGGCCGGCATCGAGGAGATGCGCACCCTGCTGCGCCGCCTCGCCGCCGACGGGGTCACCGTCCTCGTGTCCTCGCACCTGCTCGGCGAGATCGACAAGACCGCCACGATGCTCGGCATCCTCTCCGGCGGGCGACTCATCTTCCAGGGGTCCCGCGCCGACCTGCTCGCCGCGTCCGCCCCCGACGTGCTCGTCACGTGCAACGACCCGCACGCCGCCGCCGTCGGCCTGAGCCGCGTCGACGCCCGCGTCACCGGCGCCGGTGAGGTCGCCGTGCCCGGTCTCGACGACCCGGGGATCGCGCGGCTCGTCACCGGACTCGTCGGCGACGGCGTCGAGATCTACGGCGTGCGCCGCGCCGAGCAGACGCTCGAAGACGTCTTCATGACCCTCACCGCCGGAGGTGGACTGTGAATCGCCGTACCGAATCCACGATCAGCGCCGACCGCGCCGACCAGGCCTTTCGCGTCGACAGTGCCGATCGGGCGCACCTCCTCGGGTCCGCCAGGACCGCCGAGCGCGTGAGCCCGGCGCGTCGCGCCGTGGCCAACGAGTTCGCCAAGATGCGGGGGCGCGGCGTGGCAGTCATCGCGGCGTCCCTCGTGCTCGGGGTGCTCGCGCTCTCGCTCGTCGCGCTCCTGTCCGGCGCGGACGTCGACCCAGCGTCGCCCCAGGCGTGGCACGGCCTGCTCGCCGGGATGTCGCTCGGCGTGCCGCTCCTCTCGCCGCTGCTGCTCGCCGTGCTCGCCTCCCGCCAGACCGAGATCGAACACGAAGGCCAGGGATGGCTCCTGCAGGCCACGAGCGGGCTCACCCCGGGCGCGGTCTGCCGCGCGAAGCTCGTCGCGCTCGGCGTCGTCGTCACCGCCGCGACCCTCGCCGCGAGCAGTCTCGTCGCCGCCGTCGGCGCGGCCCTGGGCTTCACCGCGCCGCTCCCGCTGGCGCAGTGGGCGGGCTTCACGGCCTGCCTCGTCGTCGTCAATCTCGTCGTCCTCGCGCTGCACGTGCTGCTCTCGGCCCGAGTGGAGAACCAGCTCGTCGCCCTCGGCGTCGGGGCGCTCGGGGTCGTCGTCGCCGTCTTCTCCCAGGGCCTGCCCGCCGCCGCGGCGCACGTGACGCCGTGGGGGTACTACGCCCTGGCCCGGGCCGCCGGCTACGAGGGCGAGCACCTGCGGGCGCTGCCCATCGCCTACCCGAGCGTCGCCGCCCTCGCGCTCGTCGCGGCGGGATGCGTCGCCGTCGTCACCGCCCGTCTCGACCGTCAGGAGGTCTGACATGTCCGCCTTCTCCGCCGAACTCCTCAAGCTCAAGCGGTCCCTCGCCTGGCCGATCGTCGTGCTGCTCCCCGTCGTCGTCGCGCTCGCCGGCGCGGCCACCCGGCTCGCCGACGGCCGCCCGCCGACCGACGGCTGGCACACCGTGTGGTTGCAGTCCGTCGGCTTCTACGGCCTCTTCCCGCTCGCGCTCGGGATCGCGATCCTCGGCTCGCTCGTGTGGCGCCCCGAGCACCGCGGCGGCAACTGGAACGCCCTCATGAGTGGCCCGACGAGCTCGCTGCGCATCGTCGCGGCCAAGACCGCCGTCGTCGCCGGGCTCACCGCGCTCATGCAGCTCGTCCTCCTCGCCGCGGTGCTCGTCATCGGCGCCGTCGGCTTCGGCCTGCCCGGGCTGCTCCCCCGCGAATACCTCCTCGTCATCGCGCTGCTCGTCGTCGCGACGATCCCCGTGGCGGCCGCGCAGTCGGCGGTGTCGATGTGCCTGCGCTCGTTCGCGGCTCCCGTCGCAGTCGCCCTCGTCGCCTCCGGGGTGTCCACCGTCGCGCTCATGGCGCTCGGCGACGCGGCCCTCGTCTCGCCCTACGGCGTCGCGACCCGCGCCGCGCTCCTGGGCACCGGCTCGTTCGTCGACTCCGGCAGCATCACCGTCGGCACCGTCGCCGCGATCCTCACCGCCTCGGCGGTCCTGACCGGCGCGATCGTGCTCCTCACCGCCGCGGTCCTCGACCGTCGCGACACCCGCACGTAAGCCCCGGGGGGCGGCTGAGCCAGGCGACTCAGGCGCCGAGCAGCCCGAGGGGCACGACGGCGAGCCCGTCCGGGCGCCGGTAGGCGTGTCGGCCGGGTCGACCCCGGCCTCGCGTCGTGAGCTGCTCGGCGTCGTAGCCGGCCTCGGCCTCAGCTGCCCACGTCGCGATCACCTCCTCGGTGACCTCGTCCTCTCGCGTACGGAAAATCGTCACCGAAAATGGGGCGCCAGGGCAGGCTGGGGCACGGCCGCGTCGCGGTGCATCATGTGGACGGGTGAGTGAGCGAGGGAGCGGTATGAGCGGCAGGTACGACGAGTGGTTGGCAGCGGCGAGCATCTCGCCGCAGGTCGGGGCGCTGCGCCCGGACTACCGGTGCGTGCTGCTCGTCGCGCAGGGGCTGACGCCGGGGCCGTCGGACGAGGTGAGCGAGGCGCTGCTGGCGCGGGCCGAGGCCGACGCGCGGGAGGCCGTCGGTGACACCTCGATCGAGGAGCTGGGCCACATCGCGGCGTGGCGGGAGGCGTACCGGGCGTTCGGCGCGAAGCCGCAGCGCACCCGCAACAGCGCCGAGGCCCTGCTGCGCCGCCTCGGCCCGGCCGGGAGCGACGGGCTGCCGCGGATCAACCGGCTCACCGACGCCTACAACGCGGTCTCGATCGCCACCCAGACGCCGCTGGGCGGGGAGAACGTCGCCGCGTATGTCGGTCCGCTGCAGCTCGTGCGGGCGACCGGCGACGAGGACTTCGGCACGCTCGCCTCCGGTGAGGAGGTCGTCGAGCACCCCAGCGCCGGGGAGGTCGTGTGGCGCGACGACGCCGGCGTCACGTGTCGCCGCTGGAACTGGCGCCAGTGCTACCGGACCCGCCTGGCCGACGACACCCGCGACGCCGTCTTCCTCTGCGACGTCCTGGATGTCGAGCCCGGCGACGCAGCGGCGCGCGCGGAGACGATCGGGGCCCAGCTGCGTCAGGCCCTGGAGGCCGTCAGCCCGGGGGTGCGGATCAGCACGCGGATCCTGAGCGCCTGACGCGACTGCCATCCGCTCCGGGCGACGCCCGCGACCTGGGCTCCGGCGCGCGCAGGCACGCACGTCCCGTCGGCTCAGGTGACGGTCACGCGGAACGTGTGGTGGCCGCTGGCGCCGTCGGGCGCGGGCGGAGCCTCCTCGGCCGTCTCCGGGGTGCCGGTCGCGTCGATGGCGCGGACCGCGATCGTGTGCGATCCAGGGGTTGCGGGCCACTCGTAGACCCACTGGCGCCAGGCGTCGATGGTCGCGTCGGTGCCGAGCCGGGCGTCGCGCCAGTCGCCCCCGTCGATCTGCACCTGGACTCCGATGACACCGCGATGCTGCGCCCACGCGACGCCGGCGACGGCCACGGTCCCGGCCGGGACGCTCGCGCCGGCGCGCGGGACGTCGATGCGCGACTGGGTCTTCACCGGGCCGAGGGCGGACCAGCCGCGCGGCGTCCAGTAGCCCTCGTCCTTCGCGAAGTTCGTCACGCGCAGCTCGGTGAGCCACTTCGTCGCGCTGACGTAGCCGTACAGGCCGGGCACGACGAGCCGGACCGGGAACCCGTGCTCGGGCAGCAGCGGCTCGCCGTTCTGGGCCACGGCGAGCAGGGACGCGCGGTCGTCGGTGAGCGCGGACAGCGGTGTGCCGGCGGTGAATCCGTCGATGCTGCGCGAGAGGACCATGTCGGCACCAGCCTGCACACCCGCCTGCCCCAGGAGCTCGCGGACGGGCCAGCCGGTCCAGATCGCGTTGCCGTTGAGGGTGCCGCCGACCTCGTTGGAGACGCACATGAGGGTGACCATCGCCTCCTGCATCGGCTGCGCGAGGAGCGTCGGCCAATCGATCGTCAGCTCGCGCTCGACCATCCCGGTGACCCGCAGGGTCCAGTTCACCGGGTCGATCTGCGGGACGACGAGCGCGGTGTCGATCCGGTAGAAGTCGGCGTTCGGCACGATGAACGGCGTGACGCCGGGGATGCCGAGGTCCGCGCCGGCGGGCACGGTGACCGGGGCGGCGACTGTCGGGGCGACGAAGACCGATCGCGCCAGGGCGGCTCCCCGCGCGCCGCCGGCGACGACGCGGCCGACGATGACACCGACGACGCCCGTTGCCGCCGCGACCGCGCCGGAGACCACGAGTGTTCGGCGCGCGACGGTGCGTCCCGTCGGACTCGCTGCTCCGACAACCGACGGATCGGAGCGGTCTTCGGCGTCGTCCCGCCGCGCGCTCGACTCCCGTTCGTCGGCCATCGTCGACAGGACCCGCAGGGCGACCAGACCAGCAACGGTCCCGGCCGCGAGCGGCCCGAGATCGGTGATCGCCGCCCCGGTTCGCGAGAGCACGGCGGCCGCCGCGACCGCGACGAGCCCCAAGAGAAGCGTGACCCCGGCCGCGAAGCGCCGGACCGCGAGCACCCCCACGCCGACGCTGAGCGCCCCGAGCACGACGACCATCCCGACGTAGAGCGCGGTCTTGTCGTGGGTCCCGAAGAGGCCGATCGCCAGGTCCTTGAGCCACGCCGGGGTGCGATCGACGAAGGCCCCACCGACGGCATCGAGCGGTGACGGCGTGCCGCTGCTTCCGCCCGCACGCTGCACGATCCCCGCGACGAACTCGGCGACCCCGACGGTCAACGCTCCCGTACCGAGCCCGACGACGACACCCCGAGCGGTCATCGCCCGCGGCGCCCCGGTCCGCCGCTCGGACCCCTCGTCGCTGCCCATTCTCGCGACGGTACGCCTACCGGCTTGGAAGACAGCTCCCTCTGGACCGGGGTGCTCGATCGCGTCGGCAGACCGTCCGACCCACCCCGTGCCATGGTGAGGCGTGCCCCAGCCCCCGATCGGCGACTACGCCCTGCTGTCGGACCGCCAGACCTGCGCGCTGGTCGCCCACGGATCGATCGACTGGCTGTGCGTGCCGCGCTTCGACTCATCCGCGGTCTTCGCGCGACTGTTGGGCGAAGCCGGCAACGGCTACTGGCGGATCACCCCCGTCGACGGCGTCGAGACCGGGCGCCGCTATCGCGACGGCAGCTTCGTCCTTGACACCGAGTGGGCGGGCCCGACGGGCACCGCGACGACGACCGACTTCCTCGCGCACAACGCCGACGCCGTGGCGCCCGAGCGGGTGTCGGTGATCCGCCAGTTGCGCTGCACGAGCGGTCACGTCGATGTCGAGGTCGACCTCGTCATGCGCTTCGACTACGGCCTCGTCGTGCCGTGGGTCCGACGCCGCGACGATCCCGACGGCGTACCGGTGCACCACGCCGTCGCCGGCGCGCACTCCCTGACGCTGCACGGCCCGCGACTCACCGGCACCGACCACTCCCATCACGGGCGCTGCACGCTCGCCGCCGGGGAGTCGCTGACCTGGTCGCTCACGTGGCAGCCCGCGCATCTCGACCCGTGCGCCGCGGTCGACCCCGAGTTCGAGGCAGCCCGGGTGGTGCACGACTGGCGCTCATGGCGCGAGTCCGTGCCGTGCCACGGCCCGTACGCCGGGCAGATCGCGGACTCCCTCGCCGTGCTGCGCGCCCTGACTTCGCACCGCACCGGCGGGCTCGTCGCCGCCGCCACGACCTCCCTGCCCGAGGAGATCGGCGGCGAGCGCAACTGGGACTACCGCTACACGTGGCTGCGCGACTCGGCCTTCACGATCCAAGCCCTCGCCTCCCACGGGCATCACCACGTCGCGCTGCACTGGCGGGACTGGCTGCTGCGCGCCATCGCCGGCGACCCCGAGGACCTGCAGATCATGTACGGACTTGACGGCACCCGGATGCTGCCCGAGTCGACGCTGAGCCACCTGGCCGGCTATCGCGGCTCGGTGCCCGTACGCATCGGCAACGGCGCCTACACGCAGTACCAGGCCGACGTCGTCGGCGAGGTGATGATGGCGCTGTCCGATCTGCGCGAGGCCGGGCACGTCGACGATCGCTTCTCCTGGCGGCTGCAGATCAACCTGCTCGAGGTGCTGGAGCGCCGGCTCGACACCCCCGACCGCGGGATCTGGGAGGTGCGCGGCGAGCCGCATCGGTTCACGCACGGGCGCGTCCTCATGTGGGCGGCCTTCGACCGCGGGATCGCCGGCGTCGAACGCCACGTCCTGCCCGGACCGGTGACGCGCTGGCGTCGGATTCGCGACGACCTGCGCGAGCAGATCTGGGCCCACGGCGTCCGCGACGGGGCGTTCGTGCAACACGACGCGACCGACGCCGTCGACGCCGCCCTCCTGCAGATCCCGCAGACCGGCTTCGTCGCCGCCGACTCCGGCGTCATGCGCGCGACAGTCGCCCGCATCGAGGCCGACCTCGTCGACT
>JAVTVZ010000145.1:0-7152 GCA_032229625.1 Dermatophilaceae bacterium | reverse complement strand
TCAGACTGCTCAATCCGTACTGGGGGATCACCTGCTCGCGGGTGGCCCGCATGAGCCCGGCGCCGGCCTCGATCCCGACGATCCGACCGCCGAAGGGCGCAGGGTCGGCCGCCAGGTCCGAGATCGACTTCGCCGTCACGTAGTCGGGCACGGCGAGCAGGTTCTTGCCCTCGGACCACGTCGAGAGCACCTCGAGCTGGTTGGAGAAGCGCTTCCAGTAGGCCTCGTGCGTCACCGGCAGCCACGCGTCGAGGTAGAGGTCGACCTGGCCCTGGGCGACGCCGGTGAAGGTGCTCGCGACGTCGAGCTCGCGGATCTCCATCTGGTAGCCGCGCTGCTCGAGCAGCTCCTTCCACAGGTAGGTCGCGGCCACGTCCTCGTCCCAGCCGGAGATCATCGCGACGCTGATCGACGTGTCGCCACCGCCCCCGCCGTCACCGGCGACGGCGCCGCCGCCCCCGCCGCCGAACGAGCTGGGGTTGCCGCTGCACGCGGCGAGGGCGAGCGCGACGACGGCGGTCGCGGCGACCGTCCGGGCGGTGGTCCGCCGCGCGCCCCGGGTCGAGGCCCGCCCGGTCGGGCCGGTGGCGGTCAGGGGCGTGTGGTGTGGGTCAGGGGTCATCGCGGCGTCCTCCCGCGGGGTCGGCGCCGTCATGACGCGGGGGTGGTCGGGGCCGCCGGGTCGGCGGTGCGGGCGGCGAGGGCGGCGGTCGCGGTGGCGGCGGGCGAGGTGGCGGCGGGCGAGGTGCGTCGCCGCGCGGAGCGCGACCGGCGGCGCTCGGGGTCGGTGAGCGCGCCGGTGAGGCGGTCGAGGTAGATCGCGATGAAGACCACCGCGATACCGCCCTCGAATCCGGCGCCGACGTCGAGGGTGCTGATACCGCGGACCACGACGACACCGAGGCCGGCCGCGCCGACGAGTCCGGCGATGACGACCATCGACAGCGCGAGCATGATCGTCTGGTTGACACCGGCCATGATCGACGGCGTCGCCAGCGGCAGCTGGGCGTCGCGCAGGATCTGGCCGGGCTTGGCGCCGAACGCGGTGGCCGCCTCGACGACCTCCTCGTCGACGTTGCGGATGCCCAGCTCGGTCAGGCGCACCGACGGCGGGATCGCGAAGATGATCGTCGCCATGACGCCGGGCACGACGCCGATGCCGAAGAAGAACACCGCGGGGATGAGGTAGACGAAGACCGGCAGGGTCTGCATGAAGTCCAGGATCGGGCGGATGACGTTGCTGACGCGGCGGCTGCGCGCGGCCCAGATGCCGATGGGCACGCCGACGAGCACGGCGATGGTGCTGGCGACGAGCACGACGGCGAGCGTCTGCATCGACTCGACCCACAGCCCCATGGCCTGGATGAACAAGAACGCGAAGAGCGCGAACACCGCGAGCCAGACGCGTCGCACGAGCAGCGGCAGCAGCACGAAGATCGCGGTGATCACGTATTCGTGCGGGGCGGTCAGCAGGTAGAGGACCGCGTTGAGCAGCGCCAGCATCACGGTGGTGATGAGGTCGAAGAGCGGGCTGAAGTTGGCGGTCAGCCAGTCGACGGCGGCACCGATGGGTGCGCCGATGTCGATCTCAGGCATGGTCGTCGTCCTTCCGGTCGCGGCTCGGGGTCGCCAGGGCTGCCAGGAGCGTGGCGCGCGGCAGGACGCCGACGAGCCGGCCGCCGTCGTCGGTCACGCCGAGCGGCACGTCGTGGTGGCCGACGAGCAGGCAGGTCTCCGAGAGCGGGATCCGGGCTTCGACGGTCCGGTAGTCGGCGTCGAGCAGGGTCTGCCAGGTGGTCTCGCCGCGGGAGAGCCCGGCGCGCAGGGTGTCGGCGTAGGTCGCGCCGGCGACCCGGCCGTCGGCATCGAGCACGTAGCACGCCGGGGTGTCGGCGGCGTCGAGTCGGGCCAGGGCCTCGGCGGGTGAGTCCTGCACGCTCGCGACGAGATTGGCGTCCTCCATGACGGTGCCGACGGTGAGCACGCGGGACCGGTCGACGTCGGAGACGAAGTCGGCGACGTAGTCGTCGGCGGGGGCGTGCAGGATCTCCTGGGCGGTGCCGAGCTGCACGACCTCGCCGTTGCGCATGATCATGATCCGGTCGCCGAGGCGCATCGCCTCGTTGAGGTCGTGGGTCACGAAGATGACGGTGCGGCGCAGCCGGGCCTGCAGGTCGACGAGCAGGTCCTGCATGTCGCGGCGGATGAGCGGGTCGAGCGCGCTGAAGGGCTCGTCCATGAGCAGGATGTCCGCTTCGGAGGCCAGGGCCCGCGCGAGGCCGACGCGCTGGCGCATCCCGCCGGAGAGTTCGCCGGGCAGGGCGTCGCCCCAGTCGCCGAGGCCGACGGTCGACAGCGCCCAGTCGGCGCGCTGCGTGCGGGCCGCCGCGGGCTCGTTGCGCACGGCCAGGGGGTAGGCCGCGTTGTCCCGGACCGTGCGGTGCGGGAAGAGCGCGAAGTGCTGGAACACCATGTTGATCTTCCGATTGCGCAGCTCCCGCAGGTCGGCGCCGGTGAGCTCGAGGCTGTTGCGCCCGTCGATGATGACTTCGCCGGAAGTGGGCTCGACGAGCTGGTTGAGCATCCGCAGCACGGTGGACTTGCCGGAGCCGGACAGGCCCATGATGACGAAGAACTCACCCTGGCGGACCGTGAAGTTCACGTCCTTGGCGGCCGGCTTGCGCGCCTCGTCCGCGCGCCCGGAGAGCCGCGCGAAGGGCCCGGTCTTGCGCGCCGGGCCGTAGATCTTCGTCAGGCCGCGGACCTCGACCGCGATCGTGTCGTCGGGTGGTCGCCTGCGGGTCGGCGGCGGTTCCACCGGGTCGTCGAGTCGAGCTGTCATGGAGTGCTCCGTTCTCGCAGGGGCGACGCCGGGAGGTGCCCGGCTCCCGGGTGCGCCGCCCCGGGTCGGGCCAGGTGTCCCGCGACCCTCAGGGCCGCGGGACCGACGTCTGGCGTAGGGGTGTCATAGCACCGGTCTCGAGGGTTGCGCGCGCCGAGACGGCGACGGATCGCGTGCCGCCGCCCGCGGCCGGCGCCGGCCGACCCGTCAGATCGTCATCGCCAGGCGCAGTCCGTCGGTGATCGCGGCGTGGATGTTGCGGCTGGTCACGGCGTCGCCGATGCGATAGAGGCGGTAGCGGCCGGCGGGGTTGCGGACGATCTCCTGGGGCCGTCCGGCCAGCAGCGCCGGGTAGTCGACGGCGCCGCCGTTGCGGGAGTCGGGCCGCAGCGCGTCGTAGAGGTCGCTCACCGGCAGCGTGCCGTGCTCGACGACGACGTGGTCGACCTCGCGGGTCACCTCGAGATCGGCGTATTCGCTCCACAGGGTCGCCACGAGCCGCCCGCCGGCGCCCTTGCGCACCGAGCGCAGGTAGTACGGCAGCGTGATCCGCACGTCGTGCTCGGCGAAGAGCCGCAGGTAGGCCGGGGAGTTCATGCCGCCGACGTCGATGCCGACGGTCCGCTCGGGCGTGACGTATTCGACGCGGCAGCCCTGCTCGAGCAGCGCCTCGAGCGCGTCGAGGCTCTGGTGCCCGCCGTGGTCGTCGAAGAGGAGCACGTCGCCGGCGGCGCGCAGCCCGCCGTCGAGCACGTCCCACGTGTCGCGCACGAGGTCGGCGCCGTGGTCCAGCACGTCGGTGTGCGGCAGGCCGCCGGTGGCGACGACGACGACGTCGGGGTCGAGCGCCAGGACGTCGTCGGGCTCGGCGAAGGTGCCCAGCCGCACGTCGACGCCGTGGTGGCGGGCCTCGGCGAGCCGCCAGTCGACGATGCCGCGCAGGTCACCGCGGTGCTTGCTGCCGGCGAGCAGCTGGATCTGGCCGCCGACGCGGTCCGCGGCCTCGAAGAGCGTGACGTCGTGCCCGCGCGCCCCGAGCGCCCGCGCGGCCTCCAGGCCGGCCGGTCCGGCGCCGACGACGACGGCCCTGACCCGCGTGGGCGCGGGCTGGGTGATCTCGTGCGGCAGCGTGGCCTCCCGCCCGGCCGCGGGGTTGTGCACGCACTTGGCGTCGCCGGAGGCGTAGATCGCGTCGAGGCAGTAGTTCGCCCCGACGCAGGGGCGGATCCGGTCCTCCTCGCCCCGCGCGAGTTTGGCGACGAGGTGGGGGTCGGCGATCTGCGCGCGGGTCATGCCGATGAGGTCGACGAGGCCCTCGCGCACGGCATACCGGGCGGTGGGGACGTCGGCGATGCGGGAGGCGTGCATGACGGGGACGGACAGCTCGCGCTTGATCTGACCGGTCCACTCCAGGAAGGGCGCGGACGGGGTGCCCATCGAGGGGATGACCTGGGCGAGCTCGTGGTCGGAGGCGATGGATCCCTTGATCGTGGAGACGACGTCGATGCCGTCCTCGACGAGGGCCGCGAGGGCCGCGAGGCCTTCGGCGCGCGGGAGCGCCCCGGGCCGGTCGTCCTCGACGGCCAGCCGCAGCCCGAGTACGAAGTCCGGCCCGACGGCCGCGCGGACGGCCCGGACGACGCGACGCGGGAAGCGCAGCCGCGCCTGCGGGGAGCCGCCGTAGTCGTCGGTGCGCCGGTTGGTCAGCCCGTTGAGGAAGCTGTCGAAGAAGTGCCCGTAGGCCTCGATCTCGATGCCGTCGAGCCCGGCCTCCCGGCAGCGCTGGGCCGCGCTGACGTAGTCGTCGACGATCCGGTCGAGGTCCCAGTCCTCGGCCTCCTTGGGGAAGGCGCGGTGGGCGGGTTCGCGCAGCGGCGAGGCCGACACGGCCGGCAGCCAGTCGGCGGTGTAGTTGGAGGTGCGCCGCCCGAGGTGCGTGATCTGGCACATCACGGCGGCGCCGTGCTCGTGCAGGTCGTCGGCGAGCACCCGCAGCCACGGCACGATCTCGTCCTTGTAGAGCAGCAGGTTGCCGAAGGCGGGCGGGCTGTCGGGGGCGATGACCGCCGAGCCGCCGATCATCGTCAGGCCGACGCCGCCCTGGGCCTTCTCCCGGTGATAGAGCCGGTAGCGCTCCTTGGGCATGCCGTCCTCGCCGTAGGCGGGCTCGTGCGAGGTGCTGACGACGCGGTTGCGCAGGGTGAGCGGCCCGAGCCGGAAGGGCTGCAGCAGGGGGTCGATGGCGGACAGGCTCACGGCGGCTCCTCGATCGGCGCACTCGCGGCATAGTGCGCTTGGTGCGACTGTTGTGTCATACGAAACAGCTACTGCCTGCGCCGCGTCAAGACCCCGAGGGTCCTTTTGTTGCGGAATTCGCTCCTGTTGCGCAGTGCGATCGACGGGGCCCCGACCGTCGCCACGCGGGCCTCAGCCCTTCTTCGGGCTGCCGTTGCGCTCGGAGATGCGCAGGGCCGCGGCGAGCAGCCGCGGCAACGCCGCCTCGATCGCCTCGGGGGTGAGGCGGAACGACGGCCCCGAGATCGTCAGGGCGGCGACGACGTCGCCGTCGAGGTCGGTGATCGGCGCCGACACCGCGCAAAGCCCGATCTCCTGCTCCTGGGCCGTCACGGCATACCCCTGCGCGCGGACGCGGTCGAGGTCGGCGCGCAGCGCCTCGGCGTCGGTCAGGGTGTGCGGGGTGTAGGCCGCCAGGCCGGCGGCGAGCAGCGCGTCGAGCTCGCTCGCCGGCATCGCGGCGAGGAAGAGCTTGCCGGAGGAGGTCGCGTGCAGCGGCGAGCGCCGCCCGAGCCAGTTGATCGTCGTGACGACGCAGGAGCCGGTGACCTGCCCGATCGAGAGCACCGCGGCGTCGTCGGGGATCGTCACCGTCACGGTCTCGCCGACGGCCTCGGCGAGCTCGACGCAGACGGGGCGGCTGACGACGGCCAGATCGTGTCGCCGCGCCGCGCCCGCGGCGATGAGGGTGATGCCGTCGCCGAGCACGTAGCTGCCGCGGGCCGCGCTCTGCTCGACGAGTCCGCGCGCCTCGAGGGTCGCGAGCAGCCGCGAGACCGTCGACTTGTGCACGTCGAGCTCGCCGGCGATGTCGGTGACCCGCGCCGACCCGTGCCGCGCGAGCACCTGCAGGATCGACACGGCCCGGTTGACGGACTGGACCGAGGAGTCCCGCCCTTCGGTCTCATTCGCCATGCGAGACAGGCTATCGGCGCGTGAGCGCTACCGGCGATCGGCCGTCCGGGCCCACGCGGCGGCGAACATGACGACGCGCGAGAAGTAGGAGATCCACACGAGCAGGATCAGCGAGATGCCGAAGGCCTGGAACGCCGGCTGCCGGACTGTCGAGGCGAGCAGCCACGTCGAAGCCTGCTTGAGCACCTCGAAGCCGACGCCGCCGAGCAGCGCCCCCGAGCGCAGACCCCGCGTGCCGACCTGCGGCTCGGCGAGCAGGCGGAACATCGCGAGGAAGAGCACGTAGTTGGCCGCCACGCCCAGCGCCGCACAGGTGCCCGCGACGACCCACGCCGGCCCGCGCCCGATGCCGACGAGGTCGGCGATGCGCTCGAAGTATCCGGTGACCACGCCGGTGAGGCCGACGCTCGCGACGAGCACGAGCCCGATGACGACGAGCACCACGACGTCACGCCCGTAGGCCCGCACGAGCCCGGGCCGGTCGGAGGCCGGGGTGTCGAAGACCGACTGCAGCGCGACGCGCATGCTCGTGATCCAGTTGAGCCCGGCGTAGAGGACGCCGAGGGTGCCGAGTCCGGCGACCGGACCCGCGGCCGCCTCCAGGGTGGTCAGCGACAGCTGGCCGGGCCCGGGGCCGACGATGCCCGGCAACACGTTCGTCAGGCCCTGCTCCAGCGCGCCGCGGGCGCTCGGCAGCCAGGCGCTGATCAGTCCGACAGCGGCGAACGCGAGAGCGAGCACCGGGAAGAACGACAGGAAGGCGTAGTAGGTGACGGCCGCCGCGAGGGTCGAGGCCTGATGGCTGCGATAGTGCTCGACCGCGCGGACGACCCGGTCCAGCAGCGGCGACCGCGCCCGTGCGTGCGCCCAGAGGCGCCCCGCTCGTGCCCGCGCCGCGGCGACGTCCGCCTCCGAACCCCCGCGCTCGGACCCCGCTCCGGCGACGGCGGCGGCCTCGGAGCCCGCGGCAGCGGTCGCGCCGACGCCCGGGAGCGGGTCGCCGGCCAGGTCGCGGCGCGGATCGCGGGTGCGCTTCATGGCCGCGATCGTAGAGGGGCCGCACTAGGCTCACCCCGACCATGACGGGCGCCGCGGCGCCC
>JAVTVZ010000144.1:0-7283 GCA_032229625.1 Dermatophilaceae bacterium | reverse complement strand
GCAAGGACGCCTCGCAGTCGACCGGCCTCGGCGGCGCCCTGACGTGGATCGTGCGGCAGCCCTTCGGGCCATGGCTGCTCGGCGCCGTCGCCCTCGGCATCGCCTGCTACGGCGTCTACAGCTTCTTCCGCGCCCGCTACACCAAGGTCTGACACACGGGGTCTGACACACGGGCTCCGACAGGCGGCGCGTGACGGCGCCGGGACGATCCCGGCGCCGTCACTGACCCCGGTCGGTCTCCTGACGCAGGAACGCCTCGAATTCGGCGCCGAGCTGGTCGGCGGTCGGGACCCGGCCCTGATCGTCCAGGAGCGCCTCGGCCGGCGACGGCTCCTCGACGCGGGTGTCGTACTGCTCCTCCAGGGTCGCGACGAGCTCGGCCGCGTCGGGCGACCCCTCGAGCTCGGAGGCGACGACCTGCATCGTCTCGGCCGCGGCGACCCGCAGCGCCTCCGGGTCCAGACTCAGACCCGTCTGCTCGACGATCGACTCCAGGGCCGTCAGCGCCGCGGGCGGGTATTCGGACTGCGCGAGGTAATGCGGCACGTGCACGGCGTAGCCGCACGCGTCACCACCGGCCTCACCGATGCGCAACTCCAGCAGCGCCGCCAGCGATCCCGGCACCCCGACCGTGCCGATCACCGAGTCGCGGCCCTCGCGACGCTCGGGGCGGGTGGCGTGGAACGACGCACCCAGCGGACGCGTGTGCGGCACCGCCATCGGGATGCCGTGGACGGAGATCACCAGACCGACCCGCAGCAGCCGCGCGAGCCGCCCGATCGCCTCGACGACCCGCTCCCACTGGAAGTCCGGCTCCGGGCCGGCGAGCACGAGGAAGGGCTGCCCGGCGTCGTCGACGAAGCGGTAGAGCGCCAGCAGCGGATCGTCGTAGTCGCCCCAGTGGTCCGACTCGTAGGTCATCACCGGGCGGCGCCCGCGGTAGTCGAGCAGCTGGTCGATGTCGAACGTCGCGACGACCTGCGGGTCATAGGTGTCCATGAGGTGCCGCACGAGCAGCGCCTGCGCCGACCCCGCGTCGAAGAAGCCGGCGAGCGCGACGACCAACACGGGCGCGGCGGCATCGACCGGGTCGATGTCCGTCTCCAGGCGGAACAGCCCGTCGGGATCCTGCACGTCTTCTCCTCCTCGCAACTCACCTGGCGACGCCGTGCCCGAGGTCGCCCCGACATCGCGGCAGCGCTCACGGCACCTCGACATACGGCGAGGGCGTCAACGCCATCCTGGCATCGGCGTGTTCCCCGGACACGCCGGACGTGGCATCGGCGTGGCGCACCGCCCGCGCGTCGCGCCCGCCCGCGGGGCCGCCGAGACGACCTATCCGGCGACCGGTCCGGCTACCGCAGGGGCAGGTCGTGGTCGTCCTCGACGCGGTCCATCGCGGTGTAGATCCGCTTCGCCGAGACGGGGTAGGCGGTGCCCAGACGCTGGGCGAAGAGGCTGACCCGCAGCTCCTCGATCATCCAGCGCAGCGCGACGACGTCGGGCGCGTCGCGCTCACCGGCCGGCAGCGCGGCGCGCAGCGTGTCGAGCTCGGCCTGCACGGTCGCGACGGTCTGGGCGCGCTCGGCGTCCCGTCGCAGATCACTCGGCCCCTTGTCGAGGCGCTCGAGGATCGCGGCGAGGTATCGCGGCAGCCCGCGCAGCTGGGGCAGGCCGGTCGCGGCGACGAAACCGTCGTAGACCAGGGCGTCGAGCTGGGCGGCGACGTCGGCGCGCAGGGCGGCCGCGGCGGGGCTCGTCGAGGCGTCCAGGGCCAGGCGGACCTCGCGGGTGCGGTCCAGGATCGGGTGCAGCAGCTCGACGATCTCCAGGACCGTCGGGACGACCTGCCGGCGCACGTCCCGGAGCGCGACATCGAAATCGTCCGGGGTGCGCACGGCCGCAGGTCGCTGCGCGACGATCGCATCGACGGCCGCGGCGAGCGCGTCGTCGAGCAGCGACTGCACACTCTTGTGTGGGTTATGGCCGAGCGCGAGCTTCTGGGAGTTGGTCATCAGCCCCAGGATCCGCTGCCACGGCACGGTCGTGTTGAGCAGCAGCAGCCGCCGCACGCCGGCGCGGGTCGCGGCCTCCTGCTCGGCCCGACCCGCCAGCACCCGCACGGACACGCTGGCCCCGTCGTCGACCAGCGCCGGGAAGCCCTGCACCACCCGGTCGCCGCGGCGCCGCTCGAACGTCTCCGGCAGCTCGCCGAGGTCCCAACCCGTCAGGCCCTCCCGCTCCAGGCCCGCGTCGGCGGCGGCCTTGGCCATCGTCGTGCGCATCGAACCGGCGAGCTGCGCCTGCAGCGCCGCGAGGTCCTTGCCCTCGCCGAGCACCTGCCGGCCGGGTGCGCGACGACCGCGCCCACCACGCGGCGCGCGCCCGTCGGGCCGGCCCGCGCCCGGCCCCTCGACGCGAAACGTCATCCGCAGGTGATCGGGCAGCTTCGTCGCGTCCCAGTCTCCGGGCGGCACCCGGTGGCCGGTGACGACATACAGGCCGGAGGCGAGCTCGTCGGTGATGCTGCCCCGGGTCGGGTCGGCGTGCGCGAGCGCGGCCCGCGCCCGGTCGGGGGCCGGGACGAAGTGCTTGCGGGTCGCCTTGGGCAGGGCGCGCACGAGGGCGGTCGCGAGCTCCTCGCGCATCCCGGGCACGAGCCAGTCGAAGCCGACGTCGCGGACCTGGTTGAGCTGCTCGATGGGGATGTGGCAGGTGACCCCGTCGGCGTCGGCGCCCGGCTCGAACTGGTAGGTCAGGCGCAGCCGCAGCTCGCCCTGCTCCCAGACGTGCGGGTAGGCGTCGGCGTCGATCGCGTCGGCCGCCGCCTCGTTGACGAGCAGGTCCTCGGTGAAGGTCAGCAGGTCCGGCTGCTCGCGCCGCGCCGTCTTCCACCACGCGTCGAAGTGCGCACCGGAGACGACCCGATCGGGCAGGCGCTCGTCGTAGAACTGCACGAGCGTGTCGTCGTCGACGAGGATGTCGCGGCGCCGCGCCCGCGACTCCAGCTCGGCGAGGGAATCCAGGAGCTTGCGGTTGTCGTGGAAGAAGCGGTGCGGCGTCTGCCAGTCGCCCTCGACGAGCGCATGACGGATGAAGAGGTCGCGAGAGGTGACCGGATCGATCGCGCCGAGAGCGACCGTGCGGTCCGCGACGAGCGGCACGCCGTAGAGGGTGACGCGCTCGGTCGCGACGGCCCCGGCGCGGCTCTTGCTCCAGCGAGGCTCGCCGTACTGCCGCTTGACGAGGTGCCCAGCGGCCTCCTCGATCCACGTCGGGTCGGTCGTCGCGTTGGTGCGCGCCCACAGCCGCGTCGTCTCGACGAGCTCGGCGGACATCACCCAGTCGGGCGGCCGGCGGAACAGCGTCGAGCCGGGTTGGATCGCGAACCGCGCCCCGCGCGCGCCGAGGTAGTCGCGGCGGTCGGGGTCGCGCAGCCCGACGTGGCTGAGCAGGCCGGCGAGGAGGCTGCGGTGGATGCCGTCGACGTCGGTGTCGCTGTCGGCGCCGAGCCGGCCGCTCGGCCAGTCGAGCCCGAGGTCCTTTGTCGCCGAGCGCAATTGAGCCACGAGGTCCTGCCACTCGCGGATGCGCAGGTAGTGCAGGTATTCGCTCTTGGCCATGCGGCGGAACGCGCTGCCCGACAGCGCCTTCTGCTGGTCACGCAGGTACTTCCACAGGTTGAGGATCGTGACGAAGTCCGAGTGCTCGTCCTTGAAGCGGGCGTGCTGCTGGTCGGCCTGGGTCTGCTGCTCGGCGGGTCGCTCGCGGACGTCCTGGATCGAGAGCGCCGCGACGATGACGGCGACCTCGCGCAGGACGCCGCGCCGGTCGGCCTCGACGAGCATCCGGGCGTGGCGGGGGTCGACGGGAAGCCGCGCGAGGCGCCGGCCGACGTCGGTGAGGCGGCGTCGCGGGTCGGGCTCCTCGGGGTCGATCGCGCCGAGCTCGTGGAGCAGCCGGACGCCGTCGGCGACCATCCGCGAGTCCGGGCGGTCGACGAAGGGGAACTTCGCGAGGTCACCGAGGCCGAGCGCCGTCATCTGCAGGATGACGCTCGCGAGGTTGGTCCGCAGGATCTCCGGGTCGGTGAATTCCGGCCGCCCCTCGTAGTCCTCCTCGGCATAAAGGCGGATCGCGATGCCGTCGGCGACGCGGCCCGAGCGGCCCGAGCGCTGGTTGGCGCTCGCCTGGCTGATCGGCTCGATCGGCAGGCGCTGGACCTTGAGGCGCTGGGAGTAGCGGGAGATGCGCGCGGTGCCGGCGTCGACGACATACCGGATGCCGGGGACGGTCAGGGACGTCTCGGCGACGTTCGTCGCGAGCACGACCCGGCGCCCGGAGTGGCGGGAGAAGACGCGATGCTGCTCGGCGGCCGAGAGCCGGCCGAAGAGCGGCAGGATCTGCGTGCCCGGCAGCTTGAGGCCACTCAGGGCGTCGGCGGCGTCGCGGATCTCGCGCTCGCCGGAGAGGAAGACGAGGATGTCCTCGCCGCCGCCGTCGCGGGCGCGATCGGCGGCGCCGCGCTCGGTCCACAGCTCCTCGACGGCCTCGACGATGCCGGTGACCTGGTCGATCTCGACGTCCTCGAGCTGCCCGCCCGGCATGCGGCTCGGCTGCTGCCGCACGAGCGGCCGGTAGCGGATCTCGACGGGATAGGTGCGCCCGGAGACCTCGATGATCGGCGCCGGGCGGCCTTCGCGCGCAAAGTGATGCGCGAACTTCTCCGGGTCGATCGTCGCCGAGGTGACGATGACCTTGAGGTCGGGGCGGCGCGGCAGGAGCTGCTTGAGGTAGCCGAGGATGAAGTCGATGTTGAGGGACCGCTCGTGGGCCTCGTCGATGATGATCGTGTCGTAGCGGCGCAGGTCACGGTCGCGCTGCAGCTCGTTGAGGAGCACGCCGTCGGTCATCACCTTGAGGAGCGTGTCTCGGCTCGACTGGTCGGTGAAGCGCACCTGATAGCCGACCTGCTCGCCCAACTCGACGTCGAGTTCGTCGGCGATCCGCTCGGCGACCGAACGCGCCGCGATCCGGCGGGGCTGGGTGTGCGCGATCTGCCCGGCCACGCCGCGGCCGAGCTCGAGGCAGATCTTCGGCAGCTGCGTCGTTTTGCCCGAGCCCGTCTCCCCCGCGACGATGACGACCTGGTGGTCCCGGATCGCCGCCGCGATGTCGTCGCGCCGCTCGCTGACCGGCAGCTGCTCGGGGTAAGTGATCGTCAGCGCCGCCGCCGACTCCGCGCGGCGCGCGCGTTGAGCCTCCCGCGCCTGGCGGCGGGCCTCCCGCGAGCGCGCGTCCTCCCCCTGCCGCGCCGCCGGCGGCCGGCCGTCGCGGCTTCGCCTGCTCTCCGGCTCGGTGGCGCGGCGGGGGCCCGAGCGCGCCGGGCGACGACCGCGCGATCGACCACGCGGAGCAGCGCCGTCGGGCGCGGGCCGCGGGGCCTCGGCGGGATCGGGGGCCTCGGGCATCTCGCCAGCCTAACGCGACACCGCGACCGCGTTTCCGTGCCCGGTGACCGCCGGGTGACCCCCCAGGCCCGGCCCCGGCATGCCGAGGCGGACGACTGCCAGGAGCTATCGTTCGCCGTATGTCCGGTCGCGCGCGTTTCGATATCCGGCGAATTCAGCTGCGCCACTACCGCAGCATCGCGTCGTGCGACGTGCACCTGGGGCCGTTCACGATCCTCGTCGGCCCGAACGGCTCCGGGAAATCCAACATCGTCGACGGCCTGCGATTCGTCTCCCAAGCCCTCAACGAAACCCTCGACAACGCGCTGCGTGATCGCGGTGGGGTCGCGGAGATCCGCCGCCGCTCGACGGGCCACCCCACGCACTTCGGCCTCCGCCTGGACGTGGGCACGGATGCCTTCAGCGCCACCTACGCGTTCCAGATCGGCGCGGTCAAGGGCGGGGACTACCGCGTCACGCATGAGTCCTGCCGCGTCGAGCGTGCCGAATTCGGCACGTCCGGCGTCAGCGTGGAGGTCCGGGACGGGGAGGTCGTGCACTCGGACCTGCCCGTACCTCTGCCCCGCGCCACAGCCGATCGCCTCTACCTGGTCTCCCTCTCCGGACTGCCCGAGTTCCGAGGTGTCTTCGACGGCCTTGCCGGCTGCAACGTCTACAACCTCAATCCCGACGTCATGCGCCAGCCACAGAAACCCGATCCGGGCGACATCCTCGCCCGCGACGGCGCCAATATTGCGAGCGTCCTGGCCACCCTGAGCCGCACCCAACCCGAGCTGAAGCTGCGTATCGAGGAGTACCTGCGGCTCATCGTGCCGGGGGTGGAATCGGTGCAGCGCCGCGCGATGGGCGCGTGGGAGACCCTGGAATTCCGGCAGCGGGTCGCGGGCGCGCCGAATCCGTGGACGTTCCAAGCGTCGTCGATGAGCGATGGCACATTGCGCGCACTCGGTGTGCTGACGGCTCTCTTCGCAACAGATCTGCCGTTCTTGAGCCCGGTCGCGATCGAGGAGCCCGAGTCGGCCCTGCACCCCGCCGCCGCAGGCATGCTGCTGGAGGCGCTGCGCGCCGCCGCCGAGAGCCGACAAGTCCTCGCCACGAGCCATAGTCCCGACCTGCTGGATGCCTCGGTCATGCCCGAAGAGCTCCTCGCCGTCCGCGCCGACGAGGGCATCACGACCGTCAATTCACTCGACGCCGCCGGCCGAATGGCGCTGCGGGAACGGCTGTTCACCGCCGGTGAATTGCTGCGCGTCGACCAGATCCTCCCCGCGGATCCCGGACCGGGCCAGATGGATCTCTTCTCGTGACAGCGCCGGACGACTCGCCGCGACGGATCACGTCGATCGTCGAGGGTCATGGCGAGGTGGCCGCCCTGCCGATCCTGCTGCGCCGGATCTGCGCCGAGCGCGGCCACTACCCGCTGACCAGCAAGCCCCACCGCATTCCTCGCACGGACTTCACCACCTCTCGGCTCACCGACGCCTACCGGCTGCAGCGGGCTCGGGCCGCTGATCACGGAATCGTCGTCGTGCTGTGCGACCTTGGTGACGACGACCCGATCCGGCTACGAGCAGCGGTCCACGCGGTCCTGCCGCCGGACGACAGCCTGGTCATCGGTGTGGCCGTTCGTGAATACGAGGCCTGGTTCCTCGCTGCTCTGGAATCCCTGCGGGGCCATCGTGCCGTGCGGTCGGAGGCCACGAATCACCTCGACGCCGAGCGGCCGCGCAATGCCAAGAAGCGTCTCGAGGAGGCGATGCACGAGTCCTACAAGGAGACGATTCATCAGGCCGCCTTCAGCGAGCTGGCGGA
>JAVTVZ010000143.1:6122-7682 GCA_032229625.1 Dermatophilaceae bacterium | reverse complement strand
GCTCGGTCCTCGTGCAGGCTCGGTCGCGGTCGCGCTCAGTCCCGACCGCGATCGCGGACCGGCCGGTCGACGCCGAGCCGCCGCGCCGGCGGCACCTGCATCTGCTCGCACATCGCCAGCCACACCGCCCGCGGCGCGGTGCCCGCGGCGATCGCCTCGTCGGCGGTGCGGCCGCCGACGTCGGGCAGGCTCTGATGGGCCGCGAGGGTGCGGGCGTAGGCGCCGCCGAATTCGTCGTCCATGAGCCGCCAGAATTCGCTGAGTCGCATCCGGACAGTCAACCATCGCCGCACGCGTCACCGGCCCGCCCCTGCCCGCGCCGGCGCCCGCCCCGCCGGGGCCCTCGCCCCGCCGATCCTGACCCTCACCCGCATCATCGCTGGTCAGGGCCTGGCCAGGGCGGCGCGGCGAATCTTGTCGGTGCCGGGTGAGAGGTTGTGTTCCGTCCCGGAGATCACCGGGACGGACGGTGTGCGGCGCGGATCGTGGCCGCGAGGAAGGCAGGTGGTGCTCCGATGGTCGCGGACGCCTCGGTGCTGGCCCGCTTCTCACCGGCGACTCGCGCCTGGTTCACGGGGGCCTTCGCGGGCCCGACGAGCGCGCAGGAGCAGGCGTGGGACGCGATCGCCTCCGGAGAGCACACCCTCGTCGTTGCGCCGACCGGCTCGGGCAAGACGCTGTCGGCCTTCCTCTGGGCCCTGGACCGGCTCAGTTCGCGCGCGACCGACGAGGCCGATCCGCCGCCGGAGACGTGCCGGGTGCTGTATGTCTCGCCGCTGAAGGCGCTCGCGGTCGACGTCGAGCGCAACCTGCGCTCCCCGCTCGTGGGGATCGCGGGGGCGGCCCGCCGCCTCGGGCTGCCCGCCCCGAGCGTGCGGGTCGGGGTGCGCTCCGGAGACACCCCGGCGCAGGAGCGGCGGGCCTTCGCCAGGCATCCCACGGACATCCTCATCACGACGCCGGAGTCGCTCTTCCTGCTGCTCACCTCCGCGGCGCGCGAGGCGCTGCGCGGCGTCGAGACGGTCATCATCGACGAGATCCACGCGGTCGCGGGCACCAAGCGCGGCGCTCACCTGGCGGTGAGTCTCGCGCGGCTCGATGCGCTCCTGCCTCGGCCGGCGCAGCGCATCGGGTTGTCGGCGACAGTGCGCCCGGTCGAGGCGGTCGCGTCCTTCCTGACCGGCGGGGCGCCGGTGCGGGTCGTGCAGCCGCCGTCGACCAAGACGTGGGACCTGCGGGTGCAGGTGCCCGTCCCCGACCTGTCCGAGTTCGGCGGCCCCGCCTCCCCTCCCGCTGCGGCGGGAGGGCCGGGGGCCTCCGAGGACGATGTGTGGGCTCCACCGGCGGTCGCCCCTGATCCGGCCCGCACGGCCTCGATCTGGCCGCACGTCGAGGAGCGCGTGCTCGACCTGATCACCACCCATCGCTCGACGCTGGTCTTCGTCAATTCCCGCCGGCTCGCCGAGAGGCTGACCGCGCGGCTCAACGAGCTGTGGCAGGAGCGACTCGACGCCGCGGCGGCGGTCGTCGACGACGCCGACGGCGTTGACCACGGCGACG
>JAVTVZ010000143.1:2934-6022 GCA_032229625.1 Dermatophilaceae bacterium | reverse complement strand
CGACCACGGCGACGGCGACGGCGTCGACCACGGCGACGGCGACGGCGTCGACGGCACGGCGGCTCTGGGCCCGGGCCACTCGGTGGAGTCGACCTGGGACGAGAGATCGGCTGGTCCGGCCGATCCGACCGCGGCCGGGCGCGGTGCCCGGTCACCGTCGTCGCCACCGGCGCAGATCCTCGCCTCCGGGGTGTCCGCGGGAGCCCCGGGGACCATCGCGCGGGCGCATCACGGGTCGGTGAGCAAGGAGGCACGGGCGGCCATCGAGGACGACCTCAAGAGCGGCCGGCTCCCGGCGGTCGTCGCGACGAGCAGCCTGGAGCTGGGCATCGACATGGGCGCCGTCGACCTCGTCGTGCAGGTCGAGTCGCCGCCGACGGTCGCCAGCGCCCTGCAGCGGGTGGGCCGCGCCGGCCATCAGGTCGGAGCCACCTCCCGCGGGGTCTTCTTCCCCAAGTTCCGCGGCGACCTCGTGCAGTCGGCGGTGGTCGTCGAGCGCATGCGTGCCGGCGCGATCGAGGAGCTGCGCATCCCCGCCAACCCCCTGGACGTGCTCGCCCAGCAGGTCGTCGCCATGTGCGCCCAGGACGACTGGACCGGCACCGACCTGCTGGCGCTCATGCGCCGGACCGCGCCCTACCGGCAGCTGACCCGAGCCGTGCTGGACTCGGTGCTCGACATGCTCGCCGGGCGCTACCCCAGCGAAGAGTTCGCCGAGCTGCGGCCGCGGATCGTGTGGGACCGCGCGACCGACGTGCTGTCCGGGCGGCCGGGGGCGCTGCGGCTCGCGGTGACCAGCGGCGGCACGATCCCCGACCGGGGGCTCTTCGGGGTGTTCCTCGCCGGCGCGGAGGGCGGCGCGCGGCGCGTGGGCGAGCTGGACGAGGAGATGGTCTACGAATCGCGCGTCGGCGACGTCTTCACGCTCGGCACCTCCTCCTGGCGCATCGAGGAGATCACCTATGACCGGGTGCTCGTCACGCCGGCGCCGGGCGCACCGGGTCGGCTTCCCTTCTGGAAGGGCGACGGCATCGGCCGCGGCAGCGAGCTCGGCGCGGCCGTCGGCTCGTTCGTGCGCGAGCTGCACCGGGCGGGACCGCAGCCCGCACGCGAGCGCCTGGCCGGCGCGGGCCTGGACGACTGGGCGATCGACAACCTGCTCGCCTATCTGGACGAGCAGGCCCAGGCCACGCAGCGGGTGCCCGACGACCGGCACCTCGTCCTCGAGCGATTCCGCGACGAGCTGGGCGACTGGCGCATCGTCCTGCACTCCCCCTACGGGGCTCAGGTGCATGCGCCGTGGGCGCTGTGCATCGGCGCGCGGCTGCGCGAGCAGTTCGAGCTCGACGTGCAGGTCATGCACGGCGACGACGGCATCGTCATCAGCCTGCCCGACATCGACGTCGAGCACGACGACCGGGCCTGGGCGGCTCGGCTCGCCGAGGCGGTGCTGCCGCCCGCGCAGGACGTCATGGAGCTGGTGACCCGCGAGCTGGGCGGTTCGGCGCTCTTCGCGTCGCGCTTCCGCGAGTGCGCGACGCGGTCGCTGCTCATGCCCTCCCGCGACCCGGGGCGACGCCGCGCGCTGTGGCAGCAGCGGCAGCGGGCCGCGCACCTGCTGCAGGTCGCGTCGCGCTACCCGCAGTTCCCCGTCGTGCTCGAGGCCGTCCGCGAGTGCGTGCAGGACGTCTTCGACGTGCCCGCGCTGCGGGACCTGCTCACGGCCATCGAGTCCGGCCGCGTGCAGATCGCCCACGTGCAGACCCCGTCGGCGTCGCCCTTCGCGCGCAGCCTCATGTTCGGTTATGTCGCGCAGTTCCTGTATGAGGGCGACTCCCCGCTGGCCGAGCGTCGCGCCGCCGCGCTGGCCCTGGATCCAGGGCTGCTGGCCGACCTGCTCGGCACCGACGGGGCGCTGGTGCGCGACCTGCTCGACCCGCAAGCGGTGCTCGACGTCGAGGCGCAGCTGCAACAGCTGACGCCCGAGCGGGCCTGCCGCCACGGCGAGGACGTCACCGACATGCTGCGCCGGCTCGGGCCGCTGACGACATCGCAGATCACGGCGCGCACCCGGGCGGAGGTCCGCGACGAGGTCGACGGGTGGCTCGCCGATCTGACCCACTCCCGGCGTGTCCTGGAGGTCCGGATCGCCGGCACGCCGATGTGGGCCGGCGTCGAGGACGCGGGGTTGCTGCGCGACGCGCTCGGCGTGGCGCTGCCCGTCGGGGTGCCCGAGGCGTTCCTCGAGCCACGAGACGACGCGATCCGGAGCCTGGTGTCGAGGTATGCGGCGACCCGCGGGCCCTTCCCGCCGGTGCAGATCGTGCGGCGCTTCGGCCTGGCCCGCGACGTCGTGCGCCTCGTGCTCGGGTCGCTCGTCGCCTCCGGCCAGCTCGTCCAGGGGCCGCTGCGACCGCTCGAACTGCGCGACGCCGGGCCGGTCGAGACTGCGCCGGTCGACACCGCGTCGGTCGACACCGCGCCGCTCGACACCGCGCCACTCGACGACGCGTCCCTCGGCGCGGTCGCCGGCGGCGATCCTGACGAGGACGCAGGCGTGGAGCGCGGCGAGGACCTCGGCGAGCGCGGGCGCGCGGGCTGGGACCACGGCGACGACGTCTGCGACGCCCAGGTCCTGCGACGGCTCAAGCGCCGCTCGCTCGCGGGCCTGCGCGCCGAGCTGGAGGCGGTGTCGCCGCGGGAGCTGGCGCGCTTCCTGCCGCGGTGGCAGTCGGTGCCGGGGCGCCTGCGTGGCCTCGACGGGCTGCTCGAAGCGGTCGAGCAGCTGGCCGGGGCGCGGATCCCGGCGAGCGCCTGGGAGTCGCTCGTCCTGCCGGCTCGCGTGCGGGACTACGCGCCGCACCTGCTCGACGAGGCGCTCGCCTCGGGCGAGGTCGTCTGGCAGGCGCACGGCACGATCCCCGGCGGCGACCTGTGGATCTCGTTGCACCCCACGGCGACTGCACCGCTGACCCTCGCACCCACCGCACCGGAGTGGACGGCGCCGGAGCCGGCCGACACCGCGGCCGACACCGCGGCAGGCGACGCGGAGACGCCCGACACGACGACACCAGAGACAGCGACAGCC
>JAVTVZ010000143.1:0-2834 GCA_032229625.1 Dermatophilaceae bacterium | reverse complement strand
CGACAGCCACCACGACGACAGCGGACACAACGACAGCGGACACGGGGCCGGCCGACACGGCGCCGTCCGAGCACGCAGGGCGCGCGCGATCAGCGGGCGCAGGCACCGGGGCGGGCACCACCGCGCACACCGGCGCGGGCACGTCCGCGCCCTCTGGCGCGCACTCCGGGTCGAACACCGGGTCGAACACCGGGTCGAACGCTGGGGCGCAGGCTGAGGCGGCCACCGCCGCAGGGGCCTCGGCTAGCACCGACGACGGATCCGGGCAGGGCAGCGCGATCGGGCCCGGGGAGAGCGCGTTGTTGGGGCTCCTCGACGACGGCGCGGGCTATCACGCCGACACGCTCCAGCGGCTGCTCACGCGCGAGGGCGCCGGGGTGGGCGACATCGAGGCGATGCTCTGGGAGCTGGCGGCCGCGGGCCTGGTGACGACCGACAGCTTCGCCGCCGTGCGGGCCCGCATCGACGGTGGCGGCGCGCATCGACGACGCCGTCCCCCGCCTGCCGCGCGACGGCTCGGTTCGCGCCGCGGCACCGGGCTGGGGTCGTTGGGCGGCGTCGGATCCTCCGCCCACGCCGGCGCGGCGGCGGCAGCCGCCGCGTCAGCCGCACGGGGGGTGTCAGCCGGGGTGGGCGGGCGGTCCGGTGCTCTCGCGGGCCGGTGGAGTCTGCTCCCCCGCCCCGCGCTGGACCCGACGACCCGCGCAGTCACGGCCGCGGAGTTGCTGCTGCTGCGTCACGGCGTCGTCACCCGCGGCGCGGCGGTCGCCGAGGACGTCAGCGGTGGTTTCGCGGCGATCTACCGGGTGCTCGCGCGGGCGGAAGAGGTCGGGAGGGTGCGGCGCGGCTACCTCGTCGAAGGGTTGGGCGCCGCCCAGTTCGCCCCGCCCGCCGCCATCGACATGCTGCGCACCCGCGACCCCGACGGCCCACCGGGGGACGCGGGCAGGCCGGGCGACGCGGGCGGCTCGGGCGGCGCAGGAGGCGTCGGCGTCGGCGACGGCCGCGGCCTGCCCGGCCGGTTCGAGACGTCAGCGGGGCGGCCCGGAGCCGCCCGCGGCGCGGCCGGGAGCGACTCTGCCGCGCCGAGCGCTGCCGGGCGCGGGTGGGCGGGCTCCCTGAGCGAGGCGCCTGGAGGCGCGCGGGACGACACGCTCCTGCTCGCAGCGACGGATCCCGCGAACCCCTACGGCGCCGCCCTGAGTTGGCCGACACCCGGGGGCGCCGCCACCGCCGACGCGACCGCAGGACGCGCGGCCACCGCAGGTGCGGTCAGAGCGGGTGCGGGCGCGGTCAGAGCGGGTGCGGCCGCCGCCGGTGCGACCACCGCCGGCGCGACCACCGCGGGTGTGACCCCCGCGGGTGCAGCCACAGCGACCGCAGCCACAGCGGGTGCGACCACCGCGGGTGCGACCACAGCGGCGACCATCGTGGGTGCGACGGCCTCGGGCGCGGCCCGCGCGGCCGGGGAGGGCACGCCCGAGGGTCCGGTCACCGACATCGGTCACCGGCCGGGCCGCAAGGCGGGCGCGCTCGTGGTGCTGCGCGACGGAGAGCTCGTCCTCTATCTCGAGCGCGGCGGCCGCACGGTGCTCACCTGGAGCCGCGACCCCGACGACCTCGACGCGGCCGCCCGCGCGCTGGCGAGCGCCGTGCGCCGCGGCGCGGTCGGCGCATGGACGGTCAGCCGGGTCGACGGGCAGCGCCTGCTCGGCGCGAACCATCCGCTCGCCGACGCGCTGACCGCGGCCGGCTTCCACCTGACTCCCCAGGGGCTGCGGCTGCGACGGTGAGCCGCAAGGCGCTCGGGCACCAGCGAGGGCTCCCGAGGGCGCGGGCCACCTTCAGTCCTCGGGCCCGGCGTCTCGCCAGCGGAGGCCTCGACGCGGGATCCCTGCCACGGCCGACGCGGGATCCCTGCCACGGCCGGCGTGACATCCCTGCCACGGCCGACGGGACATCCCTGCCACGGCCGGCGGGACATCTTTGCCGCGGGCGACGTGCCGTGGGTGGGACAGCCGCAGCGAGCGCAACGAGTATCTGGCCGGGGTCTCGGGCCAGCGTCTTCGGACGAGGTCTTCCGACGAGGTCTTCGGACGGGGGGTCTCAGGCCGCGGAGCGGCGGACCGGGGCATCCTGCGCCGGGCGGACCGGCAGCGTGACGGGGGCAGCGACATTCTCCGCGCGCTCGACGCGGTCGGAGACATCGCGCAGCATCGCCGACATGGGCAGCTCGAGCGCCGCACAGATGCTGGCGAGCAACTCCGAGGAGGCTTCCTTCTCCCCGCGCTCGACCTCGCTGAGGTATCCCAGCGACACCGAGGCCTTCGCCGAGACGTCACGCAGGGTCTGGCCGAGGTCGACCCGACGAGTGCGCAGCACGTCGCCGACCTCGCGCCGCAACACGACCACCATGACGCCTCCTTCACCCGCGGCCGACGGGACGCCGCCCCGATCTGCCGACCCGCACCGAGCGGGCCTTCCGATATGCCACCTGCCAACCACCGCGCCGCGCGAAACCATCCCGCCACGGCGGCCGACCTACCCTGCGCCCGGCTGCCGCCACGCCGATCACGGCGATCCGATCACGCCGATCACGCCGATCACGCATGGCGCCGGCCACACTCGCGACCGCCCGACCACCATGCCGCCGCCTGCGACGAGAGGTGGGCGCCACGCCGCGCGAACGGCGTCGCCTTGCTCACGTCACCCGTCGCTCACGTCACGCGCCGGCCCGTGACCCGCAGGAGCCGCTCTCCCCCTCGTCGGACCGAACGTCCGGATCTGGAGGACAACCGCACCGCGGATCACGCCACCGCCGCGCCCGACCGAGA
>JAVTVZ010000142.1:47268-49192 GCA_032229625.1 Dermatophilaceae bacterium | reverse complement strand
CACGCCCGGGGCGCGCAGCAGCGTGACGGCATCCTGCGGCCGATCGCCGATCCGCTCCACCAGATAGGGGTACCAGTCGGGCCCGTAGGGCAGGTAGACCCGCATCAGGCCGCCGCGGTCGGCGACGACGCACTGGCGGCGCGGCCGCTCGGCATACCGCAGCTGGTATTCGACGTCACGGGCGCCCAGCCCGTGGCCGGCCGCGAGCTGCTCGCAGATCCGCAGCAGCCGGTGGTCGGGCGTCGAGATCGTCGGCACGGTGCGGTGCTCGGCGGGCTGTGCGGCCGTGCCGGCGAGCAGCACCTGCAGGCAGCGCACGTAGGCGCGGTCGGCCTCGGCGCGCCGCGCCACGGCCCCGGGGATGCCGACCTGGCCGCGGTCGAGGCGCACCCGGGCACCGGCGGCCACGAGGGCGCCGCAGTCGCTCGCGGTGCGCAGCACGCTCGCCGGCAGCGCCACGCCGACGTCGGCGCCCTGCTCGCGCAGCGCGAGGACGACGTCGATGACCTGCCCCTGGTCCAGGTCCGGCTCGGCCTCCACCGTGACCCGCGTGCCCGCCTGCGCGGCGCCCGCGGCGACCTCGCCGACCATCGCGGCCGCCGTCGCCAGCCCGTCGCGGGGCAGCGTCGCCCCCAGCAGGCACAACCCGAGGCTGATGTCCGCGCGGGCCTGCTCGGCATACCCGGCCTGCGTGAGCTTGCGCAGCAGCTTGCGCAGCTTCTTGCGGTGGTCCCGGGCCTGGGCGGCGTCGAGCGGGTCCGGGCCGAGATAGGCGAGGCTGACCCGGCGGCCGCGCACGAGCAGCTCGCCGGTCACCTCCAGCGCGCTGCTCAGCGACTCCCCCGCGACGTTGTGCCGCACGAACGACGTGCCCAGCCGCGGCGCCTCCGCGAAGCGCCGGACCCGCGCGTCGAGCGCCATCCGGGCGAGCAGATCCGACGTCGCGCCGGTCCGGCTCACCGCGACCCCCCGCCGCTGCCGTCCGCTGCGCTGTCGGGGCCGAGCGACCCGCTGTCGGGGACGGCGAGCGACCCGCCGCCGGCGACACCGACCGTGGCGTCGCTGCCCGCCGGCTGCGACCGCAGGTGCCGCCGCGCGAAGTCCAGCGACTCCACGAGGTCACGCTCGCGGCTGCGGCCGCCGCCGCGCCGCGTGTTGACCTCGACGGCGACGTCACCGGTGAAGCCCACGCCGGCGAGCCGGGCGAGGAATTCGCCGCACGGCTGCGCGCCGCGACCGGGCACGAGGTGTTCGTCCTTCATCGAGCCGCTGCCGTCGGCCAGGTGCACGTGCGCGAGCCGAGCCCCGAGCGCCTCCTGCATCGCCAGCACGTCGCTGCCGGCGGTCGCCGCGTGCGACAGGTCAATCGTCACGTGGTCGTAGGGCTGGGGCACCGGGTCCCACGCCGGCAGGTAGGCCTGGATGTGGGTCTGCCGGGCGCGCCAGGGGAACATGTTCTCCACCGCGAGGGTGATGTCCCGGTCGTGCTCGCGGGTCGCGACCCCGTCGATGAACGTCGCCGCATAGTCGCGCTGCCACCGAAAGGGCGGGTGCAGCACGATCGTCGGGCACTCCAGCTCCACGGCCAGGTCGATCGTGCGGTCGATCTTCGTCCACGGCTCGGACGCGCCGTAGACGCGCTGGGCGACCAGCAGCGTCGGCGCGTGCAGCGACGTGACCGGCACCTCGTGACGCGCCGAGAGCCGCCGCAGCGACGCCGCGTCCTGAGTGATCGGGTCGGACAAGACCATGACCTCGACCCCGTCGTAGCCCAACCGCGCCGCGACATCGAAGGCCGCAGCCACCCCCATCGGGTAGACGGACGAGGTCGACAGCGTGACCCGCGGACCCTGTGAGTCCGGGCGAGCCGGATGCCCCTGCGACGCCATGTGCTCCAGCTTACGCAGCCCGACCGAGGCCGCAG
>JAVTVZ010000142.1:4737-47168 GCA_032229625.1 Dermatophilaceae bacterium | reverse complement strand
GGATGCCCCTGCGACGCCATGTGCTCCAGCTTACGCAGCCCGACCGAGGCCGCAGTTGCTGCGGGTCCGGCCCGGCGGTGGCGCCGGCGGGCGCGAGCGCGACGCGGAGGTCACCCAGCTCGCCCGCAGGTCTACGGCTCGTCGACAGCCGTTCCGCGGCGCCGCCAGGTCGCGGTCGCGGCGCGCTCAGGGCTCGGGCAGCGCGTCCAGGTGCTGCAGGATGATCCCCTCGCGCAGGGCCCACGGACACACCGCGAGGCTCTCGATGCCGACGAGGTCCATGACGGACTCGATGACCAGCGCGCCGGCGAGGACCTGACGGGAGCGGTTCGCCGAGACCCCCGGCAGGCTGGCGCGGCCCTTGGCGTCGAGCTCGGCGAGGCGCGCGACGATCTGGCGCAGGTCGTCGCGGGCGAGCGCGCGGCGCACGTACGGGCCCTCGGCGCTCGGCGCGGCCCCCGCGAGCCGCGCGAGCGAGCGGATCGTCTTGGAGGTGCCGACATACAGGTCGGGACGGCCCCAGCGGCTCAGGTCGCGCATGACGCCGGCGACCTGCACCCGCACGTAGGTGCGCACGGCCCGCACGTCCGCAGGGTCCGGCGGGTCGCCGGGCAGCCGCTCGCGGGTGAGGCGGCCGGCGCCCAGCGGCAGGCTCAGGGCGACGTCGGGGTCCTCGTCGATGCCGGTCGCCAGCTCCAGCGAGCCGCCGCCGATGTCGACGAGCAGGAGCCGGCCCGCCGACCAGCCGAACCAGCGGCGCGCCGCCAGGAAGGTCAGCCGCGACTCCGCCTCCCCCGACAGGACCCGCAGATCGACCCCGCACTGGTCACGCACGCGCGCCAGGACGACGTGACCGTTGGGGGCCTCCCGGATCGCGCTCGTCACGAAGCCCATGAGCTCCTCGATGCCCAGATCCTCGGCGAGGTCGACGCATTCGCGCACGAAGGCGACGAGCCGGTCGGCGCCCTGCGGCGAGATGCCCCCGTCGGGCATCGTGTGCTCGGAGAGTCGCAGGTCGATCTTGTGGTTGCTCGCCGGCAGCGGCGGCGCGCCCCAGTGGGCGTCGACGACGAGCAGGTGGACGGTGTTGGAGCCCACGTCGATGACACCCAGGCGCATGACCGCACGGTAGCCCGTGACCGCTCCCGGGCCGGTCACCGACCTAGAGTGGCGCTCGTGGAGCCCGACGCCGCGCCCGAGACGACCGCCGCACCGCACGCGCCGGTGCCCGGCGGCGTGGGGCGCGACGGGTCCGGCGACGTGGGGCGCGACGGCTCCGGCGACGTGGGGCTCGACGCGTCCACCGACCAGGAGCGGCCGGCGGACGCTCGGGTGTGGGTCGAATTCCTCGACCCGGACGAGCCGGCTCAGCGCTTCCGCTGCGACCTGACGTGGCTGACCTCGGGGTATGCGTGCATCTACGGCCGCGGCTGCCCCGGCATCGACACCCGGCGCGGCGCCGACGGGTGCTGCGGGCTGGGCGCGCACTTCTGCGACGACGACGACCTGGCGCGCGTGGCCGACGTCGTCGCCGGGCTGACGGCGGACACGTGGCAGTACGCCGATGCGCGGGCGCGGGTGCTCGACGAGACGGCCGCCTCCGGCACGTCCGAGACGGCCGACGAGGCGGACGGGCCGTGGTGGACCGAGCCGGAGGACGGGGCCGTCAAGACCCGGGTCGTCGACGGGGCCTGCGTGCTGCTCAACAGGGCGGGCTTCGCCGGGGGCGCCGGGTGCGCGCTGCACGCCGAGGCCCTGCGCCGCGGGGTGCCGCCGCTGCGGCTCAAGCCCGACGTGTGCTGGCAGCTGCCGCTGCGCCGCGACTACCGCACCGTCGAGATCGCCGACGACACCTCCTACCTCGAGGTGACGATCGGGGAGTACGAGCGGGGCCACTGGGGGCCGGGCGGGCACGACTTCGACTGGTATTGCACGGCGTCGCCGCTCGCGCACGGCCATCGAGAGCCGCTGTATCGCAGCCACGCCGACGAGCTGACCGAGCTCATGGGGGCCGCGGCCTACGAGGTGTTGGGCCGGCACTGCGAGGCGCACCTGGCGGCGGTGCGAGCCGCCCGGGCCCGTCCCGAGGGCCGCGCGCTGCTCGACCTGCTCGTGCATCCGGCGACCCTGGCGGCCCGCGAGCGACCCGCGCCCGGGCGCTGCCCCTCCCGATGACCTGCGCATGATGACGTGCGCGTGACCTGTGTGTGAGCGGCGCAGGAACCCCGCAGGTCATCGGGGGCCGAGTCGCGGGCCCGCAGGCCCGCGGGTGAGGATGGCCCGGTGACCCACGACGCCCGACCCAGCCCCAACATCTGGGAGCACCCCGACGTCTACGAGCTGGAGAACCTCGGGGTCGACCCCGACGGCCTGCTCGCCGACGCGATGCGCGAGATCGCCGACCACCGCGGGCGGCGGGTGCTCGACGTGGGTTGCGGGTCCGGATACCACCTGCCGTGGTTCGCGGCGCAGGCCGCGCACGTCACCGGCGTCGAGCCGCACCCGCCGCTCGTCGCGGCGGCGCGGGAGCGGGCCCGCGGGCTCGACCACGTCACGGTCCTGGAGGGGCTCGCCCAGGAGCTGCCCCTGCCGGACGCGTGCATCGACGTCGCGCACGCGCGGTGGGCCTACTTCTTCGGGCCGGGCTGCGAGCCGGGGCTGGAGGAGCTGGATCGGGTGATGGCGCCGGGCGGCACGGCCTTCGTCATCGACAACGACGCGACGCGCTCGACCTTCGGGCGGTGGTTCCGGCGGCAGTGGCCGGCCTACGACCCCGCGGCGATCGAGCGCTTCTGGACCCGCCGCGGCTGGGAGCGCCGGCCCGTGATGATCCGGTGGGAGCAGCCGACGCGCGCCGACTTCGAGGCCGTCGTGGGCATCGAGTTCGACCCCGCGCTCGCGCGCGACATCCTGCGCACGCACGCCGGCGCCGACGTCGACTACGCCGTCAACCTGTGGTGGCGCCGCTACTGAGAGCCCTGGCCGACAAGCCCCAGCCCCCGCGGGGTCGGCGACGCGGCGGGGACCGACCTGCGGCTCAGCCGTCGAGTCGCCGCTGGCCCGCGCCGCCGTCGGTGTCCTCGTCCCAGCCGCTGCGCTCGCGCGCCTCACACAGGTCGCCGGAGTCGGTGTCCGTGGGCTGCGCGCTCACCGCGTCGCCGGCCGCGCCCTGGCTGTAGGACTCGTTGAGCTGCTGCGGGGTGGGCGTCGGCAGCCCGGTGCGCACGGCAGCGCTGACGTCGCCCGTCAGCTCGGGCTGGGAGATCTGGGCCTGCGGATCGGTCGCGTCGGTCATGGCGGGAGGCTACGCCGGATCGTGGCCGTGGCGCCCACGCCCGACCCCGGCGCTGGACCCCAGCGCCTCGTCCCCGGCGGCTCAGGACCGGCCGTGCCGACCGCCGGGGTGACTCGGGCGGGTCAACCGGCGCACCGGCCCGGGCAGCGCCCACTCGTCACGACCGAGGCGGGCCAGCGGCGCGAGCGCCTCGATCCGCGGATGCGGCAGACGCCCCTGGCCGGCCTCCTCGAGCACCTCCTGGCTGATCGCCACGCGCACGACCCGGCCGAGCACGACGGTGGAGTCGCCGAGCTCGAGCGTGGCGTGCAGGCGGCACTCGATCGCCACGGGCGAGGCGGCCACGCGCGGCGGCGCGACGAGCCCGGACGGCTCCCGGTCCAGGGCCGCGACGTCGAATTCGCTGAGGTCCGCCGGCTGGTCCGCGCCGGTGAGGTTGACCTCGTCGAGGAGCCGCTGCGTCGCCAGATGGACGACGAACTCGCGGGTCGCCCGCACGTTGCGCAGCGTGTCCTTGACCCCGACCGACGTGAACTGCACGATCGGCGGGTCCGCGCAGGCCACGGTGAAGAACGAGTGCGGCGCGAGGTTGTCCACCCCGTCCGCCGACACCGTGCTCACCCAGGCGATCGGGCGCGGCACGACGACGGCCGTGAGCAGCCGGTAGATGTCCTTGGGCGGGTGGGCGTCGGGGTCGATCTCGCGGCGGGCCATGCAGACATCCTGACGCCTGCCGCGACATCCTGACGCCTGCCGGCGGCCGGGGACCGGCAACCTTGTCGGTGCTCGCCCGTACGGTGTGCGCCATGGCGACGAAGACCACGACACGAGCCCCGCGACCTGCCTACCGCTGCAGCGAGTGCGGGTGGAGCGCGGTGCGCTGGGTGGGGCGCTGCGGGGAGTGCCAGGCCTGGGGCACGGTCGCCGAGCATCAGCCGCCCGGCGCGACGCCGCACACCCCCGCCGCGGCCGCGCCCGCCCGCGCCGCGCTGCCCATCGCGGCGATCGACGCCCAGGTCGCGCGGTCGCGCCCGAGCGGCGTCGGCGAGCTCGACCGGGTGCTCGGCGGCGGCTTCGTGCCCGGCGCCGTCGTGCTCGTCGCCGGGGAGCCCGGGATCGGCAAGTCGACCCTGCTGCTCGACGTGGCCGCCCGCCGCGCAGAGTCCGGGCGACCGGTCCTCTACGTCAGTGGGGAGGAGTCGGCCGGTCAGGTGCGGCTGCGCGCCGAGCGCATCGGCGCCCTGAGCGACCGGCTCTATCTGGCGGCCGAGACCGACCTGGGGCAGGTGCTCGCGCAGATCGAGGCGATCGACCCCGACCTGCTCGTCGTCGACTCCGTGCAGACGATCGCCAGCGACCGCCTCGAGGGGTCGGCCGGCAACGTCGCCCAGGTCCGCGAGGTCGCCGCCGCGCTCATCGCCGCCGCCAAGGCCCGCGGCATGCCGACGCTGCTCGTCGGCCACGTCACCAAGGACGGCTCGATCGCCGGGCCCCGGGTGCTCGAGCACCTCGTCGACGTCGTCGTGGCGTTCGAGGGCGAGCGGCACTCGCGGCTGCGGCTCGTGCGGGCGGTGAAGAACCGGTACGGCCCGACCGACGAGGTCGGCTGCTTCGAGCTCGGTGACCGCGGCATCATCGGGCTGCCCGACCCCAGCGAGCTCTTCCTCTCCGCGCGCGACCGCTGCGTGCCCGGCACCGCGATCACCGTCACGCTCGAGGGCCGCCGCCCCCTGATCTGCGAGGTGCAGGCGCTGCTCACGGCGACGAAGGCGCCCTCGCCGCGGCGCACGACCAGCGGGCTGGACTCCTCGCGGGCCGCGATGATCCTCGCCGTGCTGCAGCGTCACGCCGGGATCAGCGCGGCGAGCTCGGACTGTTATGCGGCGACCGTCGGCGGCGTGCGCCTGGCCGAGCCGGCCGCCGATCTCGCGCTGGCGCTCGCCATCGCCGGTTCGGGCCTGGAGGCGGCGCCGCGGCCACACACCGTCGCCGTCGGCGAGGTCGGGCTGGCCGGTGAGATCCGCCGTGTGACCGGGCTGCCGCAGCGGCTGCGCGAGGCGGCGCGGCTGGGTTTCCAGCGGGCGATCGTGCCGGGCGGGTGCCTGGAGCGCGACGAGATCCCCGCGGGGCTGCGGGTCGTCGAGGTCGACGACATCGCCGCGGCCATCCGCGTGGCCGGCGCCGCGCGCAGCGGGGGGCGGTCGCGCACGGAGACCGCGGGCCCGACGTCCGCGGGGCGGGGCCGACCCGGGTTGGCCGCCGTCGCCTCGCTGCCCTCGGCCGCCGGCGCGGGCCGGGGCGGGGCGGGCACCTCGCCGCGAGCCGCCGGACGCGCGGCCGGGCGGCGCCGTGACCGACCGGCCCGCCACGACGTCTAGAATGTGGACACCGGTATGTCGCGTCGACACTGCCGACGCACGTCCCACGGCCGACGCGCGGACCCGATCGGTCCCGGGCGACCGGCCCGATCGGCCGGCGCACGACAGTGCCGGTCAGGTGCAGGACCCGACGGGTCGCACGCCCGGACCCTTCGGTCGCGCGCCACCTGTCGGGCCTGGCCCGTGCCGTCGACGCACGGCCGCAGACCGCGGAGCGGACCAGGGGACCGCCGAGCAGGAAGGACGACGGTGTGGACCGTGCCTCAGGCGACCTGATGCGCGCGACGCTGGCGGCCGTGGCCCCCGGCACCGAGTTGCGCGACGCCATCGAGCGGATCATCCGAGGGCGCACCGGCGCCCTCGTCGTGCTCGGGCAGGACGAGCAGGTCGATCAGATCGCGACCGGCGGCTTCCCGCTCGACATCGAGTTCTCGGCGACGCGGCTGCGCGAGCTCGCCAAGATGGACGGCGCCGTCGTGCTCGACAGCTCGATGACGCGCATCGTGCGGGCCGCGACGCAGCTGCTGCCCGACGCTTCCATCGATACCAGCGAGTCGGGCACCCGTCACCGCACCGCGGAGCGGACGGCCAAGCAGACCGGATTCCCCGTCGTCTCCGTGAGCCAGTCGATGTCGATCGCGGCCCTCTACGTCGGCGGCGAGCGACACGTCCTGGAGGGGTCCGCGGTCATCCTGTCCAAGGCCAATCAGGCGCTGCAGACCCTCGAACGCTACAAGAACAGGCTCGACGAGGTGACCGGCACCCTGTCGGCCCTGGAGATCGAAGACCTGGTCACCGTCCGCGACGTCACCGCGGTGCTGCAGCGCCTGGAGATGGTGCGCCGCATCAACGACGAGGTCAGTGGCTATGTCGTCGAGCTCGGCACCGACGGGCGCCTGCTGACCCTGCAGCTGGAGGAGCTCATCGCCGGGGTCCACGACGAGCGCGACCTGGTGATCCGCGACTACCTGCCGTCCGACTCGAGCCGCACCGTGCGCGACGTGCTCGACAGCATGGGCAGCCTCTCGGCTCCCGACCTGCTCGACCTTGCCGCGAGCGCCGCGGCGCTGGGCCACTCCACGCTGCCCGAGACCCTCGATGAGTCGGTCAGCCCACGCGGCTACCGGCTGTTGTCGAAGATCCCGCGGCTGCCCGGCGTCATCCGCGACCGGCTCATCGACAACTTCGGCAACCTGCAGCGTCTGCTCGCGGCGAGCCTGGACGAGCTGCAGACCGTCGACGGCGTCGGCGAGGGCCGGGCCCGCGCGGTGCGCGAAGGCTTGTCGCGGCTGGCGGAGTCGAGCATCCTCGAGCGCTACATCTGACGTGTCCCGCGCTGCCTCCGGTGCCTCACGCACGGCCCGGGCCCCACGCTTCGCCCCCGCCACGACCACGCCGCGCGGCCGCCGCGCCGCTGCGCCCGCCGGGTGCGGCGACGCGCGCGAGGACCTGCACGCCCCGATCCTGCAGTGGTATGCCGAGCACGGCCGCGACCTGCCGTGGCGGCGCCCGGACTGCGGCGCCTGGGGGGTCTTCTGTTCGGAGGTCATGTCGCAGCAGACGCCGCTGAGCCGGGTCGAGCCGGCGTGGCGGCGCTGGATGGCGCGCTGGCCGACACCGGCGGACCTGGCCGCGGACTCCCCCGGCGAGGCGGTGCGGCTGTGGGATCGGCTCGGCTACCCACGGCGGGCGCTGCGGCTGCACGAGGCCGCCGGGGTCATCACCCGCGAGCACGACGGCGTCGTGCCCGAGGACGTCGAGACGCTGCTGACGCTGCCCGGCGTGGGGGCCTACACCGCGGCCGCGGTCGCGGCCTTCGCCTACGGTCGGCGCAGCGTCGTCGTCGACACCAACGTGCGGCGGGTGCAGGCCCGCGCGGTGACCGGCGTGGCTCTGCCCGCTCCGGCGCTGACGGCCGCCGAGACCCGCCTCGCGCAGCGGCTCCTGCCCGCCGACGACGGCGACGCCGCGCGGTGGAACGTCGCCGTGATGGAGCTCGGCGCCCTCGTCTGCACGGCCCGCTCCCCGGACTGCGGACGGTGCCCGGTCGTGGACCGGTGCGCCTGGCAGCTCGCCGGCGCGCCCGCCGACGACGGCCCGCCGCGACGCGCGCAGGCGTGGGTGGGCACCGACCGGCAGGTGCGCGGCACCCTCATGGCGGTGTTGCGCGCGGCCGACGCCCCGGTGCCGCGGGCGGCGCTCCTGGCCGCCTGGCCGGCGGATCCGCAGCGCGCCGACCGATGCCTGCACGGCCTGGTCCAGGACGGCCTCGCCGAGCCCGTCGACGCGGGCCGCTTCACCCTCCCCCGCTGACGTCCGAGGCGCACCAGGGCGCGCGGCGAGGTCCGGTCGCGACGCCGAGAGACCCCAGGGGCGTCGCCGTCGAGCCGACACGCCCGACCGCGAGTCGGCTCAGTTGCGCACAAGCCTCGCGGCCCGGCGAGGAATGCTCAGCGAATGTGACGTGCGTCATGTGTCACGGTGGTAGGTATGGCGGGTATGGAGGAGCTGCATCTGCCGGTACCGGACGGCGGCACCGTGCACGTGCTCGACTACGGCGGCACGGGCCCGGATGTGCTGATGCTGCATCACATCGGCCTGGGCCCGCTGGAGTGGCAGTCCGTCGCCGAGGCCCTGGGCGGCCGCGTCCGGGCCGTCGCCCTCGCCCTGCGCGGTCACGGCCGCTGCACCGCGCAGCCGCTCCCCGGCCTCGCGGCCGCCGAGGACATCAGACGCGTCGTCGACCTCCTGGGGCTGTCGCGCCCGGTGCTGGCGACCGCGGGATGGATGAGCTCGGTCTACGGCCTCACCGCCGCCGTGCGCGACCCGCAGCTCGCCCGGGCGGTCCTCACCCTCAACGGCACGCTGCAGCCGACCCGCGCCGCCATCGCCGAAGAGGTCCAGGTCATCCGGACGCCGCAGATGCTCGCCTACTTCCGCGAGCGCTTCCAGCTCGACAGCGTGCGGCCCACGTGGGAGGGGATGGACGAGCTCATCGCCGACAAGGTGGCCAACATCCGCGCCGACTGGATGGTGGACGAGAGCGCGAACGTCGAGGCCGAGGTCCGCATGGGGATCCGTGAGGTGCCGGGCGGCTACACCACCTCGCCGAGCAGCGAGGCGATCCTCGCGCCCTACGACCTGTCGCCGCAGGCGCCGGACTTCCCCGACCGCGGCCTCTACGAGCGGATCACGGTGCCCCTTTTCGTCATCCACGGCACGGAGAGCTGGGACTACCGCAGCGAATCGCTGGAATTCGAGCTCGAGCGCGAGCGCCCGCCGATCGTCGTGGTGCAGCTCGACGACGCCGGGCAGTTCCCGATGTACAGCCACCCCCAGGCCGTCGCCGACATCATCGAGCGCGCCGCCGCCTGCCCCTGACGCGCGCGCGGACCCAAGGCGTCGCCCGGCCTCGAGGAGGCCGCCAGCCAGGAGGCCGCAGGAACGGCGAAGGCCGGGTGCGATCCGCACCCGGCCTTCGCCGTACCACCGTCACCGGGGGGTCGAACCCCGGCGCTCGCGCGCTGTGCGCGGCTCAGCCTTCGGCCGCGGCGCCACCCTCGGGGTTCGGGGCGGCGGCACCGGTGTGACCGCCGCCGGGCACCCCGGCGATGTGGTCCGGGCCCTCGTGGTCGGAGCCGGCCGCGTGGGCCGGGACCGCCGCGGGCACCGGCTCCTTCTTCGTGCCCTCGAAGGTGAACTTCGCGTCGTCGCCCTCGCCCTCGACGCCGACGCCGACGATCTCGCCGGCCAGCACCTGGCCGTAGAGGATCTTCTCCGAGAGCACGTCCTCGATGTCGCGCTGGATCGCGCGACGCAGCGGACGCGCACCGAGCACCGGGTCGTAGCCCTTCTTCGCGAGCAGCTGCTTGGCCGCGGGCGTGAGCTCGATGCCCATGTCCTTGTCCTTGAGGCGCTCGTCGAGGCGGGCGATCATCAGGTCGACGATCTGCACGATCTCGTCCTGCGTCAGCTGCGGGAAGACGATCGTGTCGTCCACGCGGTTGAGGAACTCGGGGCGGAAGTGCTGCTTGAGCTCGTCGTTGACCTTGTTCTTCATCCGCTCGTAGCCGGACGCGGTGTCGTTGCCCGCGGAGAAGCCGAGGCTGACGGCCTTGGAGATGTCTCGGGTGCCGAGGTTGGTCGTCATGATGATGACCGTGTTCTTGAAGTCGACGACCCGACCCTGGGCGTCGGTGAGGCGCCCGTCCTCGAGGATCTGCAGCAGGCTGTTGAAGATGTCGGCGTGCGCCTTCTCGACCTCGTCGAAGAGCACGACGGAGAACGGCTTGCGCCGCACCTTCTCCGTGAGCTGACCACCCTCCTCGTAGCCGACGTAGCCGGGAGGCGAGCCGAAGAGCCGCGACACCGTGTGCTTCTCGGCGAACTCGGACATGTCGAGGGTGATGAGGCTGTCCTCGTCGCCGAAGAGGAACTCCGCGAGCGCCTTGGCCAGCTCCGTCTTACCGACACCCGTGGGGCCGGCGAAGATGAACGAGCCGCCGGGGCGACGCGGGTCCTTCAGGCCGGCGCGGGTGCGCCGGATCGCCTGGGAGAGCGCCTTGATCGCGTCGTCCATGCCGACGATCCGCTTGTGCAGCTCGTCCTCCATGTTGAGCAGGCGCGAGCTCTCCTCCTCGGTGAGCTTGAAGACCGGGATGCCGGTCGACGCGGCGAGCACCTCGGCGATGAGCTCCTCGTCGACCTCGGCGACGACATCCATGTCGCCGGACTTCCATTCCTTCTCGCGCTTGTTCTTCGCCTCGATGAGGCGGCGCTCGTCGTCGCGCAGCTTCGCGGCCTTCTCGAAGTCCTGGCCGTCGATGGCCGCTTCCTTCTCGCGGCGCACGTGGGCGATCTTGTCGTCGAACTCGCGCAGGTCCGGCGGTGCGGTCATCCGGCGGATACGCAGTCGCGCGCCCGCCTCGTCGATGAGGTCGATCGCCTTGTCCGGCAGGAAGCGGTCGTTGATGTAGCGGTCGGCCATGTTGGCCGCCGCGACGAGCGCACCGTCGGTGATCGAGACGCGGTGGTGCGCCTCGTAGCGGTCGCGCAGCCCCTTGAGGATCTCGATCGCGTGGGTCAGCGTCGGCTCGGACACCTGGATCGGCTGGAAGCGACGCTCCAGCGCCGGGTCCTTCTCGATGTGCTTGCGGTATTCGTCCAGCGTCGTCGCGCCGATCGTCTGCAGCTCACCGCGGGCCAGCATCGGCTTGAGGATCGACGCGGCGTCGATCGCGCCCTCGGCCGCCCCCGCCCCGACGAGCGTGTGGATCTCGTCGATGAAGAGGATGATGTCGCCGCGCGTGCGGATCTCCTTGAGCACCTTCTTGAGGCGCTCCTCGAAGTCACCGCGGTAGCGCGAGCCGGCGACCAGCGCACCGAGATCGAGCGTGTAGATGTGCTTGTCCTTGAGCGTCTCGGGCACCTCGCCCTTGACGATGTCCTGCGCCAGGCCCTCGACGACGGCGGTCTTGCCGACGCCGGGCTCGCCGATGAGGATCGGGTTGTTCTTCGTGCGCCGCGAGAGCACCTGCATGACGCGCTCGATCTCGCTGCTGCGCCCGATGACCGGGTCGAGCTTGTTCTCCCGCGCGGCCTGCGTGAGGTTGCGGCCGAACTGGTCGAGGACCAGCGATCCGGCCGGGGTGGCCTCCTGGCTCGACTGCCCACCGACGCTCGCGCCGGCCGGCTCCTTGCCGCCCTGGTAGCCCGAGAGCAGCTGGATGACCTGCTGACGCACCTTGTTGAGGTCCGCGCCGAGCTTGACGAGCACCTGAGCGGCGACGCCCTCGCCCTCGCGGATGAGCCCCAGCAGGATGTGCTCGGTGCCGATGTAGTTGTGGCCGAGCTGCAGCGCCTCGCGCAGGCTCAGCTCCAGGACCTTCTTGGCCCGGGGGGTGAAGGGGATGTGGCCGGACGGGGCCTGCTGACCCTGACCGATGATGTCCTGCACCTGCTCGCGGACCGCGTCGAGCGAGATCCCGAGGCTCTCCAACGCCTTCGCGGCGACGCCCTCGCCCTCGTGGATGAGGCCGAGCAGGATGTGCTCGGTCCCGATGTAGTTGTGATTGAGCAGGCGCGCCTCTTCCTGCGCCAGCACGACCACCCGTCGGGCCCGGTCGGTGAACCTTTCGAACATGAACTCGCTCCCTCGCTCATCGAGATACCTCGATGCTAACCGTGCCTCTTCACGCCCTGGTTTCCCCTCGGTCGCCACAGCGCGCACGAGAGCACAAACGCCACCTGCCCCCGGCATGTTCCACAGGTGAGCGTCGTGCACTCACGTTCCGCTCTCAGCGAACGCGGGCCAGATCCGCGCGCTGCCACCATCATCCCCGTCGCCGCGACCGGGCGGTCGCTGGGCTCCCCGGGCCGGGATCGCTCAGCTCTGCCCGCTCAGCTCTGCCCGCTCAGCTCTGCCCGCTCAGCTCTGCCCGCTCGCCTCCGCCCGCTCACCCCTGCCCGCGACCGCCGGGGCGCACGAAGGGGAAGGTCAGCACCTGCCGAATCGCGGTGCCGGTCAGCACCATGACCAGCCGATCGACGCCGATGCCCAACCCGCCGGTCGGCGGCATGCCCATCTCCAGGGCCCGCAGGAAGTCCTCGTCGACCTGCATCGCCTCGACGTCGCCGGCGGCGGCCTTGAGCGACTGCTCGGTGAGGCGGCGCCGCTGCTCGACGGGGTCGGTCAGCTCGCTGTAGGCGGTGCCGAGCTCCAGCCCGGCGACGACGAGGTCCCAGCGCTCGGCCAGCTCGGGGTCGGTGCGGTGCCCGCCGGCCAGTGGCGAGGTCTCGACCGGGAAGTCGACGTAGAACGTCGGGTAGATCGTGGCGGGCTCGACGAGCTCGCCGTAGAGCTCCTCGACGACCGCCCCCGGCCCCATGTGCGGGCCCACCTCGACGTCGTGCCGGCGCGCGATCTCCAGCAGCTCCTCGAAGTCGCCGTCGAGGCGCACCTGCTGCCCGACCGCGCGGCTCACCGCGTCCAGCACGCTGACGACCGGCCAGTCGCCGGAGACGTCGATGAGCGTGGGCGCCGCGTCGGCCTCCTGCGGCGGCACCGTCACGCGCTCCCCCGCGGCGGCGGCGTCGCGCAGGTCCACCGGCAGCCGCAGCGGCAGCAGCGGGGCACCGTGCACGCTCGTCGCCGCGTCCTGGACGAGCCGCTGCGTGAGCAGCCGCATCGTCGTGTAGTCGCCGAACGGCTGGTAGGCCTCGAGCGACGTGAATTCCGGGTTGTGGGTGTTGTCGGCGCCCTCGTTGCGGAAGTTGCGGCCGATCTCGTAGAGGGGCCCCAGGCCCGCGACGACGAGCCGCTTGAGATACAGCTCCGGTGCGATGCGCAGGTAGAGGTCGACGCCGTAGGCGTTGATGAACGTCGTGAACGGCCGCGCGGAGGCCCCGCCGTGCACCGGGTGCAGCACCGGCGTCTCGACCTCGAGGTAGCCGGAGTCGTCGAGGGTGCGCCGCAGCGACGTGACGACCGCGCTGCGCAGCCGCAGCAGCCGCGCCTGGTCGGGGTGCACGATGAGGTCCGTCGAGCGGCGCCGCAGCCGCAGGTCCGGGTCGGTGAACGACGCGAACGGCACGGGGTGCAGCGCTTTGGCCAGCACCCGCCACGAGGTGACCAGCAGCGACGGCGTGCCGTTGCGGCTCGCGCCCGGTGTCGCCTCGACGAGCAGGATGTCGCCGGTGTCGACGAGGTGCGTGACGTCGCGCAGCGCTCCCGCGCCGAGCACGTCACGCTCCAGCACGAGCTGCACCGCCCGCTCCTGCCCGACGAGCCGGCAGAAGACGACGCCGCCGTGGTCGCGCATCGCCCGCACGCGCCCGCTGACCCGCACCGGCTCACCGGCGGCCCACAGCGCCGGGGTGAGGTCGGCGACCTCGAGCGCGACGCACGAGCCCACGGCATACGGGATGGGGTAGTCGGCGCACGGACCGGCCGCGACCGGCACCTGACCCGCCTGCGGGCCGGGCGCAGCGCCCGCCGCGGGGCCGTGCTCGACATCGCCGGAGCGCAGCCGGGCCAGGTGAGCGAAGCGCACCCGCGACTGGTCACCGCGCGCCGGCGCGAGGGAGTCGACGTCGACGGTCGGCGCGGCCTCCAGGGCACGCACCGCCGCGAGGTGCTCGGCGTCCAGCGTCGGGACCCGCCGCCGCCACCCGGGCCGCGGCAGGAAGCCCTCGGCGACGCCGCACGCGACCAGGACCATGGGGATCGAGACCCGCGAATCGATGCACAGGTAGCGCGGCACCCACGCGGGCTCGAACTTCTGATTGGCCCGATAGAGCCGCTCGAGCTGGAAGAAACGGTCGAAGATCCCCAGCACGGAGGAGTTGAAGCGGGTGAGCATGCCCGCGCCGAGCCGCTCGGCGTCGGCGAAGACCCCGCGCAGGAAGGCGAAGTTCAGCGAGACCCGGGCGACACCGACGTCGGCCGCGCGGGCCATGAGCTCGCTGACCATCAGCTCGTTCGTGCCGTTCGGCGCGTCCGGGGAGCGCCGCATGAGGTCCAGGGACAGCCCGCGGGCACCCCAGGGCACGAAGGACAACAGCCCGACGGGCTGCCCGTCGGGTCCGTGCGCGGTGACGAGCACGACCTGCCCGTCGGCGCTGTCGCCGTGACGGTCCAGCGCCATCGAGAAGCCGCGCTCGACGTCGCCGTCGCGCCACTCGTCGGCGCGGCGCATGAGCTCGGCGAGCTCGTCGGCGCTCAGATCGCGCTGGCGGCGGATCCGCACCTGCGTGCCGGCGTCGCGGGCGCGGGCGGCGGCCCGCCGGACCGCGCTCATCGACGTGTTGTTGATGCGGTAGTGGTCCGGCACGAGGATCGCCTCGTCGCCGAGGGCCAGCACGTCGAAGTCCGCCGCGGCGTAGGCCCGGGCCGCGTCCTCGCCCGCGGCGAGCACCGCGGGGATCCACCCGTAGTAGCGCGCCTCGTCCTTCCACGCCGCGATCGCCTCCTGCCAGGACGCCGGGTCGCCGACCGGGTCGCCCGCGGCCAGGGAGACGCCCGCGACGACCTCGTAACAGACCGCGGCGCGCCCGTCGGCACTGAAGACGGCCGACTTGTCGCGGCGGGTCGAGAAATAACCCAGCGAGTCCTCGTCGCCGTGGTCGGCGAGCAGGCCGCGCAGCGCGACCTCACGGTCGGCGGTCCACCGGTTGGGGTTGGCCGCGGACCGGGTGAAGAGCACCGCGCCGCAGATCAGGCCGCCCGCCATGAGCACCGAGGCGACCTGCAGGATCCACGCCGGCAGCCGCACGCCGTGGGCGTCGTAGGGGCCGCTGACGCCGAGCTCCTGCCCGACGATCGACCCGATGATCGACCAGGTGGGCTCGCCGGGGGCCGTGAACCGCGCCCCGACACCCAGGACGAGCAGGGCCAGGGCGGCCCCGACGGCCAGGGAGGCGGTGAGCGCCAGCCAGGAGCCGCGCCGCAGCCGCCCCGGGAAGGACGGCCGGACCCACCACAGGGCCGCGAGCCCGAGGACACCGACGAGCCCGGCGACGATGTCCAAGCCCGCGCCCAGGAGGAAGCGCGCGGACCAGACGTCCTCGAAGACCTCGACCGCCGCGTCCGGGACCAGCACGAGCTCGGCGATCGTGGCCGCCGCCCCGACGACCCCGAGCACCTGGAAGAAGGCGACGATGGCCAGCCCGGCGCGCTTGCGCCCGATGAGCATCCGGGCCGTCAGCGCGAGCAGCACGATGGACAGCACCGTGCCCGAGACCGGGATGTTGAGCAGCCAGTAGAAGCCCTCGACCCAGCTCGTCCGGTAGAACTTGCGGTGCCACAGCACCCAGGTGACGAGCGAGGACAGCACGCCGAGCACGTGCAGCCAGATGAGCACCCGCGCGAAGATCTCCTGGCCCCGGCTCGGGCGGACGGCGCCGCGTGAGCCCGGCGGCCGCCCGTCCGCGGTGGCCGGGAACGGCGCACGACGCGGTGTCGTGGCTACTGACATCGTGGAACTCCCCTGTCGGTGACGCGGGCCGGTCGTTCTCCCCTATCGGCCCGTGGCCACCGTACCCGCGTGCACCGACACGCCTCGGCCCACTGCCGGGGCCGCTCCGGCTCAGCCCGCCTTGGCGCCACCGGTCTTCGTGCCGCCGGCGCCGGAGTCGGACCCGGAGTCCTTCTCGCCGGAGCCCGAGCCCGAGTCAGAGCCGGAGTCCTCGGAGCCGCGAGCCGCCTTGGCCCGCTCGACCGACTGCTGCAGCGCGGCGAGCAGGTCGACGACCTCGCCGCCCTCGTCGGCCTCCGGCGGGGCCTGCATGGTCTGGCCGCCGGACAGCTTGGACGACACGAGCGCCTCGACGGCCGCGGCGTAGTCGTCCTCGTAGTCCTCGGGCGTGTAGTCACCGGCCATCGAGTCGACGAGCATCGCGGCCATCGCGGTCTCGGCGGGCTTGGGCTCGGGCACGTCGTCGAGCACCGGGAAGTGCGCGGCCCGCACCTCGTCCGGCCACAGCATCGTCTGCATGACGATGACGTCGTCGCGGACCCGCAGCACGGCGGTCGTCAGGCGGGTGCGCACCGAGACGGTGACGATCGCGACGCGGTCGGAGTCGCGCAGGGCCTCGCGCAGCAGGGCATACGGCTTGACGGCCGCCGCGTCCGGCTCCAGGTAGTAGGACCGGTCCAGGACGAGCGGGTCGATCTCGTCGGCGGGCACGAACTTCTCGACGGAGATCTCCTTGCTGCTGCGGCTGGGCAGCGACGCGAGGTCCTCGTCGGTGAGGATGACCATCCGTCCGTCGTCGGTCTCGTAGCCCTTGGCGATGTCGCGGTAGGTGACCTCCTCGCCGTCGGCCTCGGCGACCCGCCGGTAGCGGATGCGCGACCCGTCGGCGGCCCGCACCTGCCGGAACTGCAGGTCGTGGCTCTCGGTCGCGCTGTAGAGCCGCACCGGCACGCTGACCAGCCCGAAGGAGACCGTGCCCTTCCAGATCGCGCGCATGTCATCCCCTGTCGTCCGTGCCGTCTGCCGGCAGCCAGCATCGCCCACGTGGTGGGACGCCCGCCACCCCTGACGGCGGGGGCGCGACACGGGCACGGACACGGGCACGACCTGGGCACGACACGGGCATGGTGACACGGGCGCGGCGACACGGGCGTAGGGCAGGATCGGGCGGGTGCAGGCGATGCTCGCGACCCCCGCGGACCGGCCCCCCGCCGGGCCGGGCTGGTCCCACGAGGTCAAGTGGGACGGCATGCGCGTGCTCGCCGACGTGCGGGGCGGCCGCGTGCGGGCGGCGACCCGCACGGGCACCGACGCCACTGACCGCTTCCCCGAGCTCGCCGTCCTCGCCGACGTCCACCCCGACGTGCTGCTCGACGGCGAGGTCGTCGACCTGCAGGACGGGCGCCCCTCCTTCCACCGGCTCGCCGAGCGCATCCACGCCCGCCCCGGCGCCGCGGTGCGGCTCGCCCGGTCGCGGCCGATCACCTACCTGATCTTCGACATCCTGCGCCTCGACGGGCACGACCTGTGCCGGCTGCCGCTGCGCGATCGCCGGGGCCTGCTGGAGAGCCTCGAGGTGCCCGGCCCGCGCGCGCTCGTGCCGCCCGTCTATCCCGACGGCGCCGCGCTGCTGCGCGCGACCCGGGAGCAGGGCTTGGAGGGCGTCGTCAGCAAGCGCCTGGACTCCGGCTACGAGCCGGGGCGGCGCAGCCCCCACTGGCTCAAGATCCCCCACCGGCCGACCGTCTCGGTCGTCATCGGCGGGTGGCGCCCCGACGCGACGACCGGCACGGGGCTCGGCGCGGTGCTCGTGGGCCGCCCGACGGCGCAGGGCTGGGGCTACGTGGGTCGTGTCGGCGCGGGCATCGGCCCGGCCCAGGGGGCGCTCCTGCTGCCGCGGCTGCGCGAGCTGTCCCGCGACGACTGCCCCTTCGACGTCCGGCCCGACCCGCAGGACTGCGCCGGCACCCGGTGGGTCGACCCGGTGCTCGTCGCCGACGTGCGCTCCCTCGGGGTGGCCGGTCACGATCCCGCGACCGGGGATCGGCTGCGGCAACCCGCCTACCAGGGGTTGCGCGCCGACCTGACCGCCGACGAGCTGCGGGCCGACCTCGGCGCGGGTGACGGGGCCGGCGATGGCTGAGCGGCGCGCTGCCCCGACGCGCACGACGGTCGAGGTCGAGGGCCACCGGCTCGTGCTGACGAGCCTGGACAAGGTGCTCTATCCGCTGTCGGGCACGACCAAGGCTGAAGTCATGCAATACGTCATGGCGGTCGCGCCGGCGCTCCTGGCGCAGCTGCGCGACCGGCCGGTGACGCGCGTGCGCTGGCCGCACGGCACCGACGGTGAGTCGTTCTTCGAGAAGAACGTGCCGGCCGGCGCCCCGCGCTGGGTGCGGCGCGTGAGCATCGAGTCGCACTCGACCCGGGGCCGTGACGAGCACGTCGTCTTCCCCCTCGTCGACGATCTCGCGGGGTTGGTGTGGTTGGCCAATCTGTCGGCGCTCGAATTGCACGTGCATCAATGGCGCGTCGCCGCCGACGGCACTGCCCTCGTGCCCGATCGGCTCGTCATCGATCTCGACCCCGGGCCGCCCGCGGGCTTGCCGGAATGCGCCCAGGTCGCGCTGCTCGTGCGCGACGCGCTCGCGGCCGTGTTGCCGGGTCAGCAGGTGGTGCCGGTCACCAGCGGCGGCAAAGGGATGCAGCTGTATGTCGACACCCCGGATCTGCGCGACGGGGATTCCACCCGGGCCTTGGCGCAGGGATTGGCGGAGGCATTGGCGGGCGCCCATCCGCACCTCGTCGTGGCGCGGATGACCAAGACGTTGCGCGCCGGCAAGGTGTTGCTCGACTGGAGTCAGAACACGCGTGCGAAGACGACGATCGCGCCGTATTCCTTACGCGGCCGCACCGGTCGACCCACGGTCGCTGCGCCGCGCACCTGGGAGGAGGTGGAGGACGCGGCGGGCACGGAGGTCGATGTGCTCGGTCAACTCGGCCCGACCCAGGTGCTGGCGCGCCTCGCACGCCTCGGCGATCTCATGACGCCCGGCGCCGCGCGCTGACGGCGAGCCGCGCTGCTATCGGTGCCGCGCCCCGCACGCGATCAGGGCCGCGCTCGGCAATGCACCGAGAGCGGCCCTGAGGCGATATCTGCGTGGTCGATCAGCTGTGCGCCTTGTCGTAGGCGTCCTGGAGCTCACCGGAGACGCGACCGCGGTCGCTCACCTTGAAGCCGTTGGCGCGGCCCCACTGGCGAATCTCGTTGAGGTCCTGACGGCGACCCGCGGCGGGGCGGCGGCCGGCCGCGCGACGGCCACCGGCGCGACGGGCGTGACCGGTCCACTCGCTGAAGACCTCGCGCAGCTTGTTCGCATTCGACTTCGACAAGTCGATCTCGTAGGAGACGCCGTCGAGGCCGAAGGAAATCGTCTCGTCGGCCACTCCACCGTCGAGGTCGTCGACGAGGAGGACCTGCACACGCTGAGCCATCTGTTACTCCGTCTATTAGCAAACCGGCTATCGGTGTCGAGACCACGACGATCGGGACCACAAGGCTCGCGACCGGGCCCTTGCCGAACAGCCGCGAACGCCGGCATGCACCGAAACGGCGCGCAAGTACCGGCACGAACGGGTCGGGCCACTGCGATCCCAGGCGCATCGACACCCTTGGACATGACCAGAGTAGTAGTAAGGCGACCGAAAATAAAAGCCAACCACGCAGATTTTTACCGGCGCCGGGGCCGCGCACAGAATGCATGGTGTCGGGCGGGTCTTCCTCCCAAGGCCGGGGGTGTTCAGCAGGGGGCCGGCGGACTTCACGAAGAACGTTGCGAGTCGGTGCCACATCGCGATCGCGGTGATCCCGCATCGGGATGCCCCGACCGAAGACCTCAGGCCCGATCGCCGGTATCGCGTTGTCCCTGCGGCGCTTGTCCGGTCGAGGCGGGCGAATCGGCCGCGTGCTGCGCCTCCCACCGCGAATGCGCGAGGCGCTCATTGCGGTCGGACTCCACGATCGTGCGCATGATCTTGTAGAACAAGTAGCCCACCCCGATCGAGGGCAGAATCGCGATGACGACGGCCCAGAGCTGACTCACGAGCAGACCTCCACTCCCTCGGCCGAGGCCGATCCGACGGCCGCGGAGATACCTCCCGGCCTCGCCCCACCATAGTGCGGCGTCCGTGACGCCCGGCCACGCTCGGCGCCGCGGCGCACCCGCGCAGCCCTCGCCTCAGGGGCCGGGCGGCAGAGTGAGCAGGTCGATGAGGTCGTCGATCGTCGCGGCCGGCAGCAGACCGGCGGCGGCGGCGCGAGCCGCGGCGGCGCGGGCCATCGCCAGGTGGACCGCGCGGGAGTCGGGCGCGGCCTCGTGGAGGGTGTCGAGATCGGCGCGCAGCGCGTCGGGATCGGACAGGGCCGCGACCCGGCTGGCGTCGTCGTTGTCCCGCAGCGTCGTCTCCAGCGCCGTGAGCATGAGGGTCGCCAGCAGCCGGCGCCCACCGGGCACCTGCGCGACCGACAGCAGCTCGGCAGCCTGCTCGACGACCACCGAGAGGTGATCGACGGCGTGCGAGACCGCGGCGGCGTAGCGGGAGCGCGCGTCCTCCTGCACCCACACCGGGTCGCCACCGAGCTCGATCGCCAGGGCTTCACCGATCGGGCGCAGCGGCGCCGCACACGTCACCGCGAAGCACGCGTCCGGCAGCCGGGCCAGGTCGGTCGGGGAGCCGGTGAAGCGCATCGCGGGGTGCAGCGCGATCGGCAGGATGTGCTGGTCCAGGGCCGGGGCCAGCAGCGAGGGCCCGTAGCGGGGGCTGGTGTGCACGACGATCTGCCCGGCCTGCCACGCCCGCAGCTGCGTCAAGCCGCGGACGAGCCCGGGCAGCTCGGCATCCGGCACGGCCACGACGACGAGCTCGGCGCGGGCGACGGCGTCCTCGACCGGCAGCAGCGGGACCCCCGGCAGCAGCACGTCGGCCCGGCGCCGCGAGGCCTCCGAGAGTCCGCTGGCGGCGACGACCCGATGCCCGGCGGCGCCGAGCGCGGCACCGAGCACGGCACCGACGCGCCCGGCGGACACGATGCCGACGTCCAGGCGCGCGGGTCGATCGGACCGCGGTTGCATCTCTCGACGGTACCCAGCCCGGTCGGCCCGGGCATCCCGGACCGGGCGACTCGTGCGACCGATCAGTCGTCGTCAGCCCTCGTCAGTCCTCGTCAGCCCTCGTCAGTCGTCGTCCAGGTCGCGGCGGGTCGGGTCGAGCCGACACATCGACTGCACCCAGAGCCCGGCCCCGGCGAGCACTGCACCCGACAGCGCGACGGCGACGCCGGTGAGGGCGGCGGCGCGCACCGAGGCGGCGTCGGCGTCGGGCAGCGCGACGATCGCGAACGCGACATAGGCCCCTGCCACGAGCGCTCCCGTCAGCGCGCACGCCTGCGCCAGCCGCAGGATCCGGTAGGCGGTGAGCGGGTCGACGGGTCGCCGCGGGGCGCGCGCGGGCGGCCGGTCCGCTGCGTCGGTGCGGCCCGTGCGCCCGGCGCGGACCGTGGCCCGCACGGCGCGGCCGGCGGCCACGAGCGCCATCGCGGAGGCGAGGAGGAAGGGCGCGACGAGCCAGCTCACCGGCGGCAGGGTCGCCTCGCGGCGGAACCACCACGTCAGCGCGACGTAGGCCAGCCCGCCCGCGGCGATCCCGACGGTGAGGACGTCACGCAGCCGCAGGCCGTGGGTCTGCACGCTCACCGCGCATCTCCCGAGGTCGACGGCTCGCCCGGGTCCGCAGGCTCGGACAGGTCGAACGGGTCGGACGGGCCGGACGGGTCGGACGGGTCGGACGCCTCGGCCGGCGGCTGCCCGGGCACGAGCGCCGCGTCGCCGAGCACCCGCAGCCAGCGGCGCACCGCCTCGGGCCACGGCGGCCCCGGACGCACCCCGGAGTCGGCAGCCGACCCGTCGGCGACCGGCACCCGGCGCGGCTCGACGGCCGCCCAGGGCACCCGCACGAAGTCGCGCTCGGCAGCGCCGGGGTGCGGCAGGGTGACGGCGCCGCTCAGGCGCAGGGAGCGCCCGTCGCGGTCCCGCACGTCGATGAGATCGAGGTCGAGGGTCCGCGGCCCCCATCGGTGCTCGCGCACGCGGCCGTGGTCGGCCTCGATCTCGTGCAGGCACGCGAGCAGGGTGCGCGGGTGCAGGTCGGTCTCCAGGACGGCGACGGCATTGACGTAGGCCGGTTGGGGCCGCCCGTCGAGGGTCAGGGCGTCGGAGGCGACGAGCGGCGACAGCGCGCGCAGCCGGGTCGCGCGCAGGGCGTCCAGGTCGAGCGCGGCGGCGGCCAGGGTCTCCTGCGGCGGGCCGAGCGGACCCGGCAGGTTGGCGCCGAGGGCGACGACGGCGGTGCGCCGCCGGCGCCGGTGCACGCGCACGGCGACGTCACCGAAGCTCACCCCGACGGGCGCGTGGGGCTTGTGGACGGTCACGGTGACGGACTCGACCGGCTCGTGCCCCAGCGCGTCGTCGGCGATCTGCGCGGCGAGCCGCTCGATGAGATCGACGGGCCCGGCGGCCAGGCGGGTCTGCACGGCGGCGGCGATGTCGGCGTAGCTGACGCTGTCGAGCAGGTCGTCGCTCGCGCCGGCCCAGGTCAGGTCGACGGCGAGGTCGACGTCGACGACGAAGGGCTGCGGCAGCGCCTTCTCGTGGGGCAGCACCCCGTGGCGCGCCCACGCCGTCAGGCCGCGGATCTCGATGACGTCCGCGCTCACCCGCGGGTCCCGTCCGCATACCGGTGCACGGCCGCGGCGACTCGCAGCACGCTGCGCGAGGTCTGCACGTCGTGGACCCGCACGCCCCAGACCCCGGCCTGCGCGCACAGCAGCGTGATGCCGGCGGTCGCGACCTCGCGCCGATCGGGCGGGGCGGGGGTGCCGTGGGCGTCGGCCTCGAGCTGGCCGAGGAAGGCCTTGCGGGAGGCGCCGACGAGCACCCGGTGCCCGAGGGCCTGCAGCTCGTCGAGTCGCGCGAGCAGCGCCCAGTTGTGCGCGCCGGTCTTGGCGAAGCCGAGCCCGGGGTCGAGGATGATCCGCTCGGGCGCGACGCCGCCGGCGACGACCGCGTCGACCCGCCGGGCCAGCTCGTCGCGCACCTGCGTCACGACGTCGGTGTAGACCGCGCGCGACTGCATGTCGGCGCTGTGCCCGCGCCAGTGCATGAGCACGTAGTCGACGCCGGTCTCGGCGACGACACCGACCATGTCGGGGTCGGCGAGCCCGCCGCTGACGTCGTTGACGATGCGGGCGCCCGCGTCGATCGCGGCCCGGGCGACGTCGGCGCGCATCGTGTCGATCGACAGGGTCACCGGCAGCGCCGGGTCGACGGACAGCCGCCGGATCACCTCGATCGTGCGGTCCAGCTCCTCCTCCAGGCTGGGGCGCAACGCCCCCGGACGGGTCGACTCCCCGCCGATGTCGAGGATCGCGGCCCCGTCGGCGGCGAGCGCGGCCCCGTGCGCGACGGCGTGCCCCTGGGAGAACCACCGTCCGCCGTCGCTGAACGAGTCGGGCGTGACGTTGACGACGCCCATGAGCAGCGGCAGGGCCGGTGCCGGCTCGGTGGGGGGCGAGGAGGCTCGCATCGCAGTGGTCATGGCGTTCGCTTCCAGCAAGGTCCCCGGTCTCACCCGGGACGGGTCGGGCCGGGTCAGGCGCGAGATCCGTGCAACAGCAGGCTCATCGCCTCGGCGCGGGTCTCGGGTCGGTGCAGGATGCCCCGCACCGCGGACGTGATCGTGCGGGCCCCGGGCTTGCGCACCCCACGCATCGACATGCACAGATGCTCGCACTCGACGACGACGATCACCCCGCGCGCGTCGAGGTGCTCGACGAGCGCGTCGGCGACCTGCGAGGTGAGCCGCTCCTGCACCTGGGGGCGCCGGGCGTAGACGTCGACGAGTCGCGCGAGCTTGCTCAGCCCGGTGACCCGCCCGTGTTTGGCGGGAATGTAGCCGATGTGGGCGACGCCGTGGAAGGGCACGAGGTGGTGCTCGCAGGTGCTGAAGAGCTCGATGTCGCGCACGATGACCAGCTCGTCGTGGTCGATCTCGAACTGCGTGCCCAGCACGTCGGCGGCGTCCTGGTGCAGCCCCGCGAAGATCTCGACGTAGCTGCGGGCGACCCGCGCCGGGGTGTCCCGCAGACCGTCGCGGTCCGGGTCCTCCCCGATCGCCAGGAGCAACTCGCGCACGGCCGCCTCGATGCGTGGCCGGTCGACAGGCGAGGTCTCGCCCGCCGACCCCGGGCCCGGCTCAGATGCCGGGCGGGTCGACACGACCACCCCCGGGCACCTCGACGATCTCGGCCGGCGGGTGCTCCTCGCGGTCGGCCCCGTCGAGGGAGGCCGGGTCGTCGCCGCGCTCGAGCGCGGCGCGCTCGGCGGGGGTCAGGACCGGCGGCATCTCGCTGACCGTGCGGCGGTCGCTGGACAACCACACGGGCCGCACGGGGCGCTTGCGCACGGCGGAGAAGATCGCGGCGAGCGCCTCCGCGCCGAGCGTCTCCTTCTCCAGCAGCTCCAGGACGAGCCGGTCGAGCACGTCGCGGTTGTCGTTCAGGGCGTGCCACGCCTCGTCGTGGGCGGCCTCGATGAGGCGACGGGTCTCCTCGTCGACGATCGCGGCCAGCCCCTCGGAGTAGTCGCGCTCGTGGCCCATGTCGCGGCCGAGGAAGACCTCGCCCTGACCCTGCCCGAGCTTGACCGCGCCGATGCGCTCGCTCATGCCGAACTGCGTGATCATCTTGCGAGCCAGCCCGGTCGCCTTCTCGATGTCGTTGGCCGCGCCCGAGGTCGGGTCGTGGAAGATCATCTCCTCGGCGACGCGGCCCCCGAGGGCGTAGGCGAGCTGGTCGAGCATCTCGTTGCGGGTCGTCGAATACTTGTCGTCGCTGGGCAGGACCATCGTGTAGCCCAGGGCCCGCCCGCGCGGCAGGATCGTCACCTTGCTCACGGGGTCGGTGTGATTCATCGCCGCGGCGACCAGGGCGTGCCCGCCCTCGTGGTAGGCGGTGATCTTCTTCTCCTTGGCGCTCATGATCCGCGTGCGCTTCTGCGGGCCGGCGACGACGCGGTCGATCGCCTCGTCGAGCGCCCGGTCGTCGATGAGCTGCGCGTTGCTGCGGGCCGTCAGCAGCGCGGCCTCGTTGAGCACGTTGGCCAGGTCGGCACCGGTGAAGCCGGGGGTGCGGCGGGCGACGGCGAGCAGGTCGACGCCGTCGGCGAGCGGCTTGCCCTGGCCGTGCACCTCGAGGATCTTGTGCCGCCCGATCATGTCGGGGGCCTCGACGGCGATCTGGCGGTCGAAGCGGCCCGGGCGCAGCAGCGCCGGGTCGAGGATGTCGGGCCGGTTGGTCGCGGCGATGAGGATGACGTTGGCGTTGACGTCGAAGCCGTCCATCTCGACGAGCAGCTGGTTGAGCGTCTGCTCGCGCTCGTCGTGGCCGCCGCCCAGGCCCGCGCCGCGGTGGCGGCCGACGGCGTCGATCTCGTCGACGAAGACGATCGCGGGGCTGTTGGCCTTGGCCTGCTCGAAGAGGTCGCGCACGCGGCTCGCGCCGACACCGACGAACATCTCGACGAAGTCCGAGCCCGAGATCGAGTAGAAGGGGACGCCCGCCTCGCCGGCCACGGCCCGCGCGAGCAGCGTCTTGCCGGTGCCGGGGGGCCCGTAGAGCAGCACGCCCTTGGGGATCTTGGCCCCGACGGCCTGGAACTTGCCCGGCTCGGAGAGGAATTCCTTGATCTCGGTGAGCTCCTCGACGGCCTCGTCGGCCCCGGCGACGTCGGCGAACGTCACCTTCGGCATGTCCTTGGTCGCGAGCTTGGCGCGGGACTTGCCGAATTGCATGACCTTGCTGCCGCCGCCCTGCATCTGGCTGAGGAAGAACCAGAAGATCCCGACGAAGATGAGGATCGGCAGGAGGTTGAACATGAGCGCGCCGAGCCAGCTGCTCTGCGGCGGGGCGTCGTTGTAGCCCCCGGCGGGCGCCTTGTCACGGACGAGCTGGGTGAGGTATTCCCCGCGCTGCGGCACGTAGAGGGCATAGACCTTCTCGACGTTCTGCGCCTCACCGATCGTCTGCGGCGAGGTCAGCGTCAGCTCGAGACGGTCGTCGTCCTTGAACTCGGCCTTCTGGACGGTGCCGTCGTTGATGAGCTTGACGGCCTGGGAGGTGTCGACCCGCTGGTATTCGCTGTCGCTCGTGAGGTTGAGCACCAGCATCAGGCCCACGAAGACGAGCAGCACCCACACCAGTGGCTGCTTGAGAATCCGCTTGAATTTCATTCGATGTGTGGGGGGCGACCGGCCCCGGTCCTTCCTCATCGTCCATTCGTCGGTCCGCCCGACGACCCATCACGTGGCAACGCCCGTTGCGACCGAGGTGTTCCGCCGCCGTGGCGGACACGGCGCAGGAGTCGGCGTCCGCCACCGGACCGCGCTCTCCCGCGGCTCTCCTGCGAGTCTCCCGTGTGCCCCTACCGGCCCGGGCGGTCGATCACGAGTAGACGTGCGGGGCAAGGGTGCCGACGCAGCGCAGGTTGCGATAGCGCTCGGCGTAGTCCAGGCCGTATCCGACCACGAATTCGTTGGGGATGTCGAAACCCACGTAGCGCACGTCGACCTCGACCTTGGCGGCGTCGGGCTTGCGCAGCAGCGTGACGACCTCGACCGAGGCCGCGCGCCGCGAGGCGAGGTTGGCCTTGATCCAGCTCAGCGTCAGCCCCGAGTCGACGATGTCCTCCACGATGAGCACATGCCGGTCGGTGATGTCGGTGTCGAGGTCCTTGAGGATCCGCACGACGCCGGAGGACTTGGTGCCCGAGCCGTAGGACGAGACCGCCATCCAGTCCATCGGGACGGTGCCGGGCAGGGCCCGCATCAGGTCGGCCATGACGAGCACGGCGCCCTTGAGCACCCCGACGAGCAGCACGTCCTTGCCCTCGTAGTCGGCCCAGATCTGCGCGGCGAGCTCGTCGAGCCGCGCCCAGATCTGCTCCTGGGTGATGAGGACCCTCTCCAGGTCCGAGCCCATGTCCTGTGCGTCCACGCGTGTCTCCTGGTCCTGCGCCGGCGTCAGGGGACGACCGCCGCGACTTCGCTCCACCGGCTCCTGCCCGCCGCGACCGGGGTCTCCCGGGGGCGGCGCTGGGCAGGACGCTATTCAACCCGACCGGGCGGACGCAGGTGGATCCGGCCCGCGGACCGGCGCGCGTGCCAGCCGCCGGGCAGGGCGACCGGGCCGTGCGCGCCGTCGCGCGCCAGGGCGACGAGCGCCTCGACGTGCACGTGACTCAACGCGCCGGTGCCGGCGCGGGCGCACAGCAGCCGCAGGAGCCGCCCGCGCACGGCCGCCGGGGGCGCGGTCAGGGCGGCGGGGTCCCACGGACCGCGCGGGGCCAGGCCGTCGGCCAGTGCGCGCGCGGCGTCGGAGAGGGCCTCGTCGTCGGCGCGCAGCAGCTGCGCCGAGCGGGCCAGCGCCGCGGCGAGGCCGGGCCCGAGCTCGGCGTCGAGCGCCGCGACGAGCCGGCGGGCCCGCACACGGGCATACCGCTCGTCGTCGTTGTGGGGGTCCGCCCAGGGGGTCAGGCCCTGGTCGCGGCAGGCCGCCGCCGTCGTGTCGCGACCGACGCCCAGCAGCGGCCGGGCGAGCCGACCCCGGCGGGCCGCCATCCCCGCCAGGGAGCGCGCGCCCGAGCCGCGGGCCAGCCCCAGGAGCACCTGCTCGGCCTGGTCGTCGCGGGTGTGCCCCAGCAGCACCGCGCGCGCGCCGAGCTCGTCGGCGCGCGCCGCAAGCACCCGGTATCGGGCGGTGCGGGCCGCGGCCTCGGGGCCCGTGCCGTCGGCGACGACCTCGACGGCGGCGACGTCGACCGGGTCCAGCCCCAGCGCTCGGCAGGTCTGCGCGGCGCGGGCGGCGACGGCGGCCGAGTCCGCTTGGAGGCCGTGGTCGACGACGACCGCCCCGGCGCGCCAGCCCGCCCGCGGGGCCTCGAACGCCGTCGCCGCCGCGAGCGCGAGCGAGTCCGCACCCCCGCTACAGGCGACGAGGGCGAGCGGGCGCTCGGGCGCGGGCGAGCCGGCCGTCCCTGTCTTCTCGCGACCGAAGCCCGCGGGGCCCGCGGGGCCCGCATGGCCAGCGAGGTCGGCGAGCGCGGCGCGCACGGCGACGCGGGTCGCGGCCACGGCCGGCGTCGGGCCGGTCATCTGCTGAGGGCCTCTCCTGTGCGGTGTCGGTCGTCGGGTCTGTCGTCGGGTCTGTCGTCGGGTCGGGCGGCCCGGCGGATCGCGGACGGCCTCAGGCGTGGACGCGCGCGACCCACGCGGCGGGGTCGGCGAGCTCGGCGGGCGTGGGCAGGGTCTGCGGCGAGGTCCACACGGCGTTGAAGCCGTCCATGCCCACCCGGTCGACGACGCCGCGCACGAAGGCCGCGCCGTGGCGGTATTGCAGCATCTTGGCCTCGAGCCCCAGCAGCCGGCGCACGACGATGTCGAACATCCCCAGGCCGTCACGGCGGCGCTCGAAGAGCTCGCGGATGCGCGCGACGCTGGGCACGACCGCGGGTCCGACCTCGTCCATGACGACGTCGGCATGGCCCTCGAGCAGCGACATGACGGCGGTGATGCAGGCGACCTGCTCCTTCTGGGGCTCGGTGAGGAAGAGCCCGGCGAGCCCGGCGCCGCCGGAGCGCAGCGCCTCCGGGGCGTTGGACACCGCGAGTTTGAGCCGGTCGACGACCTGGTCGACGTCGGGGGCCAGCTCGCCGGCCAGCTGGTCGGTGGCGGCGAGCATGTGCGCGCGCAGCCACGGCACCGCGGTGAACTGCACGCGGTGCGTCTCCTCGTGCAGGCAGACCCAGAGGCGGAAGTCGGCCGGGTCGACCCCCAGCTCCCGCTCGGTGGCGACGATGTTGGGCACGACGAGCAGGAGCCGAGCACCCTGCGGCGGCAGGCCGGGCGCGAGATCGTATTGACCGAGAACCCGCGTCGACATGAAGGACAGCAGCCCGGCCACCTCGGTGCCCGTGACCTTGCCGGCCACCCGCTGCGCGGCGCGCGACGGGGCCGGCCGCGTCGACGAGCTCATCGCCCGGCTCAGCACGGGGTCGAGCAGCCGCGCGAAGGAGCCGGCGTTGACGTCGATCCACGTCGCGCGGTCGACGACGAGCGCGGGCGGCGCGTCGGGCGGGGTCGTCAGCCCGGTCGTCTCCTGCACGTGGTCGTGTGCGCGGGCGGCGCTCTCGCGCAGCATCGCGACGGCGGCGGCGGCCTGCGCGGCGTCGACCTTCGGGCCGGCCGGGGTCAGCCGCCGGGCCGTGGCGGCCGCGAAGTCCCAGTCGACAAAGCGTGCGTCCGATGCGGCGTTGGTCATCTCGTCCTCTCCAGGGGCGGTGGCCGACCTACCGGCAGCCGCAGCCCGCCAGGGTCGAGGCCAGAGCGTCCAACGCGGCCCGTGCCGGCTCCGTTCCCGCCGGGGGGACCCGGTCGGCCACGACGGCGAAGGTCAGCGGATGCCCGTCGGCATCGACGACGCTACCGGCCAGAGCCGACACGCCGGTCAGCGTGCCGGTCTTGGCTCGCACGAGGCCGACGCCCGCGGCGGCGCCGGACCCGCGGAACCGCTCGTCGAGGGTGCCGCTCAGACCCGCGACCGGCAGCCGGGAGAGCACCTCGGCCAGGCCCGGCTGGGTGCCCGACGCCCCGGCCGCGACAGCGGCGGAGATGACGGAGACCGGCGCGAGAGTGCCGCCGGACAGGCCGCTGGTGTCGGCCAGCCGGACCCCGGTGACGTCGAGCCCGGCGTCGACGAGCCGGTCACGGACCCAGGCGGCGCAGCCGGGGAAGGTCGTCGGGGCCTGCGCCCGCGCGCACGCCCATCGCGCGACGGACTCGGTGAGGTCGTTGTCGGAGTCGTCGAGCGCGAGGGCCAGCACGTCACCGACGGGGGCCGACTCGACGGCGGCCAGCGGGGTCGCGTCGCCGGGGGCCGCGCCCGGCAGCCGCGCCGCCGCGCCCACGACGGCGACACCGGCCCGGGTCAGTGCCGCGGCGAAGGCGCTCGTCGCGTGCAGCGCCGGGTCGCGGGTCGCGGGTCGATAGGGCACCGCGCGGTCGGTGCTCAGTCCGAGCATCGCGACCGGTCCGGTGAGCCCGAGCGCGATGTCATCGGCCGCCCAGCCGGGCGCCAAGGCCGGGCCGCGGGCGAAGGAGTCGTCGAGCCGCACCCGCACCGGCCGCGCCCCCCGCTCTCCCGCGTAGGAGGTGAGCGCGGCGGCGCTCGCGCGCGCGAGGTCGCCGAGGCCGGCGCGCCCGGCGACCGCACCGGGCGCCCCGCGGTCGGGCGCCAGGAGGTTGTCGCCGCCCGCGACGAGCACGAGCGTGTCGGGGCCGGAGCCGGCGGGCACGAGGACGGCCCGCGTCGTGAAGCGCCCGGTGAGGTCCTCGGCGGCGGCGACGGCCGCGGCGGTGAGCACCTTCGTCGCCGAGGCCGGGGTGCGGGCGCGGTCCGCGTCCTTGCCGAAGACCACCTGCCCGTCCGCGTCGCGGACCTCGATGCCGACGGACGGGCCGAGCCGCGGGTCGGCGACCGCGCGGGCCAGGGCGCGCCGCAGGCCCGCGGTCGTCGGGGGTGGCGCGGCCCGATCGGCCGGGACGGGCACCTGCGCCGCGTCGGCCGCAGCGGCGCCGGCCCGCGTGCCCTCCGTGGCACCCGCGGTCCAACCCGCCGTGGAGCCCGCCGTGGAGCCCGCCGTCGCGCCCGGTGACGTCGCGTCCGGGGCCGAGGCCACTCCGGTCGAGCCCGTCGCCTCTCCCGCGGCGCCCGGCGCGCGGGCGGCGGGGCCGGGCACCGGGGCGGCGGACCGGTCCTCGTGCCCCAGGTCGCTGGTGACCAGCCCCGGCACGATGTCGGCGGCGTCGAGCACGACATACGTCGCGGGCAGGAGCAGCGCGACGGCGACGGCGGCGGTCAGCCGTCGCCTGCTCCCTCCCGATGTGGTCATCGACTCCCCTTCCGCGCAGCCCCGTCTGCTTCCCCGTCGCCGTGCCCCGGCCGCCGCCGATCCTCTCGAAGCGGACCCGGCGGGCGCGGACCGTGGGTCAGACTGGCTCCGACACTCGTCCATGGTCCTGGCGGACACATACCCCCCGGACGTGACACGCTGTGTCGGCAGCGTAAGCGAGCGATGACTGACCGATGTGTAGGGCGAGATGAGGAGGCCGGGCCGGGATGACCACGCAGGCTGGCGACGGGCCGCTGTTCTTCGATGTGACGATCGAGATCCCCAAGGGGCAGCGCAACAAGTACGAGGTGGATCACGCGAGCGGTCGCATCCGTCTGGACCGGATGCTCTTCACGTCCACGCAATACCCGAGCGACTACGGCTACATCGAGGACACGCTCGGTGAGGACGGCGACCCGCTCGACGCGCTCGTGCTGCTCGACCAGCCGACGTTCCCCGGCGTGCTCATCATGTGTCGCGCGATCGGCATGTTCCACATGCGCGACGAGGCCGGCGGCGACGACAAGATCCTGTGCGTGCCGGCCAAGGACCCGCGCGTCACCGGCATCCAGGACCTCGAGGACGTCAGCGAGTTCGACCGCCTCGAGATCCAGCACTTCTTCGAGACCTACAAGGACCTCGAGCCGGGCAAGTCCGTCGAGGGCGCCCACTGGGCGGGCCGCGAGACGGCCAACCGCGTGATCCTCGAGGCCGTCGACCGCGCCAAGGAGCAGGGCGTCACCACGAGCCGCTGGCCGAGCCCGCACCACTGATCGTCCGGCCGTCACGGCCCCTCCTGACCCCGCTGCCGGGCGCGCGATCCGCGTGCCCGGCCGCGTCGTGTCGTCCAGGCCTCGTGTCGTCCTGAGTCTCGTGTCGTCCAGGTGGCGCCCCTGCGATCAGATCCGGCCGCCGTGGTCGAGCAGCCCCTTGCGGTAGATGGTGCGGTAGCGCACGACCGCGCCGGTGTAGGGCGCCTCGATCATCTGGCCGTCGCCGACATACAGGCCGACGTGGTGGATCGAGGTGTCGTCGGCGCCGAAGAAGACCAGGTCACCGGGCTGCAGGTCCTCGATCGGCACGCGGGCGCTGCGGTCGTACTGCGACTGCGAGTAGTGCACGAGGGAGCGGCCGCCGGCCTCCCACGCCTTCATCGTCAGGCCGGAGCAGTCGAAGGTGTCCGGGCCCTCGGCGGCCCACTCGTAGGGCTTGCCGAGCTGCGCCTTGGCGAAGTCGATCGCCCGCGCCGCCGCGTCCGAGTCCGCCGCCGGGAGGGCGGCCGCGGAGTAGCGCGCGGGGGCGGCCGCGGTCGCGCGGCGGGTCGTCATCGCGGCCCGGGCCGCCTGCGCGGCGAGCCCGTCGAGGCGGGCCTGCTTGACGGCGGCGCTCGTGCGGCGCAGCGCCGCCAGCTCCGCGATGGCCGCAGTCTGGCGGGCCTGGAGGGTCCGCTGCTCGACCTGGGCGCGGGCGACGGCGTTGGTCGCGGCGACGTAGGACGTGCGCGCGGCGCCGGCGGCCTCCTGCTGCTGCGCCTGGGCGCGGGCGGCGGCGGCCTGGGCCGTCGTGGCGGCCGCGGCGGCGCGGGTGGCGTCGGTGTAGGTGGTGTGGCGGTAGGCGCCGACGGCGTCGAGGTCAGCGGCGTTGCGCGCCGGGTCGGTGCCGGCGGTCAGCCCGAGCAGCTCGTCGAGGACGGAGGGCTCCCCGCCCTGCATGTAGGCGGTGGCGGCCAGGGAGTCCACGTCGTCGCGGGCCTGCGCGGCGCGCTGGGTGGCGCGCGTCGCGGCGCTCGACGCGGCGACGGCGGCGCGGGTGCGGGCCGTGAGCTCGGCGCGGGCCGCGTTGTAGCTCTCGGTGGCGACCTGGGCACGGGTCTCCAGGGCGTCGAGCCGGTCGGCGGTGGCGGCCACCTGGGCCTCCAGCTGCGCCTGCCGGGCGGCCGCGGTGTCGACGGCGGCGCGGGCCCGGGTGACCTGCGCGGTGCTGGGCACGCTCCCGGAGCGTCCGGGGTCGGGTGTCGGGTCGGTCGGCGCGGCCACCGCCGCGGTCGTCGAGGGTGCGATCAAGGCGCACAGCAAGGTCAGGGTGGCGGCGCTACGGCGCATTCTGGCGATGTCCCTTCGGCGGTCGGCCCCAGGTGGCATCGACACCGCGCCTGGAGGGCACCGTCGGGCCCGCTCGCGCGCGCACACCCCCGACGCCGTTGCCCGAGCCGAAAAGCCGACGGAACCATCCACGCCGGTCGATTAGTCTGACGACGACCAGAGGGACACCGATACCGGTGTTCTGTATCGGCCGACAGGGGACGGATCTGAGGATGTCTGACAACACGAATTTCGATCAGGGCGAAGGTAATTCACCGCTGGGTCAGGGCGCCGGGGACAGCGCCACGACCAGCGGTGGCCGGGGGCGCAAGCGCGGGGTCGTCATCGCGGGAGCGGCGGCCGGTCTGCTCGTCGTCGGCGGTGTGGCGGCCCTGGCGGGCAGCCAGATGCTCGGCGGCGGTGGCACTCAGCCGGAGTCGGTGCTGCCCGGTGACGCGATCTTCTTCAGCAAGGTCGACCTCGACCCGGGGGTCGCGCAGAAGGTCGGCGCCTTCCGCCTCATGGACAAGGTGCCGCAGGCCAAGTCGGCCTTGCAGTCCGGCGACCCGAAGAAGGCGTTCGTCGAGTGGGCCAAGACCACCGACCCGGACCTGAGCGACATCGACTACGCCACGGACATCGAGCCGTGGCTCGGCGACCGGGCGGGCATCGCGCTGCTCGAGCCGCAGGGCTCGACGACCGAGCCGGTCGTCGTCATGGCGCTGGCGGTCAAGGACGAGGCGAAGGCCCGCGAGGGCATCGCGACGCTGGAGGCCAAGACCAAGGACGCGGTCGGCAAGGCGAAGAGCGCGGCGGGGTCGATGACCTCGCCGAGCGCGACGTCGGGCAAGGCGGCCGCGGCGACCCCGACGAAGGCACCGGGTGCCGGGGACGAGTCGGTGCAGATCTACAAGGACGGCTACCTGCTGGTGACGTCCAAGAAGGACGAGCAGCGGGTGCGTGCCGCGCTGGAGCAGCCGTCGCTGGCGCAGAACGCGACGTTCACCGGTGACATGTCGGCGCTCGGTGAGACCGGCGTCGCGTCCGGCTGGGTGGACGGGAGCAAGGCGCTCAAGCTCAACGGCGGCACCTCGATGCCGGCCGCGATGGAGGAGATCGCCGGCCTCAGCGGGCGCAGTGCGTTCGCGCTGCGGTTCGCCTCCGACTACCTCGAGCTGGCCCAGGTCAACCGGGGCATGACGCTGAAGACGCAGGCGGCGCCGCTGAAGGACGTCACGAACCTGCCGGCCGACACCGGCGCGTTCTACTCGTTCTCCGGCGGGTCGGACTACGTGGGCGAGCTGTGGCCGCTGATCAAGAAGTTCGCCGCGGCGAGCGGGGCGGGTGACATCGACGCCCAGCTCAAGGAGGTCGAGCAGCAGACGGGTCTGGTGCTGCCGGCCGACGTGCAGACGCTGCTGGGCAAGCAGTTCGACGTCGTCGTGGGCCAGCAGGACTTCACGAAGCCGGCGGGCATGCCCAAGGTCGGGGTGCGGATGTGGACCGACACGGCCAAGGCGCAGTCGATCCTGGACAAGGTGACCAAGCTCGCGGCGGCGCAGACCGGCAGCCCGATCCCGCTGGTCACCAAGACCGTCGGGGAGCACCTCGACGTCGGGCTCGACGACTCCTACACCTCCTCGCTGGCCGGCGGGGACCTGTCGTCGGCGCCCGGCCTGAAGACGGTGCTGCCCGAGCTCGGCTCCAGCGTGTCCGCGCTCTACGTCAACCTCGACGCCTATGAGTCGCAGTATCTGGAGTCGGTGCCCGCGGACCAGCGCGAGCTCGTCAAGGCGCTGCAGTCGGTCGGCATGACCGCCCAGGCCATCAAGGACGGAGAGCAGCACTCCACGCTGCGCGTCTCGGTCAACTGACGCCTCGACCGACGGACGCCTCGGCCCGGCTCACCCCCTGCGGGAGCCGGGCCGAGGCGTGTGTGGGGCACGTCGGCGGACGCGTGGACGCAGAGGTGCCTCGCCCGCGCGTCGGCGCCGCCCGTGGGTGGGCCGCGTGATGCCGTCGGCCGCGCGACGTCGGTCGTCGAGGTGACGTCAGTCGTTGCGCCGGTGGGCCTGGGTCAGGACGGTCCGCTGCAGCGGTCGGCACGCCTCCGCGGCCCCGATGGTCAGGGCGAGGCCGACCACGACGGTCCCCAGCATCAGGGCGACGCCGGAGGCTTCGAGGCGGAAGAACGACATGAAGGGCGTGGCGAGCAACAGGCCGACTCCGATCGAGGCCACGAGGGTGATGACCAGGGGCGCGAGCACGTGGTGGCGCCGGATCCGGGCGAAGAGGGCCCGCGGGTAGCCCGCCCGGTCGAGGGCGACGGCCTCGTCGCTGCGGTCGACGACGAGCGCGGCCTGGTTGACCAGCGTCGAGGTCGCCCCGACGAGGAGTCCGATCGCGAGGGTGACGAGCACGCCCGTGCGCATGTCGGCGGCGAGGATGAGGCGGGCGGCGTCATCACCGAGGAAGGCGCGATCGGTCGGCATCATCGCGACGAAGGCCGCGATCATGCCGAGCAGGGCGACCGCCGAGACGTTGCGCCAGGCGGCCCGTGGGTCGTCGACGATCCGGCGCATCGCGATGAGCCGCGCGGCGTTGCCGGTGAGCACACCGGGGCGGGCCAGGAGCTGGAGCACCCAGGGCCCGACGAGGTTGACCGCGCCGACGACGAACAGGATCATCCCGGCCATCACGGCGTAGATCTGCAGGTCGACCAGACCCACCCGGCTCGAGAAAAGCCGCCCGAAGATGGCGAAGGCGACGAGCGCGACGACGAAGACCGCGACCCGCCAGGCGCGCAGCCGGCGCGGCGTCTGCTGCATCGCGACCCCGAGCGGCGAGATGCGCACCTGCTGGAGGCCGAGCACCGTCGAGAGCGCGGCGAGCCCGAGGAGCACGACGACGACCGCGAGCGCGAGCCACCACGGCAGGAGCATCTCCCCCGGCGCGATCGGCCCGCCGTGGAACGACACGAGCCGCCACGACGGGAGGGTGAGCAGCCACAGGCCGACGCCGAGGGCCGTGCCGAGCAGCGCCTGCACGAGCGTCTCGACGACCGACATGAGGACGACCTCGCCGCCGGTCATCCCGACGAGGCGCAGCGAGGCGAGGCGTCGGGCGCGGCCGCGGGCACCGAGGCGGGCGGCCGCGGCGCCCAGCGTGAGGACGGGCAGGACGAGCAGCGCGCAGGCGATCGTCGCGAGCACGACGTAGGACTCGAGGTAGGACGCGGCGGAGCGCGCGGGCAGCTGGAGTCGCGCCAGCATGTCGGCGCCCGGGTGCTGCCAGCGCGCCACGAACATCCACGTGCCGCCGGTCACCGTCATCGTCAGCCACGCCGAGACGGTGAAGGCCGCGACGGCGAGCAGGTCGAGGGCCGCGCCCCCGCGGGTGCCGCGCAGCCGCTCCAGCGCGAGGCGAGGGGCGAGTTCGAGAGCCGCGTTCATCGGGAGTCCCCCGCGAACTCGACCCGGGAGCCCTCAGAGGCGTCGCCCAGCAGGCGGTCGGCGTGGACGATCGCGTCGCGCAGCTCGACGAGCCGCGAGCACCAGCGGGCGACCTGCGCGTCGTGCGTGACGACGACGAGGGTGGCGCCCGCCATCGCGGTCGTCGTCGTGAGGATCTGGAGCACCTCGTGGCCGGTGGCCTGGTCGAGGGCGCCGGTCGGCTCGTCGGCGAAGACGACGGCGGGGTCGTGGACCATCGCGCGGGCGATCGCGACCCGCTGGGCCTGGCCGCCGGACATCTCCCCCGGTCGGCGCCCCGCCAGGCCGCTGTCGGCCCCGAGCCCGAGTCGCGCGAGCCACTCGTCCGCGCGCCGCAGCGCCTGGCCGCGGGAGACCCCGGCGAGCAGGAGCGGGAGAGCGACGTTCTCGCGGGCCGGCAGCTCGGGCAGGAGCTGACCGTCCTGGAAGACGAAGCCCATCCGCTCCCGGCGGACCCGGGAGCGCTGCGCGTCGCGCAGGCCGGAGACGACGAGATCACCGAGGCGGACCTCGCCGGCGTCCGGCACGAGGATCCCCGCGAGGCAGTGCAGCAGGGTCGACTTGCCCGAGCCCGAGGGGCCCATGATCGCCACCGACTGGCCGGCGGGGATGTCGAGGTCGACGCCGGCCAGGGCGCGGACCTGGCCGAAGGACTTCACCAGGCCGCGGGCCTGGAGTGGGGCGGGAGAGTGCTGTGTTCGCATGATGTCCATCCCATCGCCGATCGGCCGCATCTCCCATGGTGGCAGGGCCCGACCTGGGGTGGACCTGGCTCCACCTCATCCGGGGTCCACGCGCCCGCGGGTGGGCCCTGGCTGCGTCCCCGCGCTGGTTGTCGGTGCTCCTCGCTACCGTGGATCGCATGCCGCCCACCCCGCCCGGACGCCAGGTCAGCGCCGTCGCGCTCTTCTGGTGGCAGGTGCTGCTCGGCGCCGGGATCGGCGTCGGTCTGCTCGTCATCGTCGCCGTGCTCGAGTCCGTCGTGCCCGTCGGCGCCACGGCGCTCGCCTGGGTGCCGGCGATCCTGGTGTGGGTGGCCCTCGGCGTCGCCGGGCTCTGGGCCCTCGAGCGCCGCAAGCCCGCGCCGCTGCCCGCACCGGGGCCGGCCTGGACCACCCACGTGCGGGAGCTGCGCTCGTCGCGGCTGGAGATCGTCCACGCCTTCGAGATCGAGCGTCGACGGATCGAGCGGGATCTGCACGACGGCGCCCAGCAGCACCTCGTCGCCTCGTCCCTGCAGATCGGGGAGGCCGTGCTGCTGCTCTCGCAGGACGCCGAGCATGGCCGGGGCGGCCGCGGGGCCGTCGCCCTCGACCTCCTCGGGCGGGCGCAGGACGCCACCGACGCCGCGCTCGCCGCCCTGCGCGCGACCGTCGCGGGGATCCACCCGACCGTCCTGTCCGACCTCGGTCTCGAGGCGGCCGTGCGGGACCTCGCCCAGCGCAGCGCCCCGGCGGTCGACGTCCGGGTGCCGCACCCGCTGCCCTCCCTGCCGGAGCCGGTCGCCGCCGCGGCGTACTTCCTCGTCGCCGAGGCGCTGACGAATGTCGCCAAGCACGCCCCCGACGCCGGGGTGACGGTGCTCCTGGCCTGCGACGACGACCTACGGGTCTCCGTCGTCGACGACGGGCCCGGAGGCGCGGTGGTGCGCCCCGGGCACGGCCTGGCCGGGATGGCCGAGCGGCTCGCCGCATTCGGCGGACAGCTCCAGGTGAGCAGCCCGCAGGGCGGCCCCACCTCACTGCATGCCCACATCCCGCTGCTGCTCGGCGAGGGCGAGCTGGGGATCGGCGCGCTGTCCGACGTCGGCGCCGGTGACGTCCACCGCAGTGACACCCACCGCAGTGACACCCACGGCAGTGACGTCCACGGCAGGGACGCGCGCTCTCGCGGCAGGGACGCCGGCGGCACCACCGCGGGGCCCGGGCGATGAGGCTCGTCGTCGCCGAGGACTCGGCACTCCTGCGCGAGGGGCTCGTCGGCCTCCTCGAGCGACAGGGGCACGAGGTCGTGGCCCAGGCCGCGAGCGCGCCCGAGCTCGAGGTGGTCGTCGATCGTGCCGCGGCCGGCGGACAGGCGCCCGAGGTCGTCGTCACCGACGTGCGGATGCCCCCGACGATGACGGCCGACGGCCTCGACGCCGCCGTGCGCATCCGGGCGCGGCACCCGCGCATCGGGATCATGGTGCTCTCGCAGTACGTCGCCCCCGGCTACGCGGCGGAGCTCTTCGGCGAGGCGACGAGACCCGGCTCGCCCCCCGGACGTGACGTCAGCGGTGCCGTCGGCAGCGCCCTCGGTGGGGCCCTCGGTGGGGCCCTCGGTGGGGCGATGGAGGCCGAGGTCGGTGGGCTCGGCTACCTCCTGAAGGAGCGGGTGGCGCGGGTCGCGGACTTCCTGCGCAGCCTGAGCATCGTGGCGGCCGGCGGGGTGGTCATCGACCCGGAGATCGCGACGCTCCTCGTGTCGGGCCGACGGACCGCGCTCGACTCGTTGACCCACCGGGAGCGTCAGGTCCTCGAGCTCATGGCGCAGGGGCTGAGCAACGCACAGATCGCGCAGCACCTCGTCCTGTCCCCCGGCGCCGTCTCCAAGCACGTGGCCAACATCTTCGGCAAGCTCGGTCTGCCCGCCGGCGAGGACAACCGTCGGGTCCGGGCCGTGCTCGCCTACCTCACCGCGCAGCGGGATTGACGCCCCGGCCGCCGCGACGGGCGGGCCCTGCGAGGTGGTGTGTGCTCAGCGCAGCGGGTCGAAGGGGCGCAGCTCGAGCGGCAGGGCGCGCGTCGTGATCGTCTCGGCGAGGAGGCGGCCGGTCACCGGGCCGAGGGTGATGCCCCACATGCCGTGGCCGCCGGCGACGAAGACGCGCTCGGAGCGGGTCGGGCCGATGAGCGGCAGCCCGTCGGGGGTGCAGGGGCGGGCCCCGACCCACTCGTCGTGACGCGAGTCGAGGTCCGCGCCGCGCAGGAGCGGGCGGGCGGCGTCGACGATCGCGTCGATGCGGCGGGTGTCGAGGTTGGCGTCGGCGGGCCGGAATTCCATCATTCCCGCGACGCGGAGGCGGTCCCCGACGGGCGTGCAGGCGACGCGCTGGGCCGGGAAGTAGACGGGCCCGGCGGGCACCTGCTCCATCGGGACCGTGAAGCTGTAGCCGCGACCGGCCTGGACGGGGGTCTTCACGCCGAAGGGGCGGGCCAGGGTGTTGAGCCACGCGCCGGTGGCGATGACGGCGGTGTCGTATTCCTGCTCGGCGACGACCACCGTGTCGCCGCGCTCGCGGATCGCGCCGACGCTCACGCCGCTGACGATGCGCCCGCCGCGGTCGACGACGGCCTGGGCCAGGGAGGCGACGTAGGCGCTGGGGTTGATGAAGCGCTGGTCGTGCAGGCGGATCGCCGCGCCGATGGCCGGGGAGAGCGAGGGCTCGATCGCGCGGGCCTCGTCACCGGTGAGGGTCTCGAACCGGATGCCCTGGCCGGCGGCGTGGATGTGCTCGATCTCCTCGAGCAGCACCGTGCGCTCCTCGGCGGTGCGGTAGGCGGCGAGGAACGAGCGGGCCTCGTGGGTGGGCGCCGGCACGCCGCCGTCGCGCAGGCGGTCGAAGCTCTCGAGGGCGAGCCCGTTGATCGGCACGAGCGCGCCCATCGCCGTGCGCCACTGGGTCATCGTCGAGTGCCGCGCGAAGTCCAGGAGGAAGCGCAGCAGCTTGCGGTCCGTCGTCACCGGCACGTAGACGGGCGACTTCGGGGAGATGACCGCGCGGATGCCGTATTTGAGCACCGCCGGCTCGGGCAGCGGGGTCGCCAGGCCGGGGGTGAGCCAGCCCGCGTTGCCCCAGGAGGAGCCGGCCGCGACGCCCGTGCGGTCCAGGATCGTGACCGTGACGCCGCGCTCCTGCAGGAACCATGCGGTGGCGAGGCCGACCATGCCGGCGCCGATGATGACAACACTGTCAGGGGACTTCGGGGAGACCATGCTCCTCACCATGGCCCAGGGGCGCAGCCGAGCGCATCGTCCGCCGCGCACGACGCCCTGCCGTCACGGTGTGCGCCGCGCACAATGAGGGATGGCCACCGAGCATCGCGACCTGTTCGATCTCGCCGACGCCGTCGCGAGCGTCGCCGGGGCCGCCGCGACGATCGAGGACAACGAGTCACGCGTGCTCGCCTACTCCTCGGGGCACGACGAGAGCGATCCCGCGCGGGTGAGCACGATCATCGGCCGGCGCGTGCCGTCACAGCTCGTCTCGCATTTCCGGGCGGCCGGGGTGTTCCAGCGGCTCGCGAGGTCGGACGAGCCGTTCGTCGTGCCGGCCGGGCCGGGCCTGAGCGCACGACTCGTCGTGCCGATCCGGGCGGGCAAGGAGTGGCTCGGCTCGCTATGGCTGCTGCGCGAGTCCCTGCCCGAGACCGAGCTGGCCGCCGAGCTGCGCGAGACCGCCTCCGTCATCGCCCTGCATCTCGTGCGGCGCCGCCTCGAGGCGGACGCCCGACGCCGCGACACCGCCGAGATGCTGCGCCTGGCCCTGGTGACTGGCGAGGGCGCCGCCGGCGACGGGCCGTGGCGGGTCGTCGCGCTCGCCGGGACGGCGGCCTCCGGCACCGAAGAATTGCACACTGATGTGTGGATCGAGACCCTGCGACGGCACGGGTGGAGCGACCCGCGCGTCGCCGACGTCGACGGCACCGTCTTCACCGTCGTCACCGAACCCGAGGGGAGCGAGGCCGGCACCGGGCGGGGAGACCGCGGGGAGGTCAGTGCGGGCCCGCCTGGCTCGACCCGCCGAACGAGTCGCACGGCCGAGGCTGGCTCCTGGCCGTGGCTCGCGGCCCTGGCGCGGCCGACGCCATCGCGCCTGACCGACGGGATCGCGCTCGCAGCGGGCCGTCCCGCCCGCACCGTGGACGCGTGGCCGCGCGCGCGTGCCGAGGCAGCCGAGCTCGCGGGTCTGCGCCGACGCGGCCGGGTCGACGCCGCCACCCTCACCTTCGAACACGCCTGGGCTGCGGTCGCCCTCGACCGCGCTACCGCCGCGATCGACCCCGAGACGATCGGCGGCCCGGTCGCCGCACTCCTGGCCCACGACGCGACCCACGGCACCGCCTACGCACCGACCCTGCGGGCCTGGCTCGCGCACGCCGGCGCCCCGAGTCGCGCCGCCCTGGCACTCGACATCCACGTCAACACGCTGCGCCACCGCATGAACCGCCTGCGTGAGGTCGTCGACGTCGACCTCGACGACCCCGACGAGCGCCTCGCCCTCAGCCTGCTCCTGGTCCGCGAGGATGCCGGAGCTGCGGGCCCGACGGGGCCGTAGCAGCGCGTCCTCGCGGGCGGCACCGCCGTCACGCGCAGCGGCGCCGATGTGCGGCCGCCCCGCCCCCCGGCCTCGGTGACGTCGCGGCGTGATCGGCGACCTCGGGCGCGTCGATCAGAACCACTTCCACCGCTTGGGGATCTCCTCGCCGGGCATCGCGGTCTTGACCTTGACGTCGCCGAACGCGCCGACCCGGTGGATCGCCAGCGTCGGGCCGCCGGGGGCCGGGCTGGTGCCGTCGATCTTGTCGTCGCCGAAGAGCGCGAAGCCGCTGACCTGGACCGTCACCCCGGGCGGCACGATGATCTTCACGTCCCCGAAGAGCGTGTAGACGGTGAGCTCGACCCGCGCGGGCAGCTCGGCCTCGCGCAGATCGAGGAAGACGTCGCCGAAGATCGCGACCCCTGTCGTCGAGTCGTCGAGCCGGAAGCGGCCGCTGCGCTTGAGGTCGCCGAAGACCCGCACGAAGCTCGAGCTCTCGCCGCCGGCCGACGCGCCCCCGGCCGGAACATTGCTGGCCGGCTGCGCCGGCGGCTGGGGCTCGGCGCGGCGCGCGACCTCACCGACGGCGGGCGTGATCACCGGCATCTGAGCCTCCCCCGGCTGGGGTGAGCGCACGCGGTCCTGCACGGGCGCGCCGTCGAACGTCGGCGTGGGGTCCCCTGAATTCGTCATACCGCCCAGGGTAGGAGCCCCCAGCCACGACCCGACAGGGCCGCGGCGCTCTTCCAGGGTGCCTTCAGGGGCGTCACCGGCGGCGCCCAGGGGTCGCCATGGGTGTCGCCATGGGGGTCGCTGTGGGTCGGGTGGGGCCGCGTGCGGGGATGACGGGCGCA
>JAVTVZ010000142.1:0-4637 GCA_032229625.1 Dermatophilaceae bacterium | reverse complement strand
CGCCATGGGGGTCGCTGTGGGTCGGGTGGGGCCGCGTGCGGGGATGACGGGCGCACCGGCCCAGACCGGGTTATCGTAGAAAGATGAGCGCCGCCGCCCGTGCCACGTCGGCATCGACGCAGGTCGCAGCCGCTGCGGGGGTGCCTGTCGGGACGGTCACGGCGGTGTTGCGGCGCCCCGAGCTGGCCTCCGAGCTGACCCGCGAGCGCGTGCTCGGCGCGATGGAGGATCTCGGCTTCGCCCCGGACGATCTGCTGCCGCCGCGCCCGGAGCCGGCCGTCGGGCTCATCGTCATCGACGGGTCCAACCCCTTCTACACGGGCCTGGCCTGCGGCGTGCAAGACGTCGCGCGGGCACGCGGCGACGTGCTGCTCGTCGGGACGACCGGTGGCGAGGTCGGCTGGGAGCGTCGCTACCTCGACATCTTCGAGCGCCAGCACGTGCGCGGCCTGCTGCTCGCGCCGACCCACCACGACCTGCCCGACCTGGCCGGCTACGAGAGTCGCGGCATCCCCGTGGTCTACGTCGACCGGTGCCTGCCGGAGCCGGGGCCGGCGGCGGTCTACGTCGACGCGACGGCCGGGGCGCGGCTGGCGGCCGAGCATCTCGTCGCGCTGGGGCATCGGCGGGTGTGGTTCGCCGGGGGGCCGATGAGCCTGCAGTCCGTGCGTGACCGGCTCGAGGGGTGCCGCGAGGTCCTCGCCGACGCGGGCGGCTCCGTCCATTACCTGCCGACCGAGATGGTCACCGTCGCGCACGGCCGCGACCTCGCCGAGCACCTCGACATCGAGCACCTCGACGAGCGGGACGGCGGCGGGCCGACGGCGATCTTCGCGTGCAACGACCTCCTGGCGCTCGGGCTCCTCGAGGGGCTGACGTCGCGCGGGGTGCGGGTGCCGCAGGACATCTCGCTCATCGGCTACGACGACATCGACGTGGGCGCGATGGCGTCCGTGCCGCTGACCTCGGTGCACCAGCCGGCCTACGACATCGGGCGCAAGGGCGCCGAGCTGCTCTATGCGCGGCTCGACGGGATGCACGACCCCGCCGCCGACCCGCGCGTGGGCCTGGACCAGGTGCGCTTCGACGCGAGCCTGGTCGTGCGGCGGTCCACGGGGGCTCCGCGCCGGACGTGACGGGCTCTGCCGTCGGGGGCGCCGGCGTCTGCGGCGTCAGCGTCCGGGCGTGAGCGCCCCGTCGCCTCGGACGGGCAGCCGCGGGGTCGGCAGGCCCAGGGCGGCGAGCCCCTCGACATACCGCCGGACGGAGGCGAGCTTGACGTCCTCGTAGCCGCGGACCAGGTCGGGCAGCGCGGCGAACTGCGCGGCCCGGTCGTAGCCGTCGGGGGTCAGGGCGCCGACGAGGTCGTGCAGGACGAGCCGGTAGTGGCGCAGCAGCTCGCGCTCGACGCGGCGCACGTGCGCCCGACCGAAGGGGTCGAGCGGTCCGCCGCGCAGCCGCTTCATCGCGGCCAGAGCGCGCAGGGCGCCGTGGCTCGCCGGCGGGAAGCCGATCTTGGTGTGCAGGCCGGCCGCGCGCAGCATCGGCGGGTGCAGGCGGAACGTCACCTCGCCGCCATTCGGCACAGCATTGTGTGCGAATCTGCTCGCCTCGGGGCGGGTGAGCAGCCGCGCGACCTCGTACTCGTCCTTGGCCGCGGTCAGCGTGTAGAGGGTGCGCGCGACGGCCTCGCTGAGGCGGGTCTCGTCGGTGACGGCCCGCTCGGCGCGCCACACCGCCTCGACGATCCGCACATAATCCTGTGCGCATGCGAGGTCCTGGTAGCCGACGAGATCCCTCGCGCGCAGCCGCGCCAGGCGCGCCGTCTCACCGTCGAAGGTCGCGGCCTCCAGCGCGGCGGTGAGTGCGGCGGGCACGGCAGGCCGCCGCGCGGGAGCCGCCTGCTCCGCGCGCGTGGTCGAGCCGGCCGCGACGGCGGCCGCGAACGCCTCGGGATCGGCGACGCTGGCCCGGCCCCAGCGCAAGGCCGCGAGGTTGGCGGCGACGGCGACGCCGTTGATCTGCACGGCCTCCTCGATCCGGTCGGGCGGGATCGCCACGGCGCCGGACTGCACCGCCGCGCCGACGAGCAGCAGGTTGGCGGCGGTGGCGGAGCCGAGCAGGGCGGTGGTCGCGCCGATCATGTCGACGACGTGCGTCGAGGCGGCGGCGGTCGCGAGGCGGTCGAGCAGCTCGGCGACGCCGCTCTGGTGCAGCCCGCGGTCGTAGACCTCGGCGCCCGTCGGGGTGACGCTGCGGGAGGCGACCGCGCGGGTGCGGGCCGGGTCGCCGTAGCCGAGATTGGTCGGGTCGGCGGCGGTGAGCAGGTCGAAGGCGAGGATCGCGTCGGCGCGGCCGGGGGTGACGCGGTTCGACGGCTCGACGGACCCGTCGGCGCGGAATCGCAGGTGCCCGACGACGGGGCCGGCCTTCTGCGCGAGCCCGATCTGATCGAGCAGCTCGACGGCATACCCGGCCCGCAGGGCGGCTGTGGCCATGATCTGGTTCACGGTGACGATGCCGGTGCCGCCGACCCCGGCCAGGAAGATGCTCTGCGTGCCGGTCGGGGGGCCGTCGGCGAGCCACGCCGGGTCGGGCAGCGCGGGGGGCTGCGCCGGTTCGACGCGGGGCGCGGCACCGGCGTCGCGCACCCGGACGGTCATGAAGGCCGGGCAGTCCCCCAGCAGGCACGAGTAGTCGGTGTTGCAGCTCGTCTGGTCGATGCGGGTCTTCTCGCCGTGCTCGGTGAGGACGGGCTGTACGGACAGGCAGTTGCTCTTGGCGCCGCAGTCACCGCAGCCCTCGCACACGTCCTCGTTGATGACGACCCGCAGCGCGCTCGCGGGCATCGTGCCGCGCGAGCGCTGACGCCGGGCGTCGTTCGCACAGTGTTGTTGGTAGATGAGCACGGTGACGCCGGGGGTGTCGCGCAGCTCCCGCTGGGCCTCCTGGAGCCGGTCGCGGTGCCACACGCGGGTGCCCGGGGCCATCGCGCGGGCGTCGTGGCGGCCCGGGTCGTCGCTGAGCAGGAGGATCGCGGCGACACCCTCGGCGGCGAGCTTGTGCGTCAGCGCCGGGATGGGCAGGGCGCCCTGGGCCTCCTGCGCGCCGGTCATCGCGACGACGTCGTTGTGCAGGATCTTGAAGGTGATGTCGACGCCCGCGGCGACACAAGCCTGCACCGCCAGCTGCCCGGAGTGCGCGAAGGTGCCGTCGCCGAGGTTCTGGAAGATGTGCGGGGTGTCGGTGAAGGGCGCCTGCCCGATCCACTGGGCGCCCTCGCCGCCCATCTGCGTGAAGCCGGTGACGGCGCTGTCGGTGCGCCGCGACGTCGTCACGAGCGTGTGGCAGCCGATGCCGCCGGCGGCCAGCGATCCCTGGGGCACCGCGGTGGAGCGGTTGTGCGGGCAGCCGGAGCAGAAGTACGGGGCGCGGGCGAGCGGCAGGAGCGGCAGGGATCGACGGGTCGGCGCCGGGGCGCGCAGCCCGAGCGCCCGGCCGAACACGCGGTGGACGGGCTCGGCGAGGCGGCCGGGGGTGAGTTCGCCGTCGGCCGGGACCAGGGCGCGCCCGTCGGCGTCGGTCTTGCCGATGACCTGCGGCGCCTCCGGCATCCCGTAGAGCGCATCGCGCACCTGCAGCTGCAGGAACGACGTCTTGTCCTCGACGACGAGGATCTGCGTGAGCCCCTGCGCGACGCGCCGCACGGTCGTCGGCTCCAGCGGCGTGATCATCCCGACGCGCAGCACCCGCACGCCGGCGCCGGCGAGCGTGTCGGCGTCCGCGCCGAGGTCGTGCAGCGCCTGCAGGGTCGAGTCGTAGGCCGGTCCGGTCGCGATGATGCCGAGGCGGGCGCCGGGCGGGTCGACGGTCACCTCGTCGAGCCCGTTGGCGGCGGCGTAGGCGTGGACCATCGCCGCGCGGGGCCCGACGAGTTGACTCTCGACGGCGACGATGCGGGCGCTGCCGACCAGCGGCGGGCTCTGGGTGAAGCGCCACGGTGCGCCATCCCAGGTCAGCTCGGGGGTGACGGGCTCGACGCGGGAGACGCCGGCGTCGACGACCCAGGCGCCGTCGGCGACGTCGGCGACGATCTTCAGCGCGACGGGGCTGCCGCTGGCGCGGCTGAGCGCGACGGCGTGCAGCCCGAGGGTGACGACCTCGCTCGCGGTGCGCGGGACGAGGACGGGGATGCCGAGGGCCGCCAGCGTGCGCTCGCTGACGGCCGGCACTGTGGAGGACTTCGCGGCGGGGTCGTCCCCGGCGAGCAGCACGACGCCACCGGTGGGGTTGACGCCATACATCGTCAGGTGGCGCAGCGCGTCGGTGGCGCGGTCGACGCCGGGGGCCTTGCCGTACCAGACCCCCACGACGCCGTCGTGGCGTCGACGCCCCGTCGGCAGGTCGCTCTGGCTGCCCCAGACCGAGGTCGCGGCGATCTCCTCGTTGAGCCCGGGGCGTAGGTGGATCGCGTTGTCCCGCAGCAGCGCCGGGTCGGAGGCGAGGAGCTTGTCGAGGCCGCCGAGGGGGCTGCCTTGATAGCCGCTGACGAAGAACCCGACGTCGCGGCCGTGGCGCGCGTCGAGGGCCCGCTGCTCGACGAGCAGCCGCACGATGGCCTGCACACCGGTCAGCAA
>JAVTVZ010000141.1:0-7813 GCA_032229625.1 Dermatophilaceae bacterium | reverse complement strand
TCTGGTCCAGATCTGGCTGAGTCGCTGCTCGGTGTGGTCGGCGGGCGCCGGCCGTAGGCGTCGGCCCCGGACGGAGCTTGTCGTCGCTCGAGCGCTGACGTCGGGGCACTTGCTGTCAGGTCGGGGCGCGTGCGGTCACCTGGTGTCGCTCCGGAGCGACACGAGGTGACCGGAACTGCCTACAGGTGTCCGAAAGTGCCCCGACGTGAGGGGCGTGGGGTCGTGGGCCCGGCGGTGCGGGGCGTCGGCGGTGGCTCGGGGCAGCGGCGTCGGCTCCGACGCCGGCATCTCGTGCGCGCTGACATCGGGGCACTCCAGAGCCCGTATCCACGGCACTCAGCCATGTGACCCAACTCAGATCCGACAAGGAGGATCGGACGGCGATTCGCCCACGGACGCGAAAACCCCCCGGCGCTGCACGGGGCAGCACCAGGGGGCTTGGGGTCGAGTGCCGGTCGAGTGCCGGTCAGTGCCCGCCGGGCACGGCCTGCCCCGTCGGGGCGCCGGGGCGCAGCACGAAGGCGCCGACGATCGCGCCGGAGGCCAGCAGCGTGGCGACGCCGATGCCCCAGCCGATGCCGCCCGCCTGCGCGGCGTGCGCCGCGACGCCGTCGGAGAGCAGCGCCCCCACCCGGGTCGACATGACGGTGACGACCAGGGCGGTGCCGGCGCCCGCCGCGACCTGCTGCAGCGTGCCCAGCAGCGCGCTGCCGTGCTCGTAGAGGTCCGAGGGCAGGCTGCCCAGGCCGGTCGTGAAGATCGGGGTGAAGACGAAGGCCAGCGACACGCTCACGAGGATGTGCAACGCCAGGAAGATCGGCCACGTCGCCCACGTCGTGCTCCACGCGAGCAGCGCCATGCCGGTCACGAAGCTGATCGTGCCCGGCACCACGAGCCGCCGCGCGCCGACGACGTCGTAGAGCCGACCGACGCGCGGGCCCAGCAGACCCATGAGCAGCGCGCCGGGCATGAGCAGCAGCCCCGCCTGCAGCGTCGAGAGCCCGAGCACCTGCTGCAGGTGGATCGGCAGCACGATGACCGCGCCCATGAGCGCCATGAAGGACAGCGCCATGATCGAGATCGACACGACATACGGGCGATTGCGCAGCACGCGCAGGTCGAGCAGCGGGGCGCCGCCGCGGCGCACGAGCCAGGCCTGCCGCAGCGCGAAGAGCGCGAGCGCGACGAGCCCGACGATCAGGGTGCCCAGCGGCGGGACGATCGCGTGGGCCTCGCCGCCGAGCTGGCTCAGGCCGTAGACGAGCCCGCCGAATCCGACGACGGTCAGGACGACGCTGGGCAGGTCGAGAGCGCCGGTGCGGGACTGGCTGTCGCGCGCCAGCAACCGCCAGCCGAGGATGCCGACCGCGATCGCGATCGGCAGCACGACCCCGAAGAGCCAGCGCCACGACGCGACGGCCAGCACGAGGCCGCTCAGCGCCGGGCCGAGGGCGGGCGCGACGGAGATCGCCAGCGACACGTTGCCCATGACGCGGCCGCGCTCGCGGACCGGCACGAGCGCCAGCACCGTCGACATGAGCAGCGGCATCATGATCGCCGTGCCGGTCGCCTGCACGACGCGGCCCAGCAGGAGCACCTCGAAGGTCGGCGAGAGCGCACAGATCAGTGTGCCGATCGAGAACGACGTCATGGCCAGGAGGAAGGCGCTGCGGCGGCCGATGCGCTGCAGCAGCCAGCCGGTCGTCGGGATGACGATCGCCATCGTGAGCATGAAGCCCGTCGAGAGCCACTGCGCGGCGCGGGCGTCGATGTCGAGGACCCCCATGAGCACGGGGATCGCGTTGGTCATGATCGTCTCGTTGAGGATCACGACGAAGGCCGCGACGGTCAGCACCCGCAGGATCGTGCGGTTGCGGCGCTGCTCGGCGGCGTCGAGGTCGGCACCGAGAGCGGCGTCGAGGGCGGGCGCGGCGCTGTCGGCGGGAGTCGTGCCGACGGGCGTGGTGTCGGGCTCGGCGTGGGTGGCGGAGCCGGTGGGCTCGGCGTCGCGCGGCGACGTCCGGGCGGGGGTGGGCGCGGTCAACTCGGGTCCTTCGTGGTCGGGGTCGCCACGCCCGATCAGGGCGCGGATCCGGGCGCGGGGGCGATGTGGCGAGCGCACGGCGCCCACGGTAGCCAGCAGGTCAACAGCGGGTCGAATCGTTTTAGTCCCGCGAGTGCGCCGACTCACACAGCGCGGACCGAGCACTGGTCGGGCACTGATCGGCCCCGCGCGGCCGGCCCCCTCCCGATCGCCCGCAGCCGCCCCGAGCTGAGCACGGCGGACCCCGCGGGCGCGCGACGGGTCGACCCGAGCACCTCGGGCCGACCCGTCGATACGAGCGTCGCCGCAGGTCAGCGGCGCGTCACAGCCTGCGGTTAACGGGGCGCCTTGACCGCGATGACCGGCATGCTCGCCTCGAGCAGCACCTGCTGGGCCGCCGACCCGAGCAGGAGCTTGCCGACGGGGCTGCGGTGGCGGATGCCGATGACGATCGCCGAGGCGCCGATCTCTGCGGAGGCGTCGAGCAGCTCGCCGACGGCGTCCCGGTTGCGGGCGTTGGGGCCGCGGAAGGTGACCTTCACCCCGTCGAGCTCGTCGCCCTCGGGGTCGAGCTGCTGTCCGTCGAGGGTGAAGATCAACAGATCCTCACCGCGGCGTCGTGCCTCCTCCAGGGCCGCATTGCGGGCGGCCTCCCCTTCGGCGGTGGCGGTGCGGGCGAGGACGACGGTCATAGTGGCCTCCGAGGCGTACGTCGGGTGGGATCGTGCGGCACACGTCGATCGGACGCGGTGCCCGCGGTGGAGCACGCGGACCGACGACGGCAGGCCCCTCCAGCCTAATGACCCTGCTGGACGATCGGGCAGGATCGCGGCCGATCAGCGCGCTATCGGGCATTTTGCGCACCCCGCCCCTAAGCTCCATATGCGGCCCTGCGACCAGTACCGTCCCCGTCCGGCATGGCCGCGGAACGGAGGCCGCCCCCATGCCCGCCCAGACCACGCCCCCCGGCGCTCCCCCGGGCACGCCGCCGGATCCCCCCGGCTCGACCCCCGCGTCCGCGCGCCGGCGACACCCGCTGGTCATGGCGATCTACGGGGTCGTCGGCGCGCTCGTCGTCGCGAGCGCCACCTACTTCTCCTTCGCGTCGGCCAACGCCGGCAGCGACGTGCGCTCCAACGTCACGCTCATCGCGCCCGCCGGCGCGGGCGGCGGCTGGGACACCTTCATGCGCGAGATGCAGCAGGCGATGCGCACCAACGGCCTGGTCAACAACTCCCAGGTCGTCAACATCCCCGGCGCCGCCGGCACGATCGGCCTGAGCAAGCTGTCGACGATGAGCGGCCAGGCCAACGTGCTCATGGTCTCCGGCGCCGGCCTCGTCGCCGGGGTCGAGCAGCTGGACGCGGCCGTCACCCACGCCCAGGTGCGCCCGGTCGCCCGGGTCGTCGAGGAGTACGACGTCATCGTCGTGCCCGCCGACTCGCCCTACACCTCGCTGGCGCAGCTCGTCGAGGCGTGGAAGGTCAACCCCGGCCAGGTGCCGTGGACCGGCGGCGGCACGTTCGACCAGCTCGTCATGACCGACCTCGCCCTCAAGGCGGGTGTGCCGACCCAGGACATCACCTACATCCCCAAGTCCGGCGGCGGCGAGGCCGTGCAGGCCCTCATCACCAAGACCGCGGCCGCTGCGACCTCGGGCTACAAGGACGTCTCGGACCAGATCGAGGCCGGTCGGCTGCGGGCGCTCGGCCTCGCGGCGCCGCAGCGCTTCGAGGGCAGCGACATCCCGACCCTCGCCGAGCAGGGGTATGACGTGACCCTGGCCAACTGGCGGGCGATCATGGCGCCGCCGGGCATCACGCAGGACGAGTTCGGGCAGCTGCAGACGCTCGTGCGGGAGGCCGTCGCGACCCCCGAGTGGCAGGCCGCGATCGCCCGCAACGAGTGGAGCGACGTCTATCTCGACGGCGCCGACTTCGACACGTGGTTCGCGGCGGAGCAGACGCGCATCGCCGAACTCGTCGGAAGGATGGACGGATGAGCGGGCAGCCCACGGCGTCGCAGGGGCGGGCGAGCGAGCGCGCCGACACGCCCCACTCGTTCTGGCACGGCCGCAGCGGCCTCGTGCTCGCGCTGCTCATGGCGGCCTTCAGCACCTACCTGCTCGTCGGCATCGTGCAGCTCGACGTGCCCAAGGGCACCGACTTCCCCGGCCCGCGGTTCTTCCCCGGGCTGCTCGCGGGCTGCGGCTACGTGCTCGCGGTGCTGCTGACCCTCGAATACCTGCGCACCCCCGAGCCGCCGGAGGCCGAGTGGGACGGGGCGGTCTACCGCACGCACAGCGACTGGACGTCGGTCGCGTGGACGGTCGGCGGCTTCGCGCTCTTTGCGCTCACTCTGGAATTCCTCGGCTGGATCCTCGCGGGGGCGCTGCTCTTCTGGTTCGTCGCGCGCGGCATGGGCAGCCGGCGCACGCTCTTCGACATCAGCCTGGCGCTGGTGATGTCGAGTGCGATCTACCTCGCCTTCGACGTCGGGCTCGGCCTGAGCCTGCCGTCCGGTCTGCTGGGAGGGATGTGACATGGATTCGTTGACCAACCTCATGGCCGGCTTCGCCGGGGCGTTCACCCCGATGAACATGCTCTGGGTGCTCGTCGGCTGTTTCCTGGGCACCGCGGTCGGCGTGCTGCCCGGGCTCGGCTCGTCGATGGCCGTCGCGCTGCTGCTGCCGATGACCTTCGCCCTGGACCCGACGGCGGCGTTCATCATGTTCGCCGGCGTGTATTTCGGCGGCATGTTCGGCGACTCGACGATGGCGATCCTCATGAACACCCCCGGCCAGGCGTCGGCCATCGCCTCGACCTTCGAGGGCCACAAGATGGCCAAGGCCGGCCGCGCGCCACAGGCATTGGCGACCGCCGCGATCGGCGCCTTCGTCGGCGGCATGATCGCCGCGGTCGTCGTCGTCTTCCTCGCGCCCAAGCTCGCCGACTTCTCCGCCAATTTCGGACCCGCCGAATTCTTCGCGCTCGCCCTCTTCGCCTTCGTCGCGACCTCCTCGGTCGTCTCCGATTCGGCGGTCAAGGGCCTGGCGTCGCTCGTCATCGGCATCGGTCTGGCGACCGTCGGCATCGACTCGATCTCCGGCACGGAGCGCTTCACCTTCGGCGTCCCGGAGATGTTCGACGGCATCTCGCTGGTCACCGTCACCGTCGCCGTCCTCGCGCTCGGTGAGGTCTTCTTCGTCGCGTCCCGCATCCGCCGCGACCCCCACCCGGAAGAATCCGGCTCCTCGGGGCGGCCCTTCCTGTCCCCCGCGGAATTCAAGGAGGCCCTCCCGGCGTGGTTGCGCGGCACCGGCATCGGCCTGCCCTTCGGCGTCATCCCCGCCGGCGGCTCGGAGATCCCGACCTTCCTCGCCTACGACGTCGAGCGGCGCCTCGACCGGCGGCGCCCGGACCCGCAATTCGGCAAGGGCGCCATCAAGGGCCTGGCCGCGCCCGAGGCCGCCGGCAACGCCACGACCGGGATGGCGATGGGCGCGCTGCTCGCGCTCGGCCTGCCGATCTCGGCGACCGCCGCGATCATGCTCGCGGCGTTCCAGCAATACGGCATGCAGCCCGGCCCGCTGCTCTTCGACCGCAATCCCGAGCTCGTCTGGGCGCTGCTCGCGAGCTTCTTCATCGCGATGGTCGTGCTGCTCATCATCAACATGCCCTTCGCGCAGTATTGGGCCAAGCTGCTGCTCATCCCCGCCCCCTATCTGTATGCGGGGATCACGATGTTCTGCGGGCTCGGCGTCTACGCGACGTCGGGATCGGTCTTCGACCTGTGGATGCTGCTGGGCATCGCGCTCATCGGATTCGTCATGCGCCGCCACGGCATGCCGCTGGCCCCGCTCATGATCGGCATGGTCCTCGGACCGCTCGCCGAGACGAGCCTGCGCGACGCGCTGCTGTCCTCCGACGGCAACTACGCGGTGCTCGTGCACAGCCCGATCGCCATCACGCTGTATGTCGTGCTGGCGCTCATCATCGCGCTGACGATCCGGCAGAAGGTCGTCGCCGCGACGCGCAAGGACGTGTGACCCGCGCGGGCCGCGATGCGCTGCCCGCTCGAGCCTCAGGCCGGCCCCGCTCGGGGCCGGCCTGAGTCGCGTCGCGGCCGGGACTTTTTCACCGATCTTTGCACAGATCACTGTGCGGTGTCGGCGTGGGCGGGTTGATCGGGAGAGGCGTTGTCGCACAGTACGATTCCGCTATCCGCGGGGGGCTGCGGTCATTCGACATCGACCCGGACGAGAGGAACTCCTCCACCATGGCCCTTTCGGACACCGTCCGCGCCCTCGCGCCGCGGCCGGCCGACGCCGCCACCCGCCGCTTCGACGCCGTCACGTTCGGCGAGCTGCTCGTCGCCTTCGCGGGCAGCGAGCCCGGCGGCGTCGAGCAGGTCAGCGACTACCACCGGCACATCAGCGGCGCCGAGGTCACCGTCGCCGCCGGGCTCGTGCGGCTCGGGCACCGCGCCTCGTGGATCGGGCGCGTCGGCGACGACCCGCTGGGCCGCTACGCCGCCGCGGCGCTGCGCGGCGAGGGCATCGACACCAGCGCCGTCGAGGTGCAGACGAACCGGCCGACGGCCGTGCGGCTCGACACCCGCGCCCCCGACGGGTCGGCCCACCGGTCCGCCTACCGCAGCAACTCGGCGGGTCGGCTGCTCGCGCCCTCCCGCAGCGCCGACGAGGTGATCGCCTCGGCCCTGCACGTGCACGGCACCGCGGCGGTCGCGACGCTGTCGGAGTCGGCGCGCGCCTTCGCGCTGCGGGCCGTCGAGCGCGGCCGCGGCGGCGGCGCCACGGTCAGCATCGACACCACGCGATATGACCGCGTCGCCGACCTGGGGCACCTGTCGACCGCGCAGGTCGTCGACGTCGTCAACGACCTCGCCGTGCGCGCCCACTGGGTGCTCACCGACGAACTCGACGGCCGGCGCCTCACCGGCCGCGACGACGCCCCCGGCATCGCCGGCTGGTATCTCGAGCGCGGTGTCACGGCCGTCATCGTGCGCCGCACCTCCGGCGCCGCCGACCTCTATGCCGCCGACCTGCACGTCTCCCGACGGCCGGCCGCCGGCGCGATCGCCGTCGTGCCCGTGCGGCCCGCCGGGCGCGTCGGCGGGGTCGGTGCCACCGACGCCTTTGCCGCCGGGCTCATCAGCGGGGCGCTCGTGGCGCGCGCGGCCGCAGTCGAGGACCACCTCGAGATGTCCGGCGCCGCGGGTGGCGCGGGCGCCGCGGGTGGCGCGGGTGGCGCGGGCGGCGCGGGTGGCGCGGGTGGCGTGGACGGCGCGCAGCTCGCGGTCGGACCGGCGGCCGACGCGCTCGAGCCGGGGGCGTGGCTCGAGCGGGCGCTGGCGTGCGCGGCGTTCACCGAGCAGGCGCAGTCCGCGGCGCTGTCGCGGCACCCGGGGGAGCCGGACGCGCTGGCCAACCGCGCCGAGGTCGCCGCGATCGTCGAGTCGCTGCACCTGCCGACCCCGCTGCCGCCCGGGCTGGCGCCGCCGCCCGGGCCGGCGCCGTCCCTGGTCGGCGGCCCCGACGCGAGCGCGGCCGGAGGTCTGCCGGGCGCGGGCCGCGGCGGCTTCCGCCCGCGCGCCCACCCCACCGCGAGCCCCGCCGCGAGCCCCGCTGCGACGGGCGCCGGCGGCCGCGCCACCTCCGGTCCGGCAGCGTCGGGCCCGGCGGCCTCCGGCCCTGCGGCGTCGGGCCCCGGCGCGCTCGGCACCCGCTGGCGTCGCGCCACGTCGACG
>JAVTVZ010000140.1:38824-51099 GCA_032229625.1 Dermatophilaceae bacterium | reverse complement strand
CGGCGGGGCCTAGGGTGCTGACGATCTTGGCGCGACGCATGACCTCCACTCTAGGCGTCGCGCCACCCCGGATCGGCGCTCGGCACCTCCTTGGCGCAACGGCGAGTCCTCGCCGCGTGTCCACGTGTCGATATGCCCGATCCACGGACCGATATCTGCACCCGCGCCCGACGCACGACGGCCGACGACCACCCGGTGGGGGTGGTCGTCGACCGTGAGACCTCGAGCGCCGGCGCGGCCGGCGTGGGGTGGGACCGGGACGTCGGTGGGGGCTGAGACGACAGTGGGACTGAGACGACAGTGGGACTGAGACGACAGTGGGACTCAGACGACGAGCGGACGCTCCGTCGGCGCGATCGGGCGCGGCAGCGTCGAGGAACCTCCGAGCCAGGCGTCCACGCCGTGGGCGGCGCTGCGACCCTCGGCGATCGCCCACACGATGAGCGACTGCCCGCGACCCGCGTCGCCGGCCACGAAGACCCCGGGGACGTTCGTCATATAGGTGTCGTCGCGTCGCACGTTGCCGCGCTCGTCGAGCTCGACGCCGAGCTGCTCGACGATGCCCTCGCGCTGCGGGCCGAGGAAGCCCATCGCGAGGAGGACGAGCTGGGCCGGGATGACCCGCTCGGTGCCCTCGACCTCGGTGAAGCGACCGCCCTCGAGGCGCACCTCCACCAGCCGCAGGCCGCTGACCTTGCCGTCGGAGTCGCCCAGGATCTCCTTCGTGCTCGTCGCGTAGATCCGCTCCCCGCCCTCCTCGTGCGCGCTGGCCACGCGGAAGAGCATGGGGTAGGTCGGCCACGGCTGGCCCGCGGCGCGTTCGGGGCCCGGCTGCGGCATGATCTCCAGCGACGTCACCGAGCGTGCGCCCTGGCGGTGGGCCGTGCCGATGCAGTCGGCGCCGGTGTCGCCGCCGCCGATGACGACGACGTCCTTGTCCGTGGCCAGGATCTGGTCCGGCACACTCTGGCCGAGCGCGACCCGGTTGGCCTGCGGCAGATACGTCATGGCCTGCACGACGCCGTCGAGCTCGGCTCCGGGCACGGGCAGCCCGCGGGGCACGGTCGACCCGACCGCCAGCACCACCGCGTCGTAGCGGCGCCGCAGCTTGGCGCCGGTGATCTCGCCGCCGACGTCGACACCGCTGCGGAATCGCGTGCCCTCGGCCCGCATCTGCGCCAGGCGCCGGTCCAGGACGGACTTCTCCATCTTGAATTCGGGAATGCCGTAGCGCAGCAGACCGCCGGGCTTGTCGGCGCGTTCGAAGACCGCGACGGTGTGTCCCGCCCGGGTCAGCTGCTGGGCGACGGCGAGGCCGGCGGGGCCGGAGCCGATGACGGCGACCGTGCGACCCGTGAGTCGCTCGGGGGCCAGCGGCACGACCTGGCCGCCGTCGAAGGCGCGCTCGATGGTCGTGACCTCGACCTGCTTGATCGTCACCGGCGGCTGGTTGATGCCGAGCACGCACGCGGTCTCGCACGGTGCCGGGCACAGCCGCCCGGTGAACTCCGGGAAGTTGTTCGTCGCGTGCAGCCGCTCGATGGCCTCGGGCCACCGGTCGTTCCACGCGAAGGTGTTCCACTCCGGGATGAGGTTGCCCAGCGGGCAGCCGGAGTGGCAGAAGGGGATGCCGCAGTCCATGCAGCGGCCGGCCTGGCGACGCAGCTCGTCGACGGGCTGGGGCTCGTAGACCTCACGCCAGTCCATGATCCGGACCGGCACGGGACGCCGCGTGGGCAGCTCGCGCTCGCGGTTCTTCAGAAAGCCTCGGGGGTCAGCCACGGGATGCCTCCATGATCCGGTTCCACACCTGGTCTCCGTCGAGGTCCAGGCCTTCGGCCGCGGCGGCCGCACGCACGTCGAGGACGCGCTGGTAGTCGCGCGGCAGCACGAGGCTGATCCGCCGCGACTGGGCAGGCCAGTCGGCCAGCAGGTGCTCCGCGCGGGTCGATCCTGTCTCCTGCGCGTGCTTGCGCAGCAGGGTGGCGACGACGTCGAGGTCCGTGGGCCGCAGGGGCTGGACGTCGACGAGCTCGCTGTTGACGCGCTCGAGCGGCAGGTCGAGCACGTAGGCGACGCCACCGGACATCCCGGCCGCGAAGTTGCGCCCAATGCCACCGAGCACGAGCACGGTGCCGCCGGTCATGTATTCGCAGCCGTGATCGCCGACGCCCTCGACGACGGCGGTCGCGCCGGAGTTGCGCACGCAGAAGCGCTCGCCGACCTGGCCGCGCAGATAGATCTCGCCGCTCGTCGCGCCGTAGGCCACGACGTTGCCGCCGATGACGTTCGCCTCGGCGAGCACCGGGGACGACGGCGCGGGCCGCACGATGATCCGGCCGCCGGAGAGGCCCTTGCCGACGTAGTCGTTGGCCTCCCCCACGAGCCGCAGGGTGACGCCGCGCGGCACGAACGCGCCGAACGACTGGCCGGCGCGGCCGGTGAGGGTCACGTCGATCGTGTCGTCGGGCAGCCCCTCGGGGTGGGCCTTGGTCACCTCGTGACCGAGCATGGTGCCGACGGTGCGGTGGACGTTGCGGATCGTCGTCTCGTGCTGCACGCGCTCACCGCCCGTGATCGCCGGCCGGGCGGCCGCGATGAGCTCGTTGTCCAGGGCCCGATCCAGGCCGTGGTCCTGCTCCTTGGTGCAGTAGCGGTCCTGCCCGTCACCGGGCACGGCCTCGGCGAAGATCGGCTCGAGGTCGAGGCCGGAGGCCTTCCAGTGCTCGATCGCCGCGCCCTTGGACAGGATCGAGGTCTGCCCGATGGCCTCCTCGATCGAGCGGAAGCCCAGCTGCGCGAGCAGCTCGCGCACCTCGGTGGCGATGTACTCGAAGAACGTCTCGACGAATTCGGGCTTGCCGGAGAAGCGGGCCCGCAGCTCCGGGTTCTGCGTCGCGACGCCGACCGGGCACGTGTCGAGGTGACAGACGCGCATCATGACGCACCCCGAGACCACGAGCGGCGCGGTCGCGAAGCCGAATTCCTCGGCGCCCAGCAGCGCGGCGATGACGACGTCGCGGCCGGTCTTGAGCTGCCCGTCGGTCTGCACGACGATGCGGTCGCGCAGCCCGTTGAGGATGAGGGTCTGCTGGGTCTCGGCGAGGCCGAGCTCCCAGGGCCCGCCGGCGTGCTTGAGCGACGTCAGCGGCGAGGCGCCGGTGCCGCCGTCGTGGCCGGAGACGAGCACGACGTCGGCGTGCGCCTTGCTCACACCCGCCGCGACCGTGCCGACGCCGACCTCCGAGACGAGCTTGACGTGCACGCGCGCGCTGGGGTTGGCGTTCTTCAGGTCGTGGATCAGCTGCGCGAGGTCCTCGATCGAGTAGATGTCGTGGTGCGGCGGCGGGCTGATGAGGCCGACGCCGGGCGTCGAGTGCCGGGTCCGCGCGACCCACGGATAGACCTTCGGGCCGGGCAGCTGACCGCCCTCGCCGGGCTTGGCGCCCTGGGCCATCTTGATCTGGATGTCGTCGCTGTGGGTGAGGTAGAGGCTCGTCACGCCGAAGCGGCCGGAGGCGACCTGCTTGATGCGGCTGCGCCGACGCGGGTCCATGAGCCGCTCGGGGTCCTCGCCGCCCTCGCCGGTGTTGGAGCGGCCGCCGATGCGGTTCATCGCGATGGCGAGCGTCTCGTGGGCCTCTTGGGAGATCGAGCCGTAGCTCATCGCGCCGGTGTTGAAGCGCTTGATGATCTCCGAGATCGGCTCGACCTCCTCCACCGGCACGCTCGGGCGGTCCGACGCGAAGTCGAAGAGCCCGCGCAGCGTCATGAGGCGCTTGGCCTGATCGTCGACGCGTGCCGTGTACTGCCGGAAGATGTCGTAGCGCCGGTTGCGCGTGCTGTGCTGCAGGCGGAAGACCGTCTCGGGGTCGAACAGGTGCGGCTCGCCCTCGCGGCGCCACTGGTATTCGCCGCCGATGTTGAGCACGCGGTGGCTGGGGCCCAGCCCCTCCTTGGGGTAGGCCTGCGCGTGCCGCGCCGCGACCTCGGCCGCGAGCACGTCGAGGCCGACACCCCCGAGACGGCTCGTCGTGCCCGTGAAGTAGGCGTCGACGACGTCCTGCCCCAGCCCCACGCACTCGAAGACCTGGGCGCCGCGGTACGAGGCGACCGTCGAGATCCCCATCTTGGACATGACCTTCAGGACGCCCTTGTTGAGCGCCTTGATGAGGTTGGCCACCGCCTTCTCCGCGGTCACCTCGGTGATGCCCCGCCGGCGCACGAGGTCCTCGACGGACTCCATCGCCAGGTAGGGGTTGACGGCACCCGCGCCGTAGCCGACGAGCAGCGCGACGTGGTGCACCTCGCGCACGTCACCAGCCTCGACGATGAGGCCGACGCTCGTGCGGGCCCGCTGGCGGATCAGGTGGTGGTGCACGGCCCCGGTGAGCAGCAGCGACGGGATCGGGGCGAGGTCGGCGTTGGAGTCGCGGTCGGAGAGCACGATGAACTGGGCGCCGCGCCCGATCGCCGTCGACACCTCCTTGAAGATCAGCTCCAGGCGCGCCTTCATCGCGGCGGCGCCGCCGGCGACCTGGTAGAGGCCCGAGATGACGACCGTGCGCTGCTCGCCGGTGACGTCACCGAAGTCGTCCTCGTCGATGTGCACGATGCGGGCCAGGTCGTCGTTGTCGATGACCGGGTAGGGCAGCGTGATCTGCCCGCAGTGACCGGGGCCGACCTCGAGGATGTTGTATTCGGGGCCGAGCGCGGTGCCCATCGCGGTGACGAGCTCCTCGCGGATCGCGTCGAGCGGCGGGTTCGTCACCTGCGCGAAGAGCTGGGTGAAGTAGTCGAAGAGCATCCGCGGCCGCGTCGAGAGCACGGCGATCGGCGTGTCCGTGCCCATCGAGCCGAGCGCCTCGCCGCCGGTGCGGGCCATCGGCGACAGCAGGATCCGCAGCTCCTCCTGGGTGTAGCCGAACGTCTGCTGGCGGCGCGCGACGGAGTTCGGCGTGTGCAGGATGTGCTCGCGCTCCTCGAGCTGGGACAGCTTGATCGCGCCCGCGCGGATCCACTCCTCGTAGGGGTGCTCCGCGGCGAGCTGGGACTTGATCTCGTCGTCCTCGATGATGCGGCCGTCGACGGTGTCGACGAGGAACATCCGGCCCGGCTTGAGGCGCCCGCGGCGCACGATGTGCTCGTCGTCGACGTCCAGGACCCCGGCCTCGGAGCCGAGGACGACGAGGCCGTCGTCGGTCACCCAGTAGCGCCCCGGGCGCAGGCCGTTGCGGTCCAGGACCGCGCCGACGAGCGAGCCGTCGGTGAAGGCCACGCAGGCCGGGCCGTCCCACGGCTCCATGAAGGACGCGTGGAACTCGTAGAACGCCCGCCGGGCCGGGCTCATCTCGGCGTGGTTCTCCCACGCCTCGGGGATCATCATGAGCACCGCGTGCGGCAGCGACCGGCCGCCGAGGTGCAGCAGCTCGAGCACCTCGTCGAAGCTCGCGGAGTCGGACGCGTCCGGCGTGCAGATCGGGAAGAGCCGCTCGAGGTTGCCAGGGATGAGCTGGGAGGCGAGCTTGCTCTCGCGGCCGCGCATCCAGTTGCGGTTGCCCCGCACGGTGTTGATCTCGCCGTTGTGCGCGATGAGCCGGTAGGGGTGCGCGAGCGGCCAGCTGGGGAACGTGTTGGTGGAGAAGCGCGAGTGCACGAGCGCGAGCTCGGTCGCCATCCGCTCGTCGAGCAGGTCGGGGAAGAACTCCGAGAGCTGCCCGGTCGTGAGCATCCCCTTGTAGACGTGGGTGCGCGAGCTCAGCGACGGGAAATAGACGTCGGCCTCGCGTTCGGCGCGCTTGCGGGCGCAGAAGGCGAGGCGCTCCAGATCCAGGCCACGCACCGAGTCGTCGCTCGGGGCGAGGAAGATCTGCGCGAAGTGCGGCATGACCTCGCGGGCGACCTCGCCGACGATGTCCGCGTGGACGGGCACGTCGCGCCAGCCGAGCACCTCCAAGGACTCCTGCGCAGCGATCGCCTCGATCTGCGCGACGACGTCGGCCCGTTGCTGCGTCTCGCGAGGCAGGAAGGCGATGCCCGCGGCATACCCTCCGGCCGCCGGCAGCTCGACGCCCAGCTCGGTCATCACGTCGCGGAAGAACGCGTCGGGGGTCTGCAGGAGGATGCCGGCGCCGTCCCCCACGAGGGGGTCCGCGCCGGTGGCGCCGCGGTGCTCGAGGTTGCGCAGAGCGGTGAGGGCGTGTTCGACGATGTCGTGCCCTGCGGAGCCACGCAGGGTCGCCACCATGGCGACACCGCAGGCGTCGTGCTCGAAGGCGGGGTCGTAGAGACCCTGCGCCGACGGCTGGGACGAGAAGAGGGGACCGGGCATCGGCGACCACCGTCCTTCGGATGAGTGAACCGTGCGCCGAGGGGAATCCGGCGCTTGACGCACATGGACGACGGTGGCCTGCGCGGAAAGTACGGTCAGAATACTCGCGGTGTTCCGTCGCCCGACACGTCCGAATCCGGATCGTGATACGCGTGTCCGCCATGCGTACAGGCATGGGGGCACGCGGCCGCTGGGCGTGTGTGCCCGGACATGATGCCACCGCGACGAGCGACCCACTCACACACTCGCGGTCGGCGTCTCCTCCCGTGCCTGACGGCGACGCATGACCAGCAGCAGGACCAGCCCTGCCGCGAAGACGAGCACCGAGGTCCAGACGTTGAGCCGCAACCCGAGGATGTGGTTGGCCTCGTCGATGCGGACGTTCTCGATGACGCCGCGGCCGAGGGTGTAGAGCATGAGATACCACGCCATGAGCGCGCCGCGGGGCTGGCGCGTCCGGCGCTCGATGAGCAGCAGGACCCCGGCGGCGAGCACGCACCAGATCGCCTCGTAGAGGAACGTCGGGTGGTAGGTGCCGAGGACGACCGCGTGGCCCGAGGCGTCACGCACGGCCTGGCCCGCGGCGGCGTCCCACTGGTGGATCTGCAGGCCCCACGGCAGGTCCGTCGGCGCGCCGTACAGCTCGTTGTTGAACCAGTTGCCGAAGCGGCCGATCGCCTGCGCGACGAGCAGGGGCGGGGCGACCGAGTCGGCGAGCGCCCGCACGTCGACGCCGTAGCGCCGGCACGCATACCAGGCTCCGAGCGCGCCCACCGCGACGCCGCCCCAGATCCCCAGCCCGCCCTGCCAGATCTTCAACGCGTCGATCGGGTGGCCGCCGGGGCCGAAATACGGCTGGTAGGAGGAGATCACGTGATAGAGCCGGGCCCCGACGATGCCGGCCGGCACCGCCCACATCGCGACGTCGAGCACCTGGCCCGGCTGCCCGCCGCGCGCCTCGAGACGCTTCTGCGTCCACCACACGGCGACGACGATGCCGAGGAGGATGCACAGCGCGTAGGCGCGCAGCGGCAGCGGGCCGAGATACCAGACCCCCTGCTCGGGGCTGGGGATCGCGAGGGGGGCGATGCTCACCGGGTCACTTGCCCGCCGCGAGGACCTTCGTGCGGAAGTCCGCAGCCGAGGCCACTTGCTGCTGGTCGAGCTTGAACTCCTTGCCGTTGACCCGGAAGGTCGGGGTGCCGGTCACGCCGGCCTTGGCGGTGGCGTCCTCCACCCGCTGCAGGTAGGTGTCGTACTTCTTGTCGGCGACGCACTGCTTCCACGTCGTCAGGTCGTTGCCCGCGATGCCGGCGCCGGTCGCGAACTGCTCCAGCTGAGCGTCGGTCCAGCCCTGACCCTCCTGGGCCGGCGGGTGCGAATAGACCTGGTCGTGGTAGGGGATGAACTTGCCGACGTCGGCCGCGCAGGTCGCGCCGAGCCCGGCACGCATGGAGGAGTCGTTGCGCAGGTTGGCGTCGAGGAAGGTCTTGATGTGATACACGACCTTGACCTCGCCGTCGTCCGCCATCTTCTTGATCGTCGCGCCGAGCGCCTTCTCGACCTGCTGGCAGGCCGGGCACTGGAAGTCCTCGTAGATGTCGAGCGTGGGCGCGCCGGCGGCGAGCTTGCTCGACTGGACGGCGATGCCGCCCTCGGGGCCGGTGGCGCCCTTGGGCGCGGACGACGAGCTCGCCGTGCCGCTCGCGTCGGCCGCGGGCGCCTGGCTGCGGTTGCCGAAGTAGACGGCCGAGCCGATGCCGAGCACGACGGCGAGGACGACGAGCGCGACGAGGATCGGCTTGGCCTTGCTCTCCTTGGGCGCGGCCGCATCGATCTTGGCCTGGCGCTCGCTGCGCTCGACCTTCGGCTGCTTGCCGGACGTCATGAGGTCTCCTTGGAGGTCGGATGGAGTGCGGAGGACGAGTCATGGGGGTCGCCGGCCGTGGGCACCGGCGCCGCGGGCCCGGCGAGGCGGCCGTCGACGGACAGCGCGGTGCGCGGGCGCCACACGAGCCACGCGCCGCACGCGGCGAAGGCGAGATCGCGGGCGATGTCCACCGGATACTGCGTCTCGGCCTCGCCGATCTGCCCGCCGCCGCCGAAGCAGCCGCAGTCGATGCTCAGCCCGCGGGCCCACGCCGAGGCGATCCCGGCGACGAAGGCGAGCATGAGCAGGGTGCCGACGAGGGCGGAGGCGCGGGTGAAGAGGCCGAGGAGCAGCAGGATGCCGAGGGCGACCTCGATGACCGGCAGCGCGTAGCCGATGGAGGCCGCGAGCTCGAACGGGAAGATCTGGTAGGCCTGCACGGCCCGCGCCGAGACGAGCGGGTTGCCGACCTTGAGGGCGCCGGCGGCCAGGAGGACCCCACCGAGCACGAGTCGGGCGAGCAGCCCGATCCAGTCGGCGACAGGGCGCCCCCACAGCTGTCTCATCCGGTCCGCCCCTCTCGCCCCTGCTCGACCCCGGCCCGCAGTTCACGCGTGACCTCGGCCAGGCTAGACAGGGCCCCTGGGAATCCCCTGGACTGGTCCAGGGCCTTGACCAGCGCGGATCCGACGATGACGCCGTCGGCGAAGCCCGCGATCTGAGCGGCCTGGGCGCCCGTGGAGACCCCGAGCCCGACACACACCGGCAGATGCGAGACGGCCGTCGCCTCCCGGACCCGCGCCACGAGCGCCGCCGCGTCGCCGCTGACGCTGCCCCGCTCGCCGGTGACGCCCATGAGTGCGGTGGTGTAGACGAAGCCGCGACAGGCAGCGGTCGTCATCGCGATCCGGGCCGTCGTGCTGCTCGGCGCGACGAGGAAGATCGGGCACAGACCGTGCCGGTCCGCCGCCTCGATCCACTCCGCGGCCTCGTCGGGGATGAGGTCGGGGGTGATGATCCCACTGCCGCCCGCGGCGGCCAGGTCCGCGGCGAAGCGGTCGACGCCATACGCCAGGATCGGGTTCCAGTAGCTCATGACGACCGCCGCGCCGCCGGCGTCGGCCACCGCACGCACCGCGGCGAAGATGTCCGCGGGGTGCACCCCGGACTCCAGCGCGCGCTGCGCGGCGGCCTGGATGACCGGCCCGTCCATGACGGGATCGCTGTAGGGGAAGCCGATCTCGACGACGTCGGCACCGGCCTCCACGACCGTGCGCATCGCCTCCAGCGACTGCGGCACGCTCGGATACCCCACCGGCAGGTAGGCGATGAGGGCCGCCCGATCCTGCGCAGCCGTCCCGGCGAGCACGTCCTCCAGGCGCGTCATGACCCACTCCCTGCAGATTCGGTGACCGGCTCGGCGGCCTTCGTCGCCTCCGCGGCCACGATGTCCTCGCCGTCGAGCAGCCCGAACCAGCGGGCGGCCGTGTCGACGTCCTTGTCGCCGCGCCCGGACAGGCTCACGAGCAGCACCGCGTCGGGGCCGAGCTCGCGCCCCACCTGCAGCGCGCCGGCGAGAGCGTGACTGCTCTCGATCGCCGGGATGATCCCCTCGGTGCGACACAACAGCCGGAACGCCTCCATCGCGTCGGTGTCGACGATCGGCCGGTATTCGGCCCGCCCCGTCTCGTGGAGGTAGGCGTGCTCGGGGCCCACGCTGGGGTAGTCCAGGCCCGCCGAGATCGAGTGCGACTCGATCGTCTGGCCGTCCTGGTCCTGCAGCAGGTAGGTCGCGGCGCCGTGCAGCACCCCGGGGGTGCCGGTCGAGAAGCGCGCGGCGTGCCGCCCCGACGCGATGCCCTCTCCCCCGGCCTCGAAGCCGTAGAGCTGCACCGCGGGGTCGGGCACGAACGCGTGGAAGATGCCCATCGCGTTGGAGCCGCCGCCGACGCACGCGAGGACCGCGTCCGGCAGCCGTCCGATCGCCGCGAACATCTGCCCGCGGGCCTCCTCGCCGATGATCTTGTGGAAGTTGCGGACCATCTCGGGGAAGGGATGCGGGCCGGTCACCGTGCCCAGCACGTAGTGGGTGGTCGACACGTTCGTCACCCAGTCGCGCATGGCCTCGTTGACGGCGTCCTTGAGGGTGCGGCTGCCGTTGGTCACCGGCACGACCGTCGCGCCGAGCAGGCGCATCCGGGCGACGTTGAGCGCCTGCCGCTGGGTGTCGCGCTCGCCCATGTAGACGACGCACTCCAGGCCCATGAGGGCCGCGGCCGTCGCGGTCGCGACGCCGTGCTGGCCGGCGCCCGTCTCGGCGATGACGCGCGTCTTGCCCATGCGCTTGGTGAGCAGGGCCTGGCCGAGCACGTTGTTGATCTTGTGGGAGCCCGTGTGGTTGAGGTCCTCGCGCTTGAGGAAGACGCGGGCGCCGCCGGCGTGCTCGGCGAAGCGCGGCACCTCGGTGAGCATGCTGGGCCGGCCCGTATACGTCAGGTGCAGGCGCATGAGCTCGTCGAGGAAGTCGGGGTCGACGTCGGCCTTGAGGCGCGCCTCGTCGAGCTCCTCCAGCGCGGCGACGAGCGCCTCCGGCACGTAGCGGCCGCCGAACGGGCCGAACCGGCCGATCCCGGGATGCGGTGTCGAGTGGTGGGTCATTGCGGCGTCGTCGCCTCCGGGACTCAAGGGGTTGCTCAGGGGGTTGCTCAGGGGTGTGCTCACGGGGTTACTCACGGATGATCCGTGGTGACTCTGGGTGGGTCCGCGGGGCCGCCGGCGGCCCGGACCGTGCGGGGCATCGGCCCGCGGCTCAGGACGTGGCGCCCTGGGCGCGCGACGCCGGATGGGCACCGGCGGCGATGAGGTCGGCGACGGCGCTACGCGGGTCTCCGCCGGTCACGAGCGCCTCCCCGACGAGCACCGCGTCGGCCTGATGCCGGGCGAACTCGAGCACGTCGTGCGGCCCGCGGACGCCGGACTCGGCGACCCGCACGACCGACGGCGGCAGCATCGCCGACACGCGCCCGAAGGTGGAGCGGTCCACCTCGAGCGTCTTGAGGTTGCGGTTGTTGACGCCGATGAGGTCGGCACCCGCCTCCAGCGCGCGCAATGCCTCGTGCTCGTCGTGCACCTCCACCAGCGGCGTCATGCCCAGCGAGCGGGTCCGCTCGATGAGGCCGACGAGCTCGTCCTGGCCGAGGGCGGCGACGATGAGCAGCACGAGATCCGCGCCCTGCGCCCGCGCCTCCCAGAGCTGGTAGGCGGTGACGATGAAGTCCTTGCGCAGCACCGGGATGTCCACGGCCGCCCGCACCGCCACGAGATCCTCGAGGCTGCCGCCGAAGCGGCGCTGCTCGGTCAGGACGCTGATGACGCTCGCCCCACCGGCCTCGTAGTCACGGGCCAGCGCGGCCGGATCGGCGATCGCCGCGAGCGCGCCCTTGCTCGGGCTCGACCGCTTCACCTCGGCGATGACCCGCACCCCGGACTCGCGCAGGGCTGCCACGACCTCCTTGGCGGGCTCCACGCGGGAGGCGCGCTGTTTGAGGTCGTCAAGGCTCACGCGCTGTTGCCTGTCGGCCAGATCGGCGCGGACCCCGGCGATGATGTCGTCGAGTACGGTAGCCACCGCCTCAGGCTAGCCCGGTCCCGTCGAGGCGCCGAATCCGCGCGTCCGCGCCCGGCGTCGACGGCGCCGTCCGCCACGGCGGTTAGGGTCGAGTCGACAACCATGGGCAACCATCGGCGCGGCGCCCTCCCGGGCCGCGCGGCAGCCAGGGGAGGCCACGCCATGACCGACGAGCCGGATCGCACGCAGCCGATGCCGCAGCGCCGCGTGCAGCCGCGGCCGGACACCGACGACACGCAGGCCTATCCCGCGGCCCCGGGTCCGTCCGGGTCCGCGAGCTACGGCGACCCGACCGCGAGCGCCTACTCCGGCAGCGACTACCACGGCAGCGACTACTACGGCAGCGGCGACGGCAGGAGTGATGCCGGCGGCGCCGGGTCCACCGGGTCCACCGGGTCCACCGGGTACGCCCGGCCCGGCTCGCAGCAGGCCGGTTATGGGTCGCC
>JAVTVZ010000140.1:16004-38724 GCA_032229625.1 Dermatophilaceae bacterium | reverse complement strand
GCTACCCCGTCGAGATCGGGGCCGTGCGCTCCGCCGAGGTCTAGGGCCGTGCGCTAGGGACGAGGTCGAGGCCCGCGCGCCTCCTGGGTCAGTGGCCCATCTTGTTCTTCGGGCCACCGTCGCCGTAGCCCGCGCGGTTGAGCAGCGGCCACGCGAGCGCACCCGCGAGGAAGACGAGGATGCCGACCGCCCAGAGGACGACGATCATGAGGATCATGCCGAGGCAGATGAGCGCGGCGCCGACCAGCATGATGCAGACGCCCGTCCACGCGGCGGTGCTGTGGCCGTGCGAGTCCATGTCGTGGGCGGAGGCATCGTGCGCGGCGTAGGCGGTGTGCTCGGCGTTCTGGGCCATCGCGGGGCTCCTCGAAGTCGTGCGGGCCGCGCCGTCGTGGTGGCGGCAGCGGGAATCCCCGCCATTGTGCCAGGTCGCCCGCGGCCGTAGGGGATCGACCCGGCGGATCGGCCCACCCCGATCGAGCCGTCACAGCGACGCGCGGTGTCGGCGGGCCGGATCGCCTCCGGGCCACGGGACGCGGCGTCAGGCGGTCGGATCCTCCCCGCGGCTGAGGCTGTCCCAGTCATCCGCGCAGGTGCGGGGCCGGGCCGGTCTCGACGCCCGGACTCCCCGACCCGCCCCGCCCTCGCGATCGGGCTGCGACGGCACGCTCCGGTCGGCGTCCGGTTCGCTCCCGGTCCCCCGCGCGGCGCGGGCGGTCTCGGCGCGGGCGGTCTCGGCGCGGGCGGTCTCAGCGCGACCGGGCGGCGCCGCGGCTCCGACGTCGCGGGCGCCTGCGCGGGCCCAGGCGCGCGCGCAGAGCAGCACGAGCACACCAGCGACCGTCGTCACCGCCGCACCGAGCAGCGCCAGCCACGGCCACGGGGTCGCCGCCGCCTGCGCGCTGCCCTGGCCCGCCGCTCGACCCAGCGCTGCGGACGCACCCGCGGCCAGCGCGCCGTCGGGGTCCAGGAGCACGCGGATCGTCAGCGCGCCCGCACCGAGCCCGGCGCCGGTGAGCAGCACGCCCGCGACGATCCGCGCGAACCCGCCGGACATCCCGGCGACCGCGGCCGCCGCCAGCCCGACCAGCCCCAGGCCCATCGCCGCGGGCGCGGCCGCGCGGCCGAGCACCGTGAGCTCACGCACGCCGAGCACGGGGTCACGGACGGCGCCGGTCACCCATACCGGCATCGTCGAGACGGCCAGCAGCGCCGCGCCCAGGAGCGCGAGGAGGACCACCGGCCCGCGCCCCGGCAGGCGTCGCGACGCCGGCTGCGGCGACGGCCCCGCCTGCGGCGACGGCCCCGAGTCGCTGCCCACAGGGGTCTCGCGCGGGCCGGTCACGGCGCCCGCATCCCGGAGGCGGCGGCGACGGCCCGCACGACGGCGGCCGCCTTGTTGACCGTCTCCTCGTATTCGGAGCGCGGCACCGAATCGGCGACGATGCCCGCGCCGGCCTGCACGTGGGCGACGCCGTCGATGAGCACGGCGGTGCGGATCGCGATCGCCATGTCGAGGTCGCCGTGCATGTCGAGATAGCCGATGACCCCGCCGTAGACGCCGCGACGGCTCGCCTCCATCTCCTCGATGAGCTGCAGCGCGCGCGGCTTGGGCGCCCCCGACAGCGTGCCGGCCGGGAAGGTCGCCGCCAGCACGTCGTAGGCGGTGCGGCCGGCCGCGAGGCGCCCGACGACCGTCGATTCCAGGTGCATGACGTGGCTGTAGCGGTTGACGCTCATGAGGTCGACGACCTCGACGGACCCCGGCTCGCAGACCCGCTGCAGGTCGTTGCGGGACAGGTCGACGAGCATGACGTGCTCGGAGCGCTCCTTGGGGTCCTCGACGAGGTCCTTGGCGTAGAGGATGTCGTCCTCGGGCGTCGCGCCCCGCGGGCGGGACCCGGCGATGGGATGGGTGATGACCTTGTCGCCGCTGACCTTGACGAGGGCTTCCGGGCTGGAGCCGACGATCTCGTAGGGCCGCCCGTCCGGCGTCGTCAGGCGCAGCAGATACATGTACGGGCTCGGGTTGGACGTGCGCAGCGCCCGGTAGACGTCGAGGGCGTCCGCCGCGCAGGGCACCGAGAAGCGCTGCGACAGCACGACCTGGAAGACCTCTCCGGCGCGGATGGCCTCCTTGCCCTCCTCGACGAGCTGCCGGTAGTGCTCGGGGGTCTCGTTGCTCGTCGGGGTGACGTCGACGGGCTCGATGACCGCGACCGTGCTGTCGGCCGGCTCGGCGAGCTCGGCGGTCATCCGGTCGAGCCGGGCGACCGCGTCGGCCCAGGCATCGTCGACGCGGGCGTCGGTGTCGTCGAAATTCACGGCGTTGGCCACGAGCAGCAGCGAGCCGTCGGTGTGGTCGAGCACCGCCACGTCGGTCGCGAGCATCATCGCCAGCTCGGGCAGACGCAGGTCGTCGGGGGTGCGCGTCGGGACCTTCTCCCAGCGGCGCACCGCGTCGTAACCGATGAAGCCGACCATGCCGCCGGTGAGCGACGGCAGCCAGCCGAGGGCGTCGGTCGCCAGGGTCGCGACCGCGTCGCGCAGCACCTCCAGCGGGTTGCCCTGCGTGGGGATGCCGACGGGCGGGTCGCCCAGCCAGACCGCCTCACCGTCGCGCTCGGTCAGGACCGCGCGGCTGGCCGCGCCGATGATCGAATACCGCGACCACACGCCGCCGTGCTCGGCGGACTCCAGCAGGAAGGTGCCGGGTGCGTTCTTCGCGAGCTTGCGATAGACCCCGACAGGCGTCTCCGCGTCGGCCAGCAGTCGGCGCACGACCGGGATGAAGCGCCGCTCGCGCGCGAGCTCCCGGAAGTCCGCCAGCTCCGGCCACGTCGCCCCGTGCGCCAGCCCCGTCGCCGTCGCGACCGGCCCGGTCATGACGCCGCCCCGGCGCCGCTGACCTCGGTGTCGGCGACAGCGCTGTCGTCGAACCCGGTGTCGGCGAGGGCGTCGACGGCGTGCAGGTCGGTGAAGAAGCACGTGCGCTCGCCGGTGTGGCAGGCCGCACCGACCTGCTCGACGCGCACGAGCAGCGCGTCGCCGTCGCAGTCCAGGTGCACCGACCGGACGTGCTGGACGTGCCCGCTCGTGTCGCCCTTGCGCCAGTACTCGCCGCGGCTGCGCGACCAGAAGGTCACCCGGCCGCTGGTCAGCGTGCGGTGCAGGGCCTCGTCGTCCATCCAGCCGACCATGAGCACCTGCTCGGACTGCGCGTCCTGGACGACGGCGGCGACGAGCCCGGCGTCGTTGCGCGCCAGGCGCTGCGCGAGCTGCGGGGAGAGGGGGGAGGTCACCGGCCCATTCTGCCAAGGCCCGGGCCGCGGACGGTGCCCGCTCCCCCGGCCGCGGCACAGCGAGAGGATCACGGCGGCATCGCGGCGGCATCGCGGCGGCATCGCGGCGGCATCACGGCGGCATCACGGCGGCGTCGCGAGGGCGGACCGCGGGGCGGGTGCGGGCCGGTCGGTGCTGACCGGTCGGTGCTGACAGGATGTCGCCATGACCGGACTGGCCCAGCTCGAACGACAGGCGCTCAGCTCGACCCTGACGCGCCTCGGACCCGACGCCCCCACGCTGTGCCAGGGGTGGCGCAGCCGCGACCTCGCGGCGCACATCGTGCTGCGCGAGCGCCGACCGGATGCGGTCGCCGGCGCGTTCCTCGCGCCGCTGGCCGGGCACTCCCAGCGGGTCCAGGACGGCTATGCCGAGGGCGAGTGGGCGGGACTGGTCGACATGGTGCGGCAGGGCCCGCCCGGGTGGTCGCCCTCGCGGCTGCCCTCGGTCGACGACGCCGTCAACCTGCTCGAGTTCTACGTCCACCACGAGGACGTGCTGCGTGCGGCGCCGGGCTGGACCCCGCAGCAGCGCCGCGACCCGGGCGCCGACGTGCAGGACGCGCTGTGGGCGCGGCTCAAGCAGGCCGGCCAGCTGCTCCTGCGCAAGAGCCCCGTCGGGATCGTGCTCGTCGCCGACGGCCACGGCCGCCGCGCGGTCAAGGGTCCGACGAAGCTGGGCACCGTCGTGTTGCGCGGCGAGCCCGGCGAGCTCGTGCTCTTCGCCTTCGGGCGCGCCGACGTCGCGCAGGTCCGGATCGACGGCGAGCCGGCGGCCGTCGAGGCGCTGCGCGACGCGACGTTCTCCGTCTGAGGGGCCGGTCTCGACGACCGAACGTCGCCTTCCGCGACCTGCACCTCGCGTCGGCCCGTGGGGGCCGCCCTCCGCGGCGTCGAGGTGCGTCACAGACCGATGAGGCGGCGCAGCGCTGCGGTGTCGAGGTGCTCGGTCACGGCCTCGGCGAGCCGGTCGAGCATCTGCTCGCGCAGGGTCCGGAAGCCCGGGCCCGGCGTCGGCTCCCACTCGCGCCCGACGCGCCCGGCGATCTCGGTGAGGAACGCGCGGCGGAAGTCGTCGTTCTCGAAGGCTCCGTGCCACGTCGTACCGAAGACCGCGCCGCGCTGCCACCCGTCGAGGAAGGGCTCGAGCGGCTCGTCGGTCGAGGTCGGCGGTCCCGTGACCGGGGGCGCGAGCGGCGATGGATCGCCCACTGTTGTGTGCAGTCGAGCCACGCCGTGGTGGATCTCGTAGGACTCCACGGGATGCCCGCGCCAGCTGCCCCGCACGACGCCGGTGTGCTTGTCGGCCTCGAAGTCGACGTCGATCGGCAGCAGCCCGAGCCCGGTGGCGGCCGTGGCGGCGGGGGCCTCGACGGCGGCCGCGTCCCGGATCCGGTCCGCGAGCATCTGATATCCGCCGCAGATCCCGAGCACCGGCACCCCGCGCCGCGCCGCGGCGACGATCGGCTCGGCCAGCCCCCGCTCGCGCAGCCAGGCCAGGTCGCGCAGGGTGGCGCGGCTGCCGGGCAGCACGACTAGGTCGGCTCCGGCCAGCCCCCGCGGGGCGGCGACGAGCTCGACGTGCACGCCGGGCTCGGCGGCGAGGGCGTCGATGTCGGTCGCGTTGCTCAGCCGCGGGAAGGCGACGACCGCGACGCGCAGGGGTCGTCGCCGTCCCGCGGCCTCGCTCGTCCGGCCGGCCGCGTCCTGCGCCCCGCGGGCCTGCCACGAGCCGAGGGTCAGGGCGTCCTCACCGTCGAGCCACACGTCGCTCAGGTGCGGCATGACGCCGAACATCGGCAGGCCCGTACGGGATTCGACGACCTCCAGGCCGGGGCGCAGCAGGTCGACGTCGCCGCGGAACTTGTTGACGATCCACCCGGCGAGGCAGGCCCGGTCGGCGTCGTCGAGCAGCGCCCACGAGCCGTACATCGCCGCGAGCACTCCCCCGCGGTCGATGTCGCCGACGACGACGACGGGCAGACCGACGGCGCGCGCGAGGCCGAGGTTGGTGTAGTCGCCGTCGCGCAGGTTGACCTCGGCGACGCTGCCGGCGCCCTCGGCGATGACGACGTCGTGGCGGTCGGCGAGCCGCTCGAAGGCGGCGAAGGCCGCGCGGGCCAGCTCGCGTCGGCCCGTCGCCCACTCGCGGGCGCGCAGCTCACCGGCCGGGCGGCCGAGCAACACGACGTGGCTGCGCCGGTCGGTGCCGGGCTTGAGCAGCACCGGGTTGAGGTCCGCACTGGGGACGACGCCGCAAGCCATCGCCTGCACCCACTGGGCGCGGCCGATCTCGGTGCCGTCGGGGCAGACCATCGAGTTGTTCGACATGTTCTGCGACTTGAAGGGCGCGACGTCGACGCCCTCACGGCGCAACCAGCGACAGATCCCCGCGGTGAGCAGCGACTTGCCGGCGTCGCTCGTCGTGCCGCCCACGAGCAGCCCCCTAGCCACGACGGCCCCGCTGGGTCAGGGCGACGCAGGCCGCGAGCGCGCCGACGCCGACGAGCCGCGAGAGCCGCGCGACGCGTGGCAGGTCCTCGACCCGGGCCGGTCGACCGGTGCCGAGCTCACCGCGGGTCTCCAGACGCCCCCCGTAGCGGTTGGCGCCGCCGAGGCGGATGCCCAGCGCCCCGGCCGCGGAGGCCTCGACGACGCCGGCGTTGGGGCTCGGATGGGCGGGAGCGTCCCGCCAGGTGGCGCGCCAGGCCTCGTCCGGGCGGCCGCCGACGAGCGGGGCGAGCGCGACGGTGAGCGCCGCCGTCAGGCGCGCGGGCACGACGTTGAGCACGTCGTCGAGGCGCGCGGCGGCCCAGCCGAAGCGCTCGTAGCGCGGCGAACGGTAGCCGACCATCGCGTCGAGCGTATTCGCGCAGCGGTAGGCGACGATCCCCGCCGGCCCGGCCAGCGCCCCCCACAGCAGCGGCCCGGTCACGGCGTCGGAGGTGTTCTCCGCGACGGATTCGACGGCGGCGCGGGCGATCTCGTCGCGGTCCAGGTCGGCGGCGTCGCGGCTGCACAGGTGCGCCAGGCGGCGCCGCGCGTCGGACAGGTCCGCACCGGCCAGCAGCCCGGTCATCACCTCCGCCTCGTGCTCCAGACTCCGGCCGCCCAGGGCCGCCCACGTGAGCACGGCCGTCAGCGCGACTCGGCCGGCGCCCGCGACCCGCGCCTGTGCCACCAGGGCCGCGAGCGTCGGCGGCCCGACGGTCAGCGCCACGTAGGCGACTCCGGCGCCGCGCTCGTCGCGCCACACGAGCTTCTCGAGCTGCTGCGCGACGCTCCCGAAGACCGCGACAGGGTGCCCCCGCCCCGGGTCGCCGAAGACACGATCCGCGACATACCCCAGGACGAGGCCCGCAGCCACACCCCGTCGGTCGATGCTCCACACGCCCGACAGTCTGCCCGGCGACGATCCGCGCCCCGCCCCCGGCCGTCGCCGCCCCCGCAGTGCGCACGAACGGGCCGAGCTGGTCGCTGTAGAACGCCCGGCTCGTCAGCGTCAGCCGGTCGAGCTGAGCCTTGGCGCGCGGGCGAGCCCGCCCGAGTCGATGTCACCACCTCCTCGGCCACCTCCGCGCGAGTCGCCGTCAGGACCGCCGCGAGCCGGGCGCCGCCGTGCCTGAGCTCGGGGCCTCGTAGTCTGCGAGGCGACGCCGAACTGCCAGGGGGGACGACCGTGACGACCGTGCTCGTGATCGGGGGCGCGCGCAGCGGCAAGAGCGCGTATGCCGAGGCGCTGCTCGCCGACCGGGCCGACGTCTCCTACGTGGCGCCGGGGTCGACCTACGACCCGCAGGACCGCGCCGACCCCGACTGGGCCGCGCGGATCGAGGCCCACCGCGCGCGCCGGCCCGCGCACTGGGACACCGTCGAGGGCGCAGATCTGCCGGCGCTCCTCGACGCGGCCGGCGACGGGCAGGCGCTGCTCGTGGACTGTCTGGGCACCTGGGTGGCGCGGCTCGTCGACGACGCGCAGGCGTGGGAGGACCGCGACCTGGCGCAACGTCACGTGCGCGGCGAGGCCGATCGGCTCGTCGCGGCGCTCGTGTGCTGCCGGGCCGACGTCGTGGCCGTGACTAACGAGACCGGGCTCGGGGTCGTGCCGGGCACATCCTCGGGGCGGCTCTTCCGCGATCTGCTCGGGGCCCTCAACCGGCAGGTCGCCGACGCGTGCGACCACGTGGCCCTCGTCGTCGCCGGGCGCGTCCTCGATCTCAGCGCCGCCCCACGCCTGCACGACGCCCCCCGGTTCGGACTCGGCGGTGACCCCGTCCCGCCACCCGCCGCGGCGCGTCCGGCGTCCCCGACCGAGCCCAGCCACGCGGACCCGGACGACCTGCGCGTCGGCTCCGAGGGCATCGATATCTGGGCGGACGCCGGGCTGACCTGGGACGACGAGGAGGCCTGGGACGACGAGGGGGCCGGTGACGACGAGACGACCGTTGACGAGGAAACGACCGAGCACGACGGGACGACCCGGCACGACGGGACGACCCGGCACGACGACACGACCGGGCTACCCGGGCACGACGGCCGGGACGGTCGATGAGGGACGCGCTCGCCCTGGCCTTCGGCACGCTGACGACATGGCGGGTGCCGCCGCCGCGGCGTGTCGAGCGCGACGTCGCGCGGTCCGCGATGCTGCTCGCGCCGCTGACGCAGGTGCCGCTGCTCGTGCTCCTGGCGGTCGCGACGATCGGGTGGACCAGCCTGGGCGGGCCGGCACCGGTGCTCGCTGTGCTGCTCGTCGGCGCGCTCGTCCTGTCGACGCGCGGGATGCACGTCGACGGGCTCGCCGACACCGCCGACGGACTGTCCGCCTCCTACGACCGCGAGCGCGCGCTGGCCGTCATGAAGTCCTCCGATGTCGGCCCCTCCGGCGTCGCCGCCGTCGTGCTCGCGCTCGGCCTCCAGGCCGCCGCCCTCACGCACCTGATCGGGTCGGGCGCCGGCCTGGCCCTGGCCGCGGTCGCCCTCCTCGTCTCCCGGCAGGTGCTCGCCGGCGCGTGCCACCGGCGGGTCCCGGCGGCCTCGCGCACCTCCGGTCTCGGCGTGACCGTCGCGGGCACCGTGCCGAGCGGCGCCGCGCTCGCCTCCGGGGTCGTCCTGCTAGGTGTCGCTCTCGCCCCGGCCGCGTGGGGCGCGCCGTGGTGGGCCGGCTCCCTCGTCGTCCTCGCGGGTTGGGGCGCCGCCGCGGGCGTCGTCGTCCACGCATGCCGCCGTCTGGGAGGCATCACCGGCGACGTCCTCGGCGCCACGATCGAGGTCGCCCTCGCCGCCGCCCTGGCCACCGCCACCCTCCTGGTCTGAGTCCACTCGCCCGATCCTCATGGGCCGAGGGCCGTCGCCCGTTGCGCTTCCGCCCTGCCGCCCGCCTGGGCCCTCGCCGCCACACCGATAGCCACACCGATAGACGTACCGATGGACGTACCGACACGCCGGCGATCACCGGCGTGTCCGTTCGCCGACACGCACGGCGAGGCGGCGCGCGGGGTCGGGCGCTGATCAGCCCGAGACGTCGGTGCGCACGAACGGGGGCTTGGTGACCTGGGCGGCGACGGCTCGGCCGCGCACGTCGATACTGACGTCCTGACCTGCGGTGACGCCGCGATCCAGGAGCGCGAGCGCGATGCCCTGGCGCAGGGTCGGCGACATGGTCCCCGACGTGACGACGCCGATCTGCGCGCCGTCCGCGTCGAGCACCGGGTGGTCCTTGCGGGGGATGCCGCGGCCGGTGACGAGCAGGCCCCAGGCGAGGCGGCACGACTTCTGCGCGCGCTGGGCGGCGAGCACGTCCTTGCCCCAGAAGCGCTCCTTGTCCCAGCCGACGGCCCAGCCCGCCCGGGCCATGTTGGGCGTGATGTCCATCGTCAGCTCGTGGCCGTGCAGCGCATAGCCCATCTCGGTGCGCAGCGTGTCCCGCGCCCCGAGCCCGCACGGCAACCCGTCGTAGGGCTCCATCGCGGCGACGAGGTCGTCCCACAGCGCGGGCATCGCGGCGGCCGGCGCGACGAGCTCGTAGCCCTTCTCCCCCGTGTAGCCGGTGCGGCACACGATGACCGGCACCCCGCCGCGGTCCACCTGCGCGAACGACATGTAGCCGAGCTCGGTCGGCAGCCCCAGAGCCGCGACGACCTCGCCGCTGCGCGGGCCCTGCACCGCGACGATCCCCCAGTCCTGATGCTCGTCGACGACGCTGATGCCGTCCGGCGCCTGCGCGACGAGCCGGCGCACGACCTCGGCGGTGTTGGCGGCGTTGGGGATGAGGAAGACCTCCTCGTCCGACACGACGTACTGGATGAGGTCGTCGACGACACCGCCGGTCCCCTCGTCACAACACATCGTGTATTGGGCCTGGCCGGGGGTGACCTTGGCGAGGTCGTTGGTGAAGCAGGAGTTGACGAAGTCGACGGCGCCGGGGCCGCTGACGCGCGCCTTGCCGAGGTGGCTGACGTCGAAGATGCCGACGCGCTCGCGCACGGCGGCGTGCTCGCGCAGCACCCCGCCTCCCGGATACTCGATCGGCATCTGCCAGACGCCGAAGTCGGCGAGCTTGGCCCCGAGGGCGACGTGGCGGTCGTGCAGCGGCGAGGTCAGGGCATCGGTGCTCATGCCCGCACGGTAGCCGTCGCGGCACCAAGCGCGAGCCGTGACCGACCGACCCGCGCCCGGCCGCGCCCGGCCGTGCCCGCCCGGACGCGGACGCGGTAGGCGCCCGGGCGCGCTTCACCGCTGCGAGCGGCGGCGCCGGGATAGTCTCGCCGCGAGATCGAACGCGCGTGTCGCCGCCAGCCGACGGTGCCGCGCAGGTCGCAGCAGTGCAGTAGCAGTGCAGTGTCGTATCCGAGTGCCACCGACGAAACGAGACGTCTCGTGCCCGAGCTCGCCCTGTCCACGCAATCCCCGAGCGCCGTCACCGACACCCTCGCGGTCTTCCTCGCCCGCGGTGACGACGGCCCCCAGCTCCTCGACGACGGCCGGCTGCCCGCGCAGGCCCGCGAGCATCTCGTCGCGGCGATGGACGTGCTGCGGGTCACGGGCAAGGCCGACGAGGTCGCCCGCTTCACCGGCGTCCCCGGGCTGGCCGCCGCGCTGGTCCTGACGACCGGGGTCGGCGCACCGCCCCCCGCACCCGCCGCGCCCGACGCCCCCGAGACCGGCGACCCGCAGGCCGCGGCGCCGATCGACGACCCGTCCGTCAAGGGCGTGCCCGGCGCCGCGACCGACGCGCCGGGCGCCGGCGCCGGCACGGCCACCGCCGAGTCGCTGCGCCGCGCGGCGGGCGCCGCCGCCCGCGCCGCCGCGGGCCGCGCCGGGCTGGCGCTGCTCGCCCCGGACGGCCGCCCGAGCACCGCACCCGCGATCGGCCAGGGCGCGGCGCTGGGCGCCTACCGCTTCACCGACCACCGCAGTACCAAGGCCGCCGAGCGCCTCGCCAAGGACGCTCCCGTGGGCGCCGTCGAGGTGCTCGTCGCCGCGCCCGACGCCTCGGCCTCGCCGTCGCCCGACGGCGTCGCGAGCGGGGACGACGCCCTCGCGCGGGCCGGCGTCGTCGCGACCTGGCAGCGCTGGGCCCGCGACCTGGTCAACACCGCGCCCAACGTGCTCTACCCGCAGTCCTTCGCCGAGCGCGTCATCGCGCGGGCCCCCGCCGGCGTGACCGTCGAGGTCCTCGACGAGCAGGCCCTGGCCGACGGCGGCTTCGGCGGCATCGTCGGGGTCGGCCAGGGGTCGGCCCGCCCGCCGCGGCTCGTGGCCCTCACCTACGAGCCGGACGACTGCCGGGGGCACCTGGCCTACGTCGGCAAGGGCATCACCTTCGACTCCGGGGGCCTGTGCCTCAAGCCGCCGAAGAGCATGATCACGATGAAGTGCGACATGGGCGGCGCGGCGGCCGTCGCGGCGGCGGTCTGCGCGATCGCCGAGCTCGGCCTGCCGATCGCGGTGACGGGCTACCTGTGCCTCGCGGAGAACATGCCCGGCTCCGACGCCCAGCGCCCCAGCGACGTCGTGACGATCCGCGACGGCCAGACCGTCGAGGTCATCAACACCGACGCCGAGGGCCGCATGGTGCTCGTCGACGGCATCAGCCTGGCCGCCGAGCAGGACCCGGACGCGATCATCGACGTCGCGACCCTCACCGGCGCCGCGATGGTGGCGCTCGGCTCGCGCACGGCCGCGGTCTTCGCCAACGACGACGCGCTGCAGGGCGAGCTGACCAGCGCCGCGACGAGCGTCGGCGAGAACGTCTGGCCGATGCCCATCACCGAGGAGATCCGCCCCGCGATGGACTCCCTCGTCGCCGACATCGCCCACACCGGCGCCGACTACGGCGGCGCGATGACCGCCGCGGCCTTCCTGCGGGCCTTCGCGGGCACCGACGACCAGGGCGCGCCGATCCCCTGGGGGCACCTCGACATCGCCGGCCCGGCCTACAACGAGTCCTCGCCGCACGGCTACACCCTCAAGGGCGGCACCGGCTTCGCGACCCGCACGCTCGTCGAATTCGCCCGCGCGCGCAGCGAGCAGTAGGGGCCGCGCACCTCGGTCGGTGACCGCAGTTCAGTTGCGGCGCAAGCGCGCCGATAGGAGGACGGCCGTCGACGCGTGAGCGCCGGCGGCCGGACCCTCCGCCGTCGAACCCTCGGGCGGACGACCGACGAGGAGACGCCGCCCGTGAGTCAGACGCTGGACGCCGCTCCCGCTGCCCCCACCGGCGCCGCGACCGGGTCGGCCGGCCCCACCGGGGGCGTCGGGGCACGCGGGGCCCGGCCCCGGCGACTGGACGCCCTCGACGGGTTGCGCACGATCGCGGTGCTGCTCGTCGTCGCCTACCACCTCGACGTGCCCGGGGTGCGCGGCGGCTTCCTCGGGGTCGACATCTTCTTCGTCCTGTCGGGCTTCCTGATCACCTCGCTGCTGCTCAAGGAGATCGCGCACCGCGGCAAGGCCGACCTGGGGCGCTTCTGGATGCGCCGGGTGCTGCGGCTGCTGCCGGCCTCGCTCGTCGTCATCGTCGCCGTGCTGGTCTGGGCCTTCTGGAGCGCCTCGCCCCTGCAGCGCGAGAGCGTCGGCCTCGACGCGCTGTGGTCCCTGCTGTATGTCGGCAACTGGCGCTTCATCGCGACGTCGAGCTACTTCGCCGACGACGGCCTGGCCTCCCCGCTGCAGCACGTGTGGTCACTCGCGGTCGAGGAGCAGTTCTACCTGCTGTGGCCGCTGCTGCTCACCGCGCTGGGGACCCTGGCCGTCGCCCGCTACCAGCGCCCCACGGGGGCCCTGGCCGACTCCGCGGACCGCTCCGAACGCACCGCGGCCCGCCGCCGCGTCATCTGCACACTGACGTGTGCGCTCGCGCTGACGCTGGCCGGCGCCTCGGCGCTGCTCCTGGCGGTGACCTACGACCCGCAGGCCGCCGACCGGGCCTACATGGGCACCGACACCAAGGCCTTCGAGCCCCTCGTCGGCGCCGCGGCGGCCGCGCTCATGCTGCGTCCACGCGTGCGGGTGTGGGTCGCCGACCACGCCCAACTGCTCATCGTCGGCGGGCTCGTCGGCGTGGCCGTGGCGGTGCCGCTGCTCGGCGGGGACGACGCACCGGTCGGCGGCTATTACCGCGGCGGCGCGGTCGTCTTCGCCCTCGTCTGCGCCGCGCTCGTGGCCGGCACGAGCCTGGCCGACCGCCGGCACGGCGTCACCCTCGTGCTCGGCTCCACACCGTTCGCCTACATCGGCCGGATCTCCTACGGCGTCTATCTGTGGCACTGGCCGCTGGTCGTGTGGCTCGTCGGGGACTCCCCCTTCGAGCCGCTGCGCGCGGCGGGGGTCGCCGCCCTGACGATCCTGGTCGCCGCGCTCTCCTACCACCTCATCGAGCATCCGATCCGCACCCGCGGCGTCGGGGTGCGCCCCCGCCGCGTCGTCACCCGCGCAGGCATCGCCGTCGCCGTGGCCGTCGCCCTGACCACCCAGCTCGGCGGCTCCCCCCTCAATCGTGTCGTGCCCGCCCTGGCCACCGCGGCCCGGCCCGGCGGGGCCGACTCGCTCGTGCTCGTCGGCGACAGCGTGATGAGCCGCCTCGCGCCGCAGCTGTCCGCGGTCGGGCAGTCCCGCGGACTGACGGTGCTCAACGCGGCCCGCGGCGGCTGCGGCGTGCTCGACGCCGTCATCGTCAGCGGCCGGGGCGTGGCCAACGAGGCCTGCGCGACGACCGTCCCGAAGGTCCAGACCGACGCCCTGGCCCAGGCCCGCCCCGGCACCGTCGTGTGGTGGTCTCGCTACGAGCTCGCGGACCGGCTCGACGCCTCCGGGCAGCGGCTCGTCGCGGGGACCCCGGCCTTCTGGGCCGCCCAGGAGACCGACCTGCGCGCGCGCGTCGACACCCTCACGGCCACCGGGGCCCGGCTCGTCATCGTCCTGATCGACCGCAGCGGCATCGGCATGGACACCCGCTGCACCCCCAGCGCCTGCGACCCGCTGCTGCGCCGACTGCGCGACGACAGCGCGCTGCGCGCGACGTGGAACGACCTGGTGCGCGCCACCGCTGCGCGCGACCGCCGGGTGCGCGTCATCTCGATGGACGACGTGTATTGCCGTGACGGCGCCGACCCGTGCGACGACCGGCTGCCGATCGGCGGCCCGACGACGCCCGGTGCGCTGCTCGCCCGGCCCGACGGGTCGCACTTCGCGCCCGAGGCGATGCCCGCCGTCGCCGCCGCGCTGCTGGACCGGGTGGCCGCCGCCTCCTGAGGCCCGGCGCCCGCGGAGGACGACGACACGGCGACGACGACACGGCGACGACGACACGGCGACGGCGAGACACGGACGACGACACACGGACGACGACACACCGACGTCGATGACCGTCGGCACCGCCTGACCCGCGTCGTCGCGCGCAGGCGGAGACGGTGAGAGGATGGGCCGATTCGCCGATCCCGGACCCGACCGGTGGCGTGCCCGGCCCACCTGCCGCCGCCACCGACGCCGCTCACGAGGCGGCTCGAGTCCGCCGTACGCAAAGGAGCGTCCACCGATGGCCGATGCCTCGCGCCCGCAGTCCCCGTCGACCAGCGCCTCGTCCGGGGCCTCCCCCGACTCCCCCGGCGACGCCGAGCAGACCTACGACCTCGTGATCCTCGGGGGCGGCAGCGGCGGCTATTCGTGCGCGCTGCGTGCCTCCCAGCTCGGTCTGCGGGTCGCCCTCGTCGAGCAGGACAAGCTCGGCGGCACGTGCCTGCACCGCGGCTGCATCCCCACCAAGGCGATGCTGCATGCGGCCGAGGTCGCCGACGCCACCCGCGAGAGCGCAGCCTTCGGGGTGCGCGCCACCCTCGACGGGGTCGATGCCGCGGGCCTCCTGGACTACCAGGACGGCGTCGTGTCGCGGCTCTACAAGGGCCTGCAGGGGCTCATCAAGTCCGCGAAGGTCACGTACGTCGCCGGCCGCGGCCGCCTGACCGGACCGCGCGAGGTCACGGTGAGCGGCGCCGACGGCGAGCACACGCTGTCCGGTCGCCACGTCGTGCTGGCCACCGGATCCCGCTCGCGGCTCCTGCCCGGCCTGGAGCTGGGCGGGCGCATCGTCTCCAGCGACGAGGCGTTGCGGCCGCAGGAGTTGCCCCAGCGGGTCATCGTGCTCGGCGGCGGGGTGATCGGGGTCGAATTCGCCTCGGTCTACGCGTCCTTCGGGGCGCAGGTGACGATCGTCGAGGCCCTGCCGCGACTCGTCCCGGGCGAGGACGCGGCGGTCAGCGCGCAGCTGCAGCGGGCCTTCCGCAAACGCGGCATCACCGCACACACCAGTGTGCGTTTCGACTCCGCGACGCAGGACGACGCGGGCGTCACCGTGCGCCTGGAGGACGGCACGCGGCTGCAGGCCGACCTGCTCCTCGTCGCGGTCGGACGCGGGCCGGTCACCGAGGACATGGGCTTCGAGGAGGCCGGCGTGCGGATCGAGCGCGGCTTCGTCGTCACCGACGAGCGGCTGCGCACCGGCGTCGAGGGCGTCCGCGCGGTCGGTGACATCGTGCCGGGCCCGCAGCTGGCGCACCGCGGCTTCGCCCACGGGATCTTCGTCGCCGAGGACATCGCCGGCCTGGACCCGGCCCCGGTGCGCGACGAACTGATCCCCAAGGTCACCTACTGCGACCCCGAGATCGCCTCCGTCGGCCTGACCGAGGAGGCCGCCCGCGAGCGGCACGGCGACGTGAGCACCTACGAGTACAACCTCGCCGGCAACGGCAAGAGCCAGATCCTGCGGACGGCCGGATTCGTCAAGCTCGTGCGCCGCGGCGGACCCCAGGAGCGCGGGCCGGTCGTCGGGGTGCACATGATCGGTGCCCGGATGGGCGAACAGGTCGGCGAGGCCCAGCTCATCGTGGGCTGGGAGGCCTTGCCGGACGAGGTCGCCCAGCTGTTGCACGCTCATCCGACCCAGAACGAGGCGCTCGGCGAGGCGCATCTGGCGCTGGCCGGGAAACCACTGCACGCCCACCCCTGATCCCAGGGACCATGCGCCCTAGACTCGGCGCCAACCACGACAGACGAGGAGACCTCCCACATGTCCGAACGCGTGACGATGCCGGCTCTCGGTGAGTCGGTCACCGAAGGAACAGTGACCCGCTGGCTGAAGAGCGTCGGAGACACGGTCGAGGTCGACGAGCCACTGCTCGAGGTCTCCACCGACAAGGTCGACACCGAGGTGCCGTCGCCGGTCGCCGGCACCCTGCAGAAGATCCTGGTCGACGAGGACGAGACCGCGGACGTCGGCGCCGAGCTGTGCGTCATCGGTGACGGCCCGGCCGAGGACGACGGCGACTCCTCGGACTCCGGCGCGTCCGAGCCCGAGCCCGAGCCGGAGCCCGCGAAGGACGAGGCCCCCGCCTCCTCCGGCGACTCCTCGAGCAGTTCTTCGAGCGGCTCCTCCGGCGGCTCGGTCTCCGGCGGCGAGCGGGTCCCGATGCCCGCCCTGGGCGAGTCCGTCACCGAGGGCACCGTGACCCGGTGGCTCAAGGAGGAGGGCGACGACGTCGAGGTCGACGAGCCCCTCCTGGAGGTCTCGACCGACAAGGTCGACACCGAGGTGCCGTCGCCGGTCGCCGGCAAGCTGACCAAGATCCTCGTGGCCGAGGACGAGACCGCCGAGGTCGGCGCCGACCTGTGCATCATCGGTGGCGAGGCCTCCGGCGGCGACGAGTCGCAGGCCGAGGAGCAGCCGAAGGAGGAGAAGAAGGAAGCTCCCTCGGAGGAGGCCGCGCCGCCGAAGGACGAGCCCGCCGCGGAGCAGCCCGCCACGAGCGACTCCGGCCAGGAGAGCTCGGACGACGCGTCGGCATACGTCACCCCGCTGGTCCGCAAGCTCGCGGCCGACCACGGTGTCGACCTGTCCTCGCTGAAGGGGACGGGCGTCGGCGGCCGGATCCGCAAGCAGGACGTGCTCGACGCGGCGAAGGCCGCGGAGGAGCCCGCACCGGCAGCGCCGGCGGCGGCCCCGCCGTCGGACACCGCGCCCGCGCCGCAGCAGGCCGCGCCGGCCCCTGGTGGCGGCGCCCCGGCGAAGCCGACCACGGTGCCCGAGCCGGACACGACCAAGCGCGGCACGACGGAGAAGATGTCGCGGCTGCGCAAGATCGTGGCGCAGCGGATGGTCGAGTCGCTGCAGACGTCGGCGCAGCTCACCGCCGTCGTCGAGGTCGACATGTCGCGCGTCGCGGCCCTGCGGGCGCGGCACAAGGCCGACTTCAAGGCGCGTGAGGGTGCGAACCTGTCGTTCCTGCCCTTCATCTGCCTGGCGTCCGTCGAGGCGCTCAAGGCCTTCCCGGCCCTGAACTCCAGCATCGACGGCGAGTCGATCGTCTACCACGGCGCCGAGCACCTGGCGATCGCGGTCGACACCCCGCGCGGCCTCGTCGTCCCGGTGATCCGGGACGCCGGCGACCTCAACATCGCCGGGCTGGCCCGCAAGATCGCCGACGTCGCGGCGCGCACCCGCAGCAACAAGATCGGGCCGAACGAGCTGTCCGGTGGCACCTTCACCATCAGCAACATCGGCAGCGCCGGGTCGGTGTCGGACACCCCGATCATCAACCAGCCGCAGGTCGCGATCCTGGGCACCGGCACGATCGTCAAGCGCCCGGTCGTCGTCACCGACGAGTCCGGCAACGAGGCGATCGGCATCCGCTCGATGATGAACCTGTGCCTCACCTACGACCACCGGGTGGTCGACGGTGCGGACGCGGGCCGCTTCCTCAGCGCCTTGAAGAAGCGTCTCGAAGAGGGCGCCTTCGAGCTCTGAGTCCGGCGCAGGGCGCGGCCGCTGATCCACGGCGGCGGCGCCCGACGCCCACGCCTTCGCGGGCCCCCACGACCTGTCGTGGGGGCCCGCGGTGCGTAGGGTGACCCCCATGCGCTTCGAGCACCTCGGCTTCGAGCCGGACTACGTCGACTACCAGGACGCCTGGGAGCACCAGCGCGAGGTCCATGCGGCCGTCGTCGCCGGCGAGCTGCCCGACACGGTGCTGCTGCTGGAGCACGCCGCGGTCTACACCGCGGGCAAGCGCACGGAGCCGCACGAGCGGCCGTTCGACGGCACCCCGGTCATCGACGTCGACCGCGGCGGCAAGATCACGTGGCACGGGCCGGGGCAGCTCGTCGGATACCCGATCGTGCACCTGCCCCACCCGGTCGACGTCGTCGCCCACGTGCGCCGGCTCGAGGACATGATGATCGCGGTGTGCGCCGACCTCGGGGTCACGGCCGGGCGCGTCGACGGACGCTCGGGGGTGTGGCTGCCCGCCGACGACCGCGGCCCCGATCGCAAGGTCGGCGCCATCGGCATCCGCGTGAGCCACGACGTGACGATGCACGGCTTCGCGCTCAACGCCGACTGCGATCTGTCGTGGGGGCAGGTGATCATCCCGTGCGGCATCAGCGACGCCGGCGTGACGAACCTGTCGTGGGAGCTGGGCCGCCCGGTGACCGTCGCCGAGATCCTGCCGCGCGCGCAGGCCCACCTCGAGCGCATCCTGGACCCGGTTGCGCGTAGTGTAGGTGCTTTCGTGCCGACTCCGGCGTAGCAGCTCGGGTCGTCACGCCGCAGTCACCCGGACCGCGGTCACTCAGACCGCAGTCACTGCACGTCCCACTGCATCGTCCTGGCCGACCCGCCACCGCGGGCCACCACCGGGGTCGCAGTGCGAGCAGACGCCCCGCACCGACCAGACAAGGGAGTCGCCCCGTGACCGTCGCCCCCGAGGGACGCCGCCTGCTGCGCGTCGAGGCGCGCAACGCGCAGACCCCGATCGAGCGCAAACCCGAGTGGATCCGCACGACGGCGCGGATGGGTCCCGAATACACGCAGTTGCAGGGGATGGTGCGCTCCCAGGGGTTGCACACCGTGTGCCAGGAGGCCGGCTGCCCCAACATCTTCGAGTGCTGGGAGGACCGCGAGGCGACCTTCCTCATCGGCGGCGACGTGTGCACGCGGCGCTGCGACTTCTGTGACATCGCGACGGGCCGCCCGAGCGCCCTGGACCCCGACGAGCCGCGCAAGGTCGCCGAGTCGATCGCCACGATGCAGCTGCGCTACGCGACGGTCACCGGTGTCGCCCGCGACGACCAGCCCGACGGCGCCGCGTCGCTGTACGCCGAGACCATTCGGGCGATCCACGAGCTCAACCCGAACACCGGGGTGGAGATCCTGCCGCCGGACTTCGGCGCCAAGCCCGAGCTCGTCGGACTGGTCTTCGACGCCCGCCCCGAGGTCTTCGCGCACAACCTGGAGACGGTGCCGCGCATCTTCAAGCGGATCCGCCCGGCCTTCACCTACGAGAAGTCGCTGCGCGTGCTGACGATGGCCAAGGCCGAGGGCCTGGTCACCAAGTCCAACCTGATCCTGGGGATGGGCGAGACCGCCGACGAGATCGCCGAGGCGATCGCGGATCTGCACGACGCCGGCTGCGACATCCTGACGATCACGCAGTATCTGCGCCCCAGCAAGCTGCACCACCCGATCGACCGGTGGGTCAAGCCGGAGGAGTTCGTGCACTGGTCGGAGCACGCCTACGAGGTCGGTTTCCTCGGCGTCATGGCCGGGCCGCTCGTCCGCTCCTCCTACCGGGCGGGTCGGCTGTGGGCGCAGGCGATGCAGCGCGCCGGGCGGGCGATCCCCGAGCACCTGGCGCACCTGGACCAGCCGGTGCAGGAGCCGGCGCGTCAGGAGGCCGCGACGCTGCTGGAGCGGCGGTTGTCCGCTTCCTGAGGGCTCGGCGGGCCACTCGGGACCGGGTGCCCGGGTGGGGGCGGTTGACGACGGCACGGCACCGGACGACGATCGGTGGACCGGTGGGACGAACGATGAGGGAGCACGACGGCGTTGGCAAGGTTCGGGTTCGGTAGGAAGAAGGACTCCTCGGGTGCGCCCCGGGAGAAGAAGCCGCGTGGACAGCGGCTCCAGCAGCTGCGCCAGGTCTACCAGTTGGCGCGGCGCGACGACCCGCGACTGCCGCTGTGGCTGAGCCTGGCCGTCGTCGGCGCGCTGGTGCTGGGGTATCTCATCGGCCTCGCCTTCGGGCACCCCGTCTACGTCATGTTCATCGCGCTGCCGCTGGGCCTGCTGCTGGCGACGGTCATCATGTCGCGCAAGGCCGAGCGGGCCGCCTACGGGGCGCTCGACGGGCAGCCCGGCGCCGGCGGGGCGGCCCTGCAGGGTCTGCGTCGCGGCTGGTCCTACCAGCAGGAGCCCGTCGCGATCGAGGGCGGCAAGACCTCGAATCTCGCGGGCGCGGCGATGGTCTATCGGGCCGTCGGACGCCCGGGCGTCGTGCTCATCGGCGAGGGCCCCGCGGGTCGCGCGGCCAAGCTCCTGGCGACCGAGGAGCGCAAGGTCGGGCGCCTCGTGCCGAACGTGCCGGTGCACGCCTACCGTCTCGGCACGGGTGGCGGCGAGGGCGTCCTCACCTCGCGTGAGCTCATCAAGACGATGGGCAAGCTGAAGAAGACGCTCACCAAGGAAGAGGTGTCGGCGGTCGACAAGCGGCTGCGTGCCCTCGGCCGGGCCAAGCCGCCGGTCCCGCAGGGCATGGACCCGCAGCGGATGCGCTCGATGGGCCGCGGTCAGCGGCGCTGACACCGGCGCTGACACACTGGCCCCGGCGCGCTCAGCGGGCGCGCAGGATGACGGTGCCCGCGACGCGGTCGTGCAGACCGCGTCCCTCGCGGTCGACGATCAGCGGGGGGATCGCCAGACACAGCAGCGTCGATCGGATGAGGCCGCGCACGGGGCCGGCGTAGCCACGCGGGCAGCGCTCGACGCGCAGCCCGAGCAGCCGGTGGCCGACGGTGAAGCCGCCGGTGCCGACCATGACGACGTTCATGACGAAGATGACGGCCAGCGGCTTGAAGGAGCCGACTCCCCCGACGCCCTGGACATACCCGAGCAGCCCCATGGCGATGACCTGCGCGATCAGGCCGTCGAGGAAGAGCGCGACGGCGCGGCGGCCCAGGGGCGCCATCGAGCCGGGGCCCTCCTGTGGCAGCCCCAGGCCTGCGCCCGGCCAGACCGGCGCGCCCGGTGGTGGCGGCGGGCCTTGCAACCAGGAACCGATAGTCTCGCGATCGATCACGTGCGCCAGCCTACGAGGTGCGCGATGGTGGCGCGGTCTGCCCAGGCCCGACGGCGTAACAGTCGGGAAACACTCGAGTGATGATCGGGAAACCGCGCGGCACTAGCGTCGTCCGTGACGTATCCGACGGCCGCCCCCGCGCGGCCCAGACAGGAGGCCTTGAGTGTTCAGCAAGCCAGAGGAAGTCCTCGAGTTCATCAAGAACGAGGACGTCCAGTTCGTCGACATCCGCTTCTGCGACCTGCCCGGCGTCATGCAGCACTTCAACGTGCCGGCCAAGTCGGTGGACCTCGACTTCTTCACCGAGGGGCAGGCGTTCGACGGCTCGTCGATCCGCGGCTTCCAGGCGATCCACGAGTCGGACATGAAGCTCGTGCCCGACATCGCGACGGCCTACCTCGACCCCTTCCGCGAGCAGAAGACGCTGATCGTGAACTTTTCGATCGTCGACCCCTTCACGGACGAGCCCTACGCCCGCGACCCGCGCAACATCGCGATGAAGGCCGAGGCGTATCTGAAGTCCACGGGGATCGCCGACACGGCCTTCTTCGGCGCCGAGGCGGAGTTCTACATCTTCGACGACATCCGCTACGAGACCAAGGCGAATGCCGGCTACTACTTCATCGACTCCGTCGAGGCCGCGTGGAACACCGGCAAGGAGGAGGAGGGCGGCAACCTCGGCTACAAGACGCGCTACAAGGGTGGCTACTTCCCCGTCCCGCCGCTGGACCACTACGCGGACCTGCGCGACAAGATCTGCCTGGTCATGGACGAGGTCGGCCTGATCGTCGAGCGCAGCCACCACGAGGTCGGCACCGCGGGTCAGCAGGAGATCAACTACCGCTTCAACACGCTGCTGCAGTCCGGCGACGACATCATGAAGTTCAAGTACGTCGTCAAGAACGTCGCCTGGGAGGCCGGCAAGTCCGCGACCTTCATGCCGAAGCCGCTCTTCGGTGACAACGGCTCGGGCATGCACACGCACCAGTCCTTGTGGAAGGACGGCGAGCCGCTCTTCTACGACGAGCAGGGTTACGGCGGCCTGTCGGATCTTGCGCGCTGGTACATCGGTGGGCTGCTCAAGCACGCGCCGTCGCTGCTCGCGTTCACGAACCCGACGGTGAACTCCTACCACCGTCTCGTGCCCGGCTACGAGGCCCCGGTCAACCTCGTCTACTCGGCGCGCAACCGCTCCGCGTGTGTGCGCATCCCGCTCGCCGGCACGTCGCCGAAGGCCAAGCGCCTCGAGTTCCGCATCCCGGACCCGTCGGCGAACCCGTACCTGTCGTTCGCCGCGCAGCTGATGGCGGGCCTGGACGGTATCCGCAACCGCATCGAGCCGCCGGAGCCCGTCGACAAGGACCTCTACGAGCTGCCCCCGGAGGAGCACGCCAGCATCGCGCAGGTGCCCGGCTCGCTGCCCGAGGTGCTCGACGCGCTGGAGGCCGACCACGACTACCTGCTCGAGGGTGACGTCTTCACCGAGGACCTCATCGCCGCGTGGATCGAGTGGAAGCGCAAGAACGAGGTCGACCCGATCCGCTTCCGTCCGCACCCCCACGAGTTCGAGATGTACTACGACCTCTGAGGAGTGCAGTGGAGGGTGGGAGTCGAGCGCAGCGAGGCTCCCGCCCGTAACGGAACGACGTGAGAGGTCGTCATCAATACGACCTCTGACGAAAACGCAGGTGGTGGTAGGAGCGGAGCGAAGCGAGCATCCTGCCACCACCGGAGTCGAGGAAGAGTCGTCATCAG
>JAVTVZ010000140.1:2529-15904 GCA_032229625.1 Dermatophilaceae bacterium | reverse complement strand
GCGGAGCGAAGCGAGCATCCTGCCACCACCGGAGTCGAGGAAGAGTCGTCATCAGCACGACCTCTGAGTCGTCGGGCCTCCGACCTGCAGTTGGACTATCCAGGGGATCTTCCTGGTCCGTAGCTGGTCCGCACGAGCCGTCATCGCGTCTGCGATGGCGGCTCGTGGCGTCGGTGGCAGCGACCGTGGCTCGAGTGCTTCGATGGGGGCAGTTGCCGATCACTGCCCCGAGGAGCGCCCCGATGACCGCGACCGTGCCGAGCTCGATGCGAGCCTCGATCCTGCATCCGGATCTGTCGATCACGACCGAGGCGCTGCCGGTGCCGACGCCGGACGCGGACGAGGTGCTCGTGCAGGTGGGGGCGGTGGGGGTGTGCGGGTCGGACGTGCATTACGCCCGGCACGGCCGGATCGGGGATTTCGTCGTCGACGCCGATCTGATCCTCGGTCATGAGCTGGGCGGGCGGATCGTCGCGGTCGGCTCGGGGGTCGACCCGGGCCGGGTCGGGCAGCGGGTCGCGGTGGAGCCGCAGCGCAGCTGCCGGGTGTGCGAATACTGCAAGTCGGGGCGCTACAACTTGTGCCCGCAGATGGAGTTCTACGCGACGCCGCCGATCGACGGGGCGTTCGCCGAGTTCGTGACGATTCAGGCCGATTTCGCGCACCCGATCCCGCAGGAGGTGAGCGACGCGGCCGCGGCGATGCTGGAGCCGCTGTCGGTGGGGATCGCGGCGGCCCGCAAGGCCGGCCTCGTGCCGGGTCAGAGCGTCTTCATCGCGGGCGCCGGGCCGATCGGCATCATCCAGGCACAGGTGGCCCAGGCGTTCGGCGCGGCGCGGGTCATCGTGTCCGACCCGGCGGCGCCGCGGCGCGAGCTGGCGTTGCGGTTCGGGGCGACCCAGGTCGTCGACCCGACGACGACGGATGTCGCGGCGGCGGGCTACGGCGTCGACGCGTTCATCGACGCCACGGGGGTGGCGGCGGCGGTGATCAGCGGCATGCACACCGTGAAGCCGGGCGGGTCCGTGGTGCTCGTCGGGATGGGCGCGGACGAGATCGCTCTGCCGATCCCGCTCATCCAGAATTACGAGCTCACGGTCACGGGCATCTTCCGCTACACGGACACGTGGCCGCTGGGCATCCACCTCGTCGCGAGCGGCGCCGTCGACATGGACTCCCTGGTGACGAGCACGTTCGGCCTCGACGAGGCGCAGGAGGCCCTGGGCCGGGCGGGGTCACCGCAGGAGCTCAAGGTCGTCGTGCGGCCCGGGGACTGACCGCTCGTGCTGCTGCGCGACGAGCGAGAGGCGGTGGCGCACGCCTGTCGGCGTCTGCGCCGTGAGGGCCTGGTGGTCGGCACCGCGGGCAACGTGTCGCTGCGCTGCGGCGACCTCGTGGTGATCTCCCCCAGCGGCGTCGACTACGACGACCTGAGCGCCGCCGATGTCGGCGTGCACGACCTGTCGGGCGCGCCCGTGGAGGCGCCGCTGGCGCCGTCGAGCGAGTTGCCGCTGCATCTGGCCGTCTACGAGTCCACGGCGCACTGCGCGGTCGTGCACACCCACGCGCCGGCGTCGACGGCGCTGTCGACGCTCGTCGATGTCGTGCCGGCCAGTCACTACTACACGGCGATGTTCGGCGGCCCGGTGCGGGTGGCGCCCTACGCGACGTTCGGGTCGGCGCAGCTCGCCGCGCACGTCGCGGAGGCCCTCGTGGACCGCAGCGCGGCGCTGCTGGCCAATCACGGGGCGGTGCTCGTCGGATCCCGGCTCGCGGCGGTGCTCGACCGGACCGCCTACCTGGAGTATGTGTGCGACGTGCAGTTGCGGGCCGGCTCCTACCCCGCGCCGGTGCGGGTGCTCGACGAGGCGGAGCTGGCGCGCGTCGGGCGCCTCCTGTCCGGCTATGGGCAGGCCGCGACCGGCGGTGCGGCGAAGCGCGGGTAGGCCGCCCGGGTGCCGGCGGACCGGACCCGGGCGGCCGCTGTGCACCCCGAGTTGCGCGCGGTTTCAGGATCCGCGCGTGTCGGCAACGACGCCCACGGCGACCGATCTGTTCCCGCTCTTGGATGCATGTTCGAACAACGCTGTCAGCGCCCGTGATTCGTCAGCTCTCCCCCGGGGTCGACGCGGGGCAGCACGGCCTCCCCGATCGCGCAGAACTGCTCGAGCTGCTCCCCGCTGAGGTTGTCGAAGAAGATGTGCCGGACCCACGCGACGTGACCGGGCGCGCAGTCGCGGACCTTCGCCAGGCCGGCCGGGGTCAGGATCGCGTTGGTCGAGCGGCGGTCGATCGCGTCGGTCTCGCGCGTGATGTAGTCCTTGGCCTCGAGGCGCTTGGCGACGTGCGACAGCCGCGAGAGGGACCCGCTGGTCAGCAACGACAGCTGGCTCATGCGCAGCCGCGGAGGCTCCTGCTCGGCGAGGACGGCCAGGACCATGTATTCGAAGTAGCTCAGGTCGCTGTCGCGTTGCAGCTGCTGCTCCAGCAGCGCCGGCATGCGCAGCATGATGGCGTTGAGCGCGAGCCAGGCCTCACGCTCCTGCACGGTCAGCCACACCCCGTCGTCGGTGGCACCGACGGTCTCCACGGCCTCCACGGCCTCGACCACGTCCACGGCCTCGACCACGTCCACGGCCGCGACCACGTCCATGTCGACGGCCTCGGCCTCGGCACGGGCCAGGCCGGCCGCTCGCCCTGAGTCGTCGGCTCGCACCGTCTCCTCCCCCAGCGCGTGCCCGCCCGCGCGCCGGCCCTCGGGCGCGCCTGCGAGGTCACTGGACATGGCGTCATCCTACGCCCGTAATTGACGATTCAACCGTCCCGAGAATGAAGGACCGTGGGCGCATCGGAGGCCGGAGTCGACGCGCTCAGCCCAGCGGCACTCGCCAGCGCAGCAGCGTGCCGCTGGGGGTGCGCGCCGACAACGAGAACGTGCCGCCGTGCCCCGCGGCGCGGCTCCCGAGATTCTCCAGACCGCTGCGCGTGCGCCGCTCGGAGACCCCGACCCCGTTGTCCTGAATCGTCACGACCAGCCCTTCGAGCGTGCTCACGCGCACCTGGGCATCGGTCGCCCCCGAGTGCCGCACGATGTTGGACAGGCCCTCCCGCACGACCGCGACGACGTCCTGCTCCAGGTGCGGCGGCACCTCCGAGAGCAGCCCCTCGATCGCCAGATCCGGCACGTAGCCGGCGTTGGCCGCGAACTGCGCGACGAGCGACTCGATGGTCGGACCCAGCCCGCCCTCGGGCAGGTGCTGATGCAGCTCGAAGATCGCCTCGCGCAGGTCCTTGACCGCCAGGTCGAGCTCGTCGACGACGTGCTCGAGGCGCCCGCGCACCGGCTCGTCGATGTGCCGCGCGCTCGCCTGCAGGCTCAGCCCGGCCGCGTAGAGGCGCTGGATGACGTGGTCGTGCATGTCGCGGGCGATGCGGTCCCGCTCCTCGAGCAGCCGCGACCGCGACCGCTGCCGCTGGGCCCGGCCCGCCTCGATCGCCAGCCCCATCTGCTCGGCGAAGGGGGTGAGCAGATCCATCGTCTCGCTCGCCTCGCCGCGCCGGTCGGTGTCCCACCCGAGGGTCAACAGGGCGACCTCGACCTCGCCGACCGTGATCGGCACGAGCGCGCACGCCCCCAGCTGCTCGACCCCGCACAGCGCGGCGAGCTCGGCCGACAGCGCACCGACGTGCCGGTCCCCCGGCATCGCCATGAGCAGCAGCGGCACCCGCTCCCGCAGCAGGATCGACCAGCGCGGGCTGCTCAGCTCGGCGCCCAGCCCGGCGCCGCGGCTCGCGGCACCCTCCAGGGCCCGGACGATGAGCTCGCCCGACTCGTCGCGGACCGCGAGCATGCCCACCCGGGCCCCGCCCAGCTCGCGGGTGCGCTTGACCATGCGGCTCAGGGCCGCGTCCTCGTTGCGGCCCTCCAGCAGCGTCTGGGTCAGCTCCGCGACGACCTGCGACCACTCCTGACGGCCCCTCGCCCGGGCGAAGAGCTGGGCGTTCTCGATGGCGATGCCGGCCGCGGCGGCCAGGCCCTCCAGGACCGCCGCGTCGTCGCTGCCGAAGGGCTCCCCGTCGGTGCGGTCGCACAGATACAGGTTGCCGAAGACGCGGGTGCGCACCCGCACGGCGGCGCCGATGAACGTGCGCATCGGCGGGTGATGCGCGGGGAAGCCCACGGACTCCGGGTGGGTGCGGATGTCGTCGAGCCGCAGCGTCCGCGGGTCGCGGATGAGCAGGCCGAGCACTCCCCCGCCCCGCGGCAGGTCACCGATCTGGGCGCGCAGGTCGTCGTCGATGCCGACGGTCAGGAAGTCCGCGAGCTGGTAGCCGGTGGAGTCCAGTACCCCCAACGCGCCGTACCGCGCCCCGAGCAGGCTGCACGCGGAGTCCAGCACCTTCGTCAGGACGGCCGGCAGATCCAGGTCGGAGCCGATCGCCACGACCGCGTCGAGCAGTTGGGCGAGCCGCTCCTGGGCCTCGGTGGCGCCGGCGGCGCGGCGGCGGATCTCGTCGAGCAGGTCCTCGAGGTCGAGCCCCGCCCCCGGCCAACTCGGGGCCTCGGCGCCCGGGGGCGCGCCCAGTCGCAGGTGGGACGCAGGAGGCTCGGGCCCGAGAGAGGTCACACGCTCGATGCTAGGCCGCTCTCGGCCAGCCGCGGCACCCGCACGGTGAGCACGTCGCACGTGGCGTGCCGATGACAGTAGGCCGCCGCGGACAACGGCGCGGCGAGACCCGCCCCGGGGCGCGTGGCGTCGCCGCGGGGACGCGGCGACGGGCCCGGCGCGGCATCGCCGGCGTCGTCGGGCTCCTCGGCGGCGATGACGAGGATGCTGGCGTCGGTGCTGCGCTCCACGAGGACCGGGCCGGGCTCGCCCTCGGCGACCTCGAACGTCACCGGCACCCGGGGGAACTCGCGCAGCGCCCGCAACGCGCCGGCGAACATGCCGCTGTCGCCGGCCTCGCGCTCGGCGGCCGGGGTGTCGGGCGAGACGACATGGAGGAAGCGCACGCGGGCGCCGCGGACGGCGGCTTCCTTCACCGCGGCGCGCGCCACCGCGTGCGCGCGGTCCGCAGCGGTGAGGCCTGCGACGACGTCACGAGCGACGATGCCGGTGAAAGGCGGCGTCAGCGCCCACTTGCTCTCCGTCATGCACTTACCCTCACTCGGCGTCGTCGCAGGCCCCAGGGCCCTTGGTCCCCAGCGGCGGTCACGGACGAGCCGTCACGAGCCGGGGTCACGGGCAGGGGCGTCGCGGCCCGGGCAGGACGCGCCCCGGCCCGCGCACCGGGACCGGTGGGCAGGTCAGGGATGACGGCGCTCGGTCAACTGGTCGGCGTGGGTGGCCGCGAAGACCGCCGCCTGCGTCCGCCGCTCCATCCCCAGCTTGGCCAGGATCGCGGTGATGTAGTTCTTCACCGTCTTCTCGGCGAGGAAGAGCTGACCGCCGATCTGCCGGTTCGTCAGCCCGTCGGCGACGAGCACGAGGATCCGCCGCTCCTGCGGCGTCAGGCTGCGCAGCCGCGGGTCGGTCGTCGTCGGCGACGCCAGGGTCTCCTGGGCCGCGGCCACCGCCGCCGGGTCGAGCAGCCGCTCCCCGCGGGCGACGCGGCGGATGGTGTCGACGAGGTCGCCGCCGCGGATGTCCTTGAGCAGGTAGCCGGAGGCGCCCGCGAGGACGGCCGCGGTCAGGGCCTGGTCGTCGTCGAAGCTCGTGAGGATCAGCCCGTGGATCGTGGGGTCCACGGCGCGGATCTGACGACATACCTCGATCCCGGAGCCGTCGGGCAACCGGGCGTCGAGGACGGCGACGTCGGGGCGCATCGCGGGGATGCGCCGGGTCGCCTCGTCGGCGGTGCCGGACTCCCCCACGACCTCGAGGTCGTCCTCCAGCTCCAGCAGCTCCCGCAGGCCGCGACGCACGATCTCGTGGTCGTCGACGAGGTAGACGCGCAGGACGTCGCTCATCGCCTCATCTCCTTCCTGGCGGACCCAGCGCCGCCGCTCCCGTCCACGCCCGGCTGCCGGCCGTAGAACACCCGTTCGGTGACGGCCCGCGCGTGCCGCGCCGTGCGGCTGTAGCGCTCCGCAAGTTGCGATCCCTCGCCCGGTCCTCCGCCGAGGATCCGGTGGGTGCCCTCGGCGTCGCGCAGATCCGCGGGCACGGACTCGGCCGGGCGGGCCCGCCACAACACGATCGCGTCGCGCAGGTCCGACGCCAGCTGCCACGCCTCGTCGAGGCTGCGCCCGTCGTCGGGCGTGAGCAGACCGAGCTCCACCTGCGCCCGCAAGGCACTCAGGGTACTCGTGGTGCGCAGACGCGGCTGCTCGTACGCGTGCTCCAGCTGCAGCAGCTGCACGGTCCACTCGACGTCGGACAGGCCGCCGCGGCCGAGCTTGAGGTGGGTGCGCGGGTCGGCGCCCCGCGGCAGCCGCTCCGATTCCATCCGGGCCTTGAGCCGGCGGATCTCGCGGACCGCGGCCGGCTCCAGGCCGCCCGCCGGATACCGCAGCGGGTCGATGACCTGCACGAATCGGCGCCCCAGCTCGGGGTCGCCGGCGACCGGGCGGGCGCGCACGAGCGCCTGCGCCTCCCACGTCGCCGACCAGCGCCGGTAATAGCCCTCGTAACCCTCGATGGTGCGCGAGACGGGCCCGGACTTGCCCTCGGGCCGCAGGTCGAGGTCGACCTCGAGGGCGGGCTCGGGCCCGGGGAGGCCGACCATGCGGCGCAGCTCGAGCACCACCGCGCCCGTCGCGGCCAGCGCGTCGCGCTCGTCGGCGCCCTCGTGCGGCTCGTGGACGACGATGAGGTCGGCGTCGGAGCCATAGCCGCACTCGGCGCCCCCGAGCCGCCCCATCCCGATGAGCGCGATGTCGGCGGGCACGGGCGAGCGGCGCTCGATCGAGACCTTCGTCGTCGCGATCGCGAGGGCGGCCTCGAGGATCGCCTCCGTCAGGTCCGTCAGCGCCCGCCGCACGGTGTCGGCGTCGGCCGCGCGGACGAGATCGGCGAGCGCGACGCGGAAGAGCTCCTGGCGCCGGATGACGCGCGCCGCCTCCATCGCGGACTCCGCGTCGTCCTTGCGGGCGATGGCCGAGCGCATCGTGCGCAGCACCTGCTCGCGGGTGCGCGGCTGCAGGCCGGTGTCCTCGGCCAGGATCCGCACGGACTCCGGGGCCCGCATGAGCAGGTCGGCGGCATACCGGCTGCGCGCCAGGACGTGCGCGAGCCGCTCGGCGGCCCGCCCCTCGTCGCGCAGCATCTTCAGATACCAGTGCGTCGTGCCCAGGGAGTCCGAGAGCCGCCGGAAGGCGAGCAGACCCGCATCGGGGTCGGCCTCGTCGGCGAACCAGCCGAGCATCACCGGCAGCAGGGTGCGCTGGATCGCCGAGGTGCGACTCGTGCCGGCGGTCAGCGCCTCCAGGTGCCGCAGCGCACCCGCGGGGTCGCGGAAGCCCAGCGCCGCGAGACGCTCCCGGGCCGCCTGCGGGGTGAGCCGCGCGTCGTCGGTCGAGAGCCGCGCCGCCGCGGAGAGCAGCGGACGGTAGAAGAGCCGCTCGTGGATGCGGCGGACCTCGCGGCGCACCTCGCGCCACTTCGCGTCGAGCTGGGCGTCCGGCTCCGCGCGCAGGCCCAGGCTCCGCCCGAGTCGGCGCAGGTCCTCCGGGGACGTCGGCAACAGGTGGGTCCGGCGCATCCGGGACATCTGGATGCGGTGCTCCAGGCTGCGCAGGAAGCGGTAGGCGCTGTCGAGCTCGGCCGCGTCCTCGCGCCCGATGTAGCCGCCCGCGGCCAGCGCACCCAGCGCCACGAGCGTCGTCGACGAGCGCAGCGACTCGTCGTGGCGGCCGTGCACGAGCTGCAGCAGCTGCACGGCGAACTCGACGTCGCGCAGGCCGCCGACCCCGAGCTTGACCTGCCGCTCGGCCTCGCGGCTCGGCACGTGCTTCTCGACGCGGCGGCGCATGGCCTGGACGTCCTCGACGAAGTTGGGCCGCGCGGAGGCCTCCCACACCATCGGCGTGACCCCGTCGAGGTAGGCCTGCCCGACGTCGGGGTCGCCGGCGACGACCCGGGCCTTGAGCAGCGCCTGGAACTCCCAGGTCTTGGCCCACCGCTTGTAGTAGGCGACGTGGCCGGCGACGGTGCGCACGAGCGCACCCTGCTTGCCCTCGGGGCGCAGGGCGGCGTCGACGGGCCACAGCGTGCCCTCGGCGGTGGACGCCGAGCAGCCGCGCATCACCGCGGTCGCCAGCAGCGTGGCGGCCGCCATCGCGTCGGCCTCGTCGACGGGCCCGCCCGACGGCTCCGGGCTCGCCTCCGACGCCTCGGGATCCGCCGGCGCGGCGGGTGGCGTGGCGGGTCGCGCGGCGGGCTCGGCGACGAAGATCACGTCGACGTCGGAGACGTAGTTGAGCTCGCTGCCGCCGGCCTTGCCCATGCCGATCACGGCGAGCCGGGCCCGGGCGGCCGCCTCGGGGTGCTGCTCGACGGCGATCGCCAGGCTCGCCTCGAGGGACGCCGCGGCCAGGTCGGCCAGCGCCTGCCCGGCCTGCGGCATGACGGCCGAGGGGTCGGCGGCGGTCAGGTCGAGCGCGGCGATGCCGAGCAACTGCTGGCGGTAGGCCAGCCGCAGCGCGTCCTCGGCGTACCGCTGGCCCCGCTCCTGGGGGCTGACGGCGGCGACCAGGCGCCGGGCGCGCTGCGCCGCGTCGAGGGGCTCGGCGTAGGCCGCCGCGGGCCAGTGCCCGGGGTGCCGGGCGAGGTGGTCACCGAGCGCCGCGGAGGCGCCGAGCACCGCGAGCAGCCGGTCGCGGGCGTCGCTGTGCGCGCCGAGCAGCTCCCGCAGCCGCTGCCCCTGGGGGTCGGGCTCCTCCTGGCCGCCCGGCCGGTCGACGGCCTCGAGCAGCCGGACGAGCGCGAGCAGCGCGAGCGTTGGCTCGGCCGCGTAGGCCAGGGCGCGCAGCAGGCCGGTCTCGTCGCCGTCCAGGTCGACCAGGCCTGCGAGCTCGGGCGACCCGGCGAGCGCCAGCGCCCGCTTGCCGTCGTCGAACCCCAGCTTCGCCAGCCAGGTGGACGGGGTGCTCTGCCCTCGCTCGATGCCGGCCATCGGCAGCCACTCCCTACCGGCCACCCGACTCGGGCACCCGTGATCCGCACGGACATCTCTTCCAGCGGGACGAAACTACTCGCCCCGCGCCTCCGGCCCGGTCCGGGGCGCGCTGCCTCCCCGGACCGCAGGGCCGATCACAGCACCGGCAGCAGCCGCTCCAGCTCGAAGGGCGTGACCTGCGCGCGGTAGTCGTCCCACTCCTTGCGCTTGTTGCGCAGGAAGACGTCGAAGACGTGCTCGCCGAGCGTCTCGGCGACCAGCTCGGACTGCTCCATCACCCGGATCGCCTCGTGCAGCGACGTCGGCAGCGGATCGATGCCCAGCGCCTGGCGCTCACCGTCGGTCAGGCGCCACACGTCGTCCTCGGCCTCGTCGGGGAGCTCGTATTCCTCCTCGATGCCCTTGAGCCCCGCGGACAGCAGCACCGCGAACGCCAGGTAGGGGTTGCAGGCCGGGTCGAGCGTGCGGACCTCGACGCGGGCGCTGTTCTCCTTGTTCGGCTTGTACATCGGCACGCGCACCATCGCGCTGCCGTTGTTGTGCCCCCAGGAGATGTGCGCGGGGGCCTCGCTGCCGCCCCAGAGCCGCTTGTAGGAGTTGACCCACTGGTTGGTCACGGCGGTGATCTCGCTGCCGTGCCGCAGCAGCCCGGCGATGAACTGCCGCGCCACCTTGCTCAGCTGGTAGCGCCCGCCGCCCTCGTAGAACACGTTGCGGTCGCCCTCGAAGAGCGAGAGGTGCGTGTGCATGCCCGAGCCCGGTGCCTGGGACAGCGGCTTGGGCATGAAGGAGGCGAAGCAGTCCTGCTGCAGGGCCACCTCCTTGATGACGGTGCGGAACGTCATGATGTTGTCCGCCATGGAGAGGGCGTCGGCATACCGCAGGTCGATCTCGTTCTGCCCCGGGCCGCTCTCGTGGTGGGAGAACTCCACCGAGATGCCCATGGACTCCAGCATCGTGATCGCGCGGCGGCGGAAGTCCTGCCCCACGCCCTGCGGGACGTGGTCGAAGTAGCCCGCCTGGTCCAGCGGCTCCGGCGGCCGCCCCGGCGCCAGCGGCGTCTTGAAGAGGTAGAACTCGATCTCGGGGTGGGTGTAGAAGGCGAAGCCCATGTCCGCCGCCCGGGCCAGCGCCCGGCGCAGCACGTAGCGGGGATCGGCGAAGCTCGGCGACCCGTCGGGCAGGAGGATATCGCCGAACATGCGGGCCGTGCCGGGGGGCGCCCCACGCCACGGCAGCACCTGGAACGTGCTCGGATCGGGGCGCACGAGCATGTCGGACTCGGTGATGCGGGTGAAGCCCTCGATGGCACTGCCGTCGAAGCCCAGGCCCTCCTCGAAGGCCCCCTCGAGCTCGGCCGGGGCGACCGCGACGGACTTCAGCGTGCCGAGCACGTCGGTGAACCAGAGTCGCACGAAGCGGATGTCGCGCTCCTCGATGGTGCGCAGCACGAACTCCTGTTGACGATCCATAGGACGATCTTGCCCCACCCGGACAGTCGGGATCGGCACAGGGGCGCAACCTGCGTGTTCGGCGTTGCATGCTGGGGTGCGACAGTGATGAGGTTGAGTCACAGGCATGGCCCGCCGGACCGCCGGCGGGATCGGATCAAAGGAGATTGGCCATGACCGTGGAGAATGTCACATCCGATACGGATTCCAGCTCGGAGTCCGGGTCGGTCGATGCCGTCGAGATCGTGCAGCGCGTCGACCGCCCTCTCGGCGAGGTGTGGGCCCGGCTCACGCAGCAGGAGGGCATCGAGGCGCTCCTGGGCGAGGGGGCGACACTGGGCGACAAGGGGGACGCCTGGCACGCCAGCGACGGGACGTACGGCGTCACCCGCAGCTATCACCCCGAGCAGCAGGTGCGGGTCTCCTGGCACGCCGACCAGGACGCGCCTCCCACGCTCGTGGACCTGCAGATGGCCCGCGACGGCGAGGGCACGGTGCTGACGTTGCGGCACGAGCACCTCACGCCGCAGATGGACCGCGACTCGCTGCGCGAGCGCTGGGACGCCGCGCTGCACCGGCTCACGCAGGCCTGACCCACCGCGGCCCAGGCCGCCCATGATCTGAGCGGCAGACGACGCAGGCCCCGGCGCAACCGCCGGGGCCTGCGTCGTCGCCGGGTGCACCGGGCACGGAGCCTTCAGCTGCGACCCGCTCAGGCGTCCTCGTCGCCGTCCCAGCGGCGATCCTCGTCGTCCCATTCCTTGGTCCGCTCCGCGGCGGTCTCCAAGGCCCGGGCCGCTTCCTCGCGGGTGTCGTAGGGACCCAGGACGTCGCGGCCGGCCGCTCGGTCGTCGTCCTCCTCGACCTGCCCGCTACGCACGTTGAACCAGTAGGCCATTGCTCGTCTCTCCTCCCTGCGCGCGGCGTCCGCCGGCGCGCTCGTGCCCGCTGGGCGTCACTCTACGGTCCATCGGTGCGGCGGCACGGCGCAGCGGCGGCGACGACGACGGCGGACGGTCAGGGCCCTCTGTCGACCCCACCGCCGCGGCCCGCTGTCTAGACTGCGGGCCACGCGACACGTCCGGCGAGGCGCGGCGCTCGGCATCCGCTGCTCGCGGGGTCGACACCGGCCGCGTCGGCAGACCACAGCACTCGGGAGCACTGACATGGGCGACAAGACCTACCCCCTCGGCATCGACGTCGGCGGCAGCGGCATCAAGGGGGCGCCCGTCGACCTCGCCGCCGGGGAGTTCGCCGCGGACCGGCTGCGGATCGCGACGCCGGCGGAGTCGACCCCGGTCAACGTCGTCGACGTCATCGCCCAGGTCGCCGAGAGCTTCTCCGACCGCATCGGCAACCACCCCATCGGGGTGACGGTGCCCGGCGTCGTCACCCGCGGTGTCGTCCGCTCCGCGGCCAACATCGACAAGACGTGGATCGACACCGACGCGGCGGCGCTGCTGCGCTCCCGGATCGGACGGTCGGTGACGGTGCTCAACGACGGCGACGCCGCCGGGGTCGCCGAGATGCACTTCGGCGCGGGCAAGGGCGTGCACGGCACGGTGCTCATGGCGACCCTGGGCACCGGGATCGGCACCGCGCTCTTCCTCGACGGTGAGCTCGTGCCCAATACCGAGCTGGGACACCTCGAACTCGACGGTCACGACGCCGAGTCCCGCGCGGCCAACAGCGCCCGCGAGCGGGAGGACCTGTCCTGGGGCGACTGGGCCAAGCGGCTCCAGCGCTACTTCCGCCACGTCGAGGATCTCCTGTGGCCGGACCTGATCATCGTCGGCGGCGGCGTGAGCAAGAAGGCGCACAAGTATCTGCCGAAGCTCGAGCTGCGCACGCAGATCATCCCGGCGATCCTGCAGAACGACGCCGGCATCATCGGCGCCGCCTGGCAGGCGACCCGCGACGCCCAGGTCTCGCGGCAGGTCTGACCCGCCGCGATCGCCGGCCAGGAGTCGATCGCCGGTCAGCTGTCGAGGCGCACGCCCGCGGCCTGACCGGCGATGTCGACGAGCTCGAGACCGTCGACGACCTGGCCGCCGAGGTTGCCGATCTGGCGCAGGTAGAGCTCACGGCCGGTCGGGCCGAGCAGCCCGTCGTGGATCGGCACGAACCGTCGGGCGCCGATGCGCCGCACGAAGTCGACGGTCTCCTTCATCGCGCACCACGGGGCGTTGACCGGCACGCCGAGCACGTCGACGTCGCCGGGCTCGGCGTCGAGCGCGTCGCCGGGGTGGAAGAAGCTGGGCTCGCCGTCGGCGCGCAGCACGACGCCGGTGTTGTCGATCCGCGCGATGTCGGCGTGGATGATCGCGTGCCGCTGCCCGACGGGGCTGACGGTGACACCCGCGAGGTCGACGTCCTGGCCGCTGGTGAGCGTCTCGATCTGCCGGGGCAGCTCGCCGGCCTCACGCAGCACCTCGGCGGTCTGGGCCTCGACGAGCACCCGGGCGTCGGGGTTGGCCGCCACGAGCGGGCCGAAGCGCGGCGGGTCGCAGTGATCGGGGTGCTGGTGGGTCACGATGATCGCGTCGAGCCCGTGCACGTCCTCGAAGCCGGCGGAGAACGCCCCCGGGTCGAGCAGCACACGACGGTCGGCGATCTCGACGAGTACGCAGGAATGGCCGAAGTGGGTCAGACGCATGCGCTCACCCTAGGCCAGCGGTCGCGACGAACCGGTCGAACAGCGCGACCGCGCTCGGGCGGCCCGCACGACGGTGGGGGGCCGGCGCGGTGCGCCTACGATGGCGCCCGTGGAATTCCTCAACGGCCTGCAGCCCGCGCACGACCTC
>JAVTVZ010000140.1:0-2429 GCA_032229625.1 Dermatophilaceae bacterium | reverse complement strand
GCCTACGATGGCGCCCGTGGAATTCCTCAACGGCCTGCAGCCCGCGCACGACCTCACCTACAGCGACGTCTTCATGGTGCCCTCGCGCTCGGACGTCGGCTCGCGGCTCGACGTGGATCTGACCACCCCGGACCGGGTCGGCACGAGCGTGCCGATCGTCGCGGCCAACATGACGGCCGTCTCGGGGCGGCGCATGGCCGAGACGCTCGCGCGGCGCGGCGCGCTGGCGATCCTGCCACAGGACATCCCGTTGCCCGCGATCACGCAGACGATCCGGGCGGTCAAGGCGGCGGACCCGCTCTTCGACAGCGCGATCACGATCTCTCCCGACGCGCCGGTCGCCGAATTCCTCTCTCTGGTCGGCAAGCGCGCGCACGGCGTCGCCGTCGTCGTGCAGGACGGGCGGCCCGTCGGCATCATCGCCGAGCGCGACAGCGTCGAGGTCGACCGTTACGCCACGGTCGGCGAGGTGATGACGACCGACATCCTCACGGTGCCGCGCGACGCCGACCTGCGCGCCGTCTTCGACCGGATGACGACGCACCACCTGGCGACCGTGCCCGTCGTCGACGACGGGCACCTCGTCGGCATGCTGACCCGACGCGGCATCCTGCGCTCGACGATCTACCGCCCCGCGCTCGACCGCGACGGCCGGCTCATGGTCGGCACGGCCGTCGGCATCAACGGCGACGTGCCGGCCAAGGCCGCGGCGCTGCTGGCCGCCGGCACCGACGTGCTCGTCGTCGACACCGCGCACGGCTACCAGGAGAAGATGCTCGACGCCCTCGGCATCGTGCGCGCGCAGCGCGACCGGCACGCCTCGGAGCACGGCGTGCGCGTGCCGATCGCCGCGGGCAACGTCGTGGCCGCCGATGCGGCCCGCGACCTCGTGACCGCCGGCGCCGACATCGTCAAGGTCGGCGTCGGGCCCGGCGCGATGTGCACGACCCGGATGATGACCGGCGTGGGCCGACCGCAGTTCTCGGCCGTACTCGAATGCGCCACCGCCGCCAAGGAACTCGGCGGTCAGGTGTGGGCCGACGGCGGCGTGAAGTATCCCCGCGACGTCGCGCTCGCGCTCGCCGCCGGTGCCGCGAGCGTCATGATCGGCTCGTGGTTCGCCGGCACGCACGAGTCGCCCGGCGACCTACTGCGCGCCGGTGACGGACGGCTCTACAAGGAAAGCTTCGGGATGGCCTCGGCCCGCGCCGTGCGGCACCGCACCCGCGAGGCCAACGCCTTCGACCGGGCCCGGTCCGCGCTCTTCGAGGAGGGCATCTCCAGCTCGCGGATGTATGTGGACCCCGAGCGGCCCGGCGTCGAGGACCTCCTCGACCAGATCGTCTCCGGCGTGCGCAGCGCCTTCACCTACGCCGGCGCCCGCTCCATCGGTGAATTCCACTCCCGCGCGGTCGTCGGGCTGCAGTCCGCCGCGGGATACGACGAAGGGCGTCCGCGGCACACGTCCTGGTAGTCGCGCCCCGAGCACGCACCGCTCGGGAGCCTCGCCGGGCCCCCATCGGCCGCTCGGGCGACCACTGGGCCGTTCGGGACGCCGGATGCCGACGCGGACGACGGATCAGCCGTGCTGCTCCGTCCGGTGGATCTGCTCGGCCAGGTCGTCGGGGGCCAGGTCGGCCCGGCCGAAGGCATCGGTCAGCGGCAGCGAGAGCCGCAGGTCGGTGCCCAGGCACAGCTCCACGGTGCCCGCCGTGATGAGGAAGTCCATGACGTGCCCGCCGTGCTCGCGGGCGTCGTCGATGTAGTGCACGTGGCAGCCGGGCACCGAGATGCCCTGCTCGTACAGCGGGGTCCGGAAGCCGACCATGACGCCGGTCGTGTCCTCGTGGCGCAGCACCGGCTCGCCGTCGGTCGCCTGCATCATCGGCGGATACGGCGGCTCCTGCCGCTGCACCGTGCGCGTCGTGACCCACGCGAAGTGCCCGGTGATGCGCAGCGCGTAGAGGTAGTTCTCCGAGATCGTCAGCTTGTCGATGACGGCCGACAGCTGCTCACGGGTCAGATGCGGCGGGAGCCGGGAGGAGATGTTCGGCACGAAGTTCGTGACGACGGCGTACGGCGTGAGCTGATCCAGGCGGGCCCGGCACACCGTGCCGTCCGAGCGCATCTGGTAGGCGACGCCGTCGACCGCGATCATCTCGCCGTCGAGGTGGTTGAACGTGCCGAGACCGAAGTTGCCGTGGCCGAGCAGCTCCGCGACGGTCATCTCGCCGTCGTAGATGCCGTCGAGCAGGGCGCTCATGAGGCTCGTCTGGAAGACCTCGTGGCGGATGACCGGCGTGGTCGTGGGCGCATCACTCGTGGGCGCATCACTCGTGGGCGCATCACTCGTGGGGGTGTCGGTCGGGTCGGCGCTCATGTGAGGACTCCTTCGAGCAGGTCGGCGGCGAGGTCGATGTTCGCGGAGT
>JAVTVZ010000139.1:0-7947 GCA_032229625.1 Dermatophilaceae bacterium | reverse complement strand
GGCGCCAGAGGACCTCAGAGACGCGAGTAGGTGACGGTGACGACGCCGGAGGAGGTGTTCGCGATCTTGGCGAACGCGCCGGAGGTCAGATCGAGGCAGCGCCCGCCGACGTAGGGGCCGCGGTCGTTGATGGTGACGACGACGGACTTGCCGTTCGCGGGGTTGGTGACGCGCAGCTTCGTGCCCATCGGCAGGGTCTTGTGTGCGGCCTTCATCGCGGAGACGTCGAACGGCTGGCCGCTCGCGGTCTCGGTGTCCTCCCAGTAGTGCGACGCCTTGCACGTGGTGCCGCCGGCGACGCTGCTGTTGCGGACGGTCGAGCGCGAGGCGGCCTCGGTGCGGGCCGCGGCGGCCTTCTTCGCGGCGGCCTTCTTGGCGGCGGCGGCCTTGGCGGCCTGCGCGGCCTGGGCGCTCTGCACGGCCGAGGTGTAGGCGGTGGCCGAGGGGGCGACCTCGGGGGCGGAGGCGGCGATCCCGGCCGGCGTGGCGAACGCGGCAGAGGCGGCGAGAGCGGCGAGGGTCTGCGTGATGTTCAACGTGTCCATTTGGTTCACGGTAGACACAAATGGCGGTGTCCAGATGCCATGTGGTACATCTGTCCAGGTCACGCCGTTGCTCAAACGTGATCTTCCGGTGACCACGCCGTGACGTGTATGACGCGTGCGGGGCGCCTCGTCGCCCGCTCGTCCGGGGCGCTTCCCGGGGTCGCCGGGCGCCGGCGAGGGCCGCCCCGGCGGGTGCGGACACAGCAACGGCCAGGCACACAAGGCCCGGCCGTCGTGCCGTCTGAGGCGTCAGCGCGGCGGCATCCGCAGCGCGCCGTCGAGCCGGATCGTCTCGCCGTTGAGCATGGGGTTGGTGACGATGTGCTCGACGAGCAGCGCGTATTCCTCCGGGCGCCCGAGCCGCGAGGGGTGCGGCACCATCGCGCCGAGGCTGTCCTTGGTCTCCTGCGGCAGGCTCGCCATCATCGGCGTCTCGAACGTGCCGGGGGCGATCGTCATCACGCGGATCTGCTGGTCCGCCAGGTCGCGCGCGGCCGGCAGCGTCAACGCGGCCACGCCGCCCTTGCTCGAGGCGTAGGCCGCCTGGCCCACCTGGCCGTCGAAGGCGGCGATGGAGGCGGTCATGACGATGACCCCGCGATCGCCGTCGAGCGGCTCGTTGGCCGCCATCGCCTCGGCGGCGAGGCGCAGCAGGTTGAACGTGCCGACGAGGTTGATGTCGATGACCTGACGGTAGGTCTCCAGCGGCAGGACGCCCTTGCGGCCCAGGATCCGACCCGGGGTGGCGACCCCGGCGCAGGCGACCGCGACGCGCAGTGTGCCCAGCGCGGTCGCCGCCTCCACCGCGGCCCCGAGCCCCGCGTCGTCGCGCACGTCGGCGGCGACGAATCGGCCCTGATCGCCGAGGGACTCGGCGACCGCCTCACCTCGGGAGCCGGCGAGGTCGGCGATGACGACCGTCGCGCCCATGGCGTGCAGGCGTCGGGCCGTGGCCTCGCCGAGGCCGGACCCGCCACCGGTGACGATCGCGGTGGGACGGGCGTCGGAGCTGGATGTGGCCGTCATCAGGCGCGGATGACCTCCTCGTCGAGCAGATCGCAGATGGCCTGCGGGTCTGTCAGGGTGAGCAACTGATCGCGGAACGTCGCGCGCGTCAGGCGCCGGGCGAGCTGCGCGAGCACCGCGAGCTGGTCGGACTGGCCGCCCTCGGGCACGCCGATGAGGAAGATGAGCTTCGCCGGGCCGTCTGCCGCGCCCCAGTCGATGCCGCCGTCGCTGCGGCCGAAGGCCAGTGACGGCTCCGTGATGTGCGGGCTGCGACTGTGGGGGATCGCGACGCCGCCGGGCAACCCGGTCGCCATGAGGTCTTCACGGCGCTGGATGTCGCCGAGGAAACCCTCGAGATCCTGCACCCGCTGCGAGGGTACGAAGGTCTCGGCGAGCAGCCGGATAGCTTCCGTCCGGTCGGTGGTGGACACGTCCAGGACCACCTGAGCGGGGGTGACGAGCGACATCGTGCTCCTTCGTTCGACGCAGGGATCGGCGGCGCGTGCGGCAGCGGACGCAACTCGACCTCACGTCAGCCTAGCGGCATTCGGTCCACGCGGGCCGCGCAGCCGCCGAAGTGCCCGAGCGCTGCCCGCCCGCCCCGGACCGCCCCGGACCGCCCCGGACCGCCCAGGTCGCAGGCGTGCCGACGCAGCCTCGAGGCCGCGACGCCCTCACCCGTGAGCCTCGCTCCGGGGCTCGTCGCGCAGGTCACCGCCGAGGTCACCGCCGAGGTCGCCGCCGACGTCGCCGCCGCGCCCCCACCCGGCGCTCGGCGCGCTGCCGTATCGACCCAGATGCACCGAGTCCTGCAGCCGCCGTCGCACGGGTCGGTGCCGACGGCGCGGCGCGGTCCGGCCCGACGGGGACCTCGCCGTCGAGGCATCGGGCGCCGGCGCGGCGGGGTGGCCGAGCGCGACGACGCCGACGAGCCGCCGGTCCGCCGGCACGCCGAGAGCCTCGCGGACCGCGTCGTGTCGTGCCGGGGGCACGCCGAAGAAGAGGCCACCGATCCCGTCGTCGACGGCGCTGAGCAGGAGCAGCAGCGCCGACATCCCGGCATCGACGTCCCAGTAGGGGATCGGCCAGGCCTGCGCTCCGGCGCCGTATCCGGTCGCCGCCTTGTCCGGACGCCCGTAGCGCCCCACGTAGGCCTGCGGGTCCGAGCAGACGACGACGAGGGCCGGCGCCCGCCGCACGCCGCGCAGCCACCGCGCCCGCGCGTGACCCGGCGAGCCCTGCTCGACTCCCTGGGCTGCCGCGTCGGGTCCGCCGGCCGCGCCGGGCTCGATCGCCGCCTCCCAGTAGGCCGCTCGGTCGTCGGGCTCGGTCAGGAGCACGAAATCGCGCCCCTGGGTGTGCCCCGCGCTGGGCGCCCGCAGCGCGCGCGCCAGGGCGCGCCGCAGCACCGCGGGGTCCAAGGGGCGCGGATCGAAGTCGCGCACCATGCGCCGCCGTCGCACCACCTCGCCGAAGTCCACCGGCCCAGCGTGCCGGATGCCGGTGACCGGCCAGGACCGGGGTGACCAACGAGCGTGCCCCGACAGGCGGAGTCGACACACCGGACACGACGACAGTCCGACGGGGCTGACCGACAGGCCGGCCGCCCGGGCTGATGACGGGGATCGTGAAGGGGATCACGACGCGACCTGGCTCGTCGCAGACACCCGCGCAGGGCGCCGTGGGACGATGAGGGCATGACATCGCAGACCGGCGAGTCCACCCCTGCCTCCGGTATGTCGAATGCGGCCGACCCGCCCGACGACACCGGGATCGACGGCACCGGGATCGAGGACACCGGGATCGAGGACACCGGGGTCGACCGCAGTGGAGCCACCGGGGCCACCGGCGCCGATGTCGAGCCGGAGTCGGGCTACCCGGTCGAATGGGAGGGCGACGTCGTCCTGCGGGACGGGACGCTCGGGCACGTGCGACCGATCACCCCGCGCGACGCCGAGGCGATCCACCGCTTCCACGCCGGGCAGAGCGCCGAGTCGATCTACCTGCGGTTCTTCGCCCCCATCAAGCGGCTCTCGGACCGCGACGTGCACCGCTTCACCAATGTCGATCACGACGCGCGGGTGGCGCTGGTCGTCGTGGTGGGCGACGAGATCATCGGCATCGGCCGATACGACCGCCTCGACGACCCGAAGTCGGCGGAGGTCGCCTTCAACATCTCCGACCACTACCACGGCAAGGGCGTGGGGTCGGTGCTGCTGGAGCACCTCGCGGCGATCGCGCAGGAGTCGGGCATCACGCGCTTCGTGGCCGAGGTGCTGCCGCAGAACCGCAAGATGATGAAGGTCTTCACCGACGCCGGCTACGAGGTGCGTCACCACTACGACGACGGGGTCATCGCGGTCGAGTTCACGATCGAGCCGACGGACCGCTCGCAGGCGGTGCAGCTGGCGCGCGAGCACCGCGCGGAGGCCCAGAGCATGAAGGCGGTGCTCTCGCCGCGTTCGATCGCGGTCGTCGGCGTGAGCCGCCGCCCGGACGCGATGGGCTCGATGATCCTGGACAACGTGCTCGACGGCGGCTTCGGCGGGCCCGTCTACGTCGTGCACTCCGAGGCCGAGACCGTGCGGGGCCTGCCGACCTACCCCAGCGTCAGCGGCGTCGGGGAGCCCGTCGACCTGGCGATCGTCGCGGTGCCCGCGGAGTCCGTGCTCGGGGTCGTCGAGGACTGCGCGGAGGCGGGGGTGCGCACGCTGCTCGTGGTGACCAGCGGCTTCGCGGAGTCGGGTCCGCAGGGCGCGCAGCGGCAGGCCGATCTGCTCGTCGCGGCGCGCCGCGGCGGGATGCGGATCGTCGGCCCGGGCTCGTTCGGGCTGGTCAACAACGACGCGTCGGTGCGGATGAACGCGACGATGTCGACGGACCTGCCCAATACGGGCGCGCTGGGCATCTGCACGCAGAGCGGCGGCCTGGGCGTCGGCATCATGGCCGCGATGATCCGGGCCGGTCTGGGCATCTCGGTCTTCGCGTCCTCGGGCAACCGGGTCGACGTGTCGACCAACGACCTCATGCAGTTCTTCATCGACGACGACTCCACGACGTCCGTGGCGATGTATATGGAGTCGATCGGCAACCCGCGCAAGTTCAGCCGGATCGCACGGCAGTTGTCGCTGCGCAAGCCGGTCGTCGCGGTCAAGGCCCCGACCGCCGGCGGCGTGCCTCCGGGGCACCGCGCGCGGGCCAGCCGCGTCGGCCGCGAGGCCTTCGACGCCCTCCTGGACCAGGCCGGTGTCATCGCCACCTCGACGATCCGGGAGCTGACGAACGTGTGTCAGCTCGTCGCCCAGCAGCCGCTGCCCGCCGGAGACGGCATCGCGGTCCTCGGCACGTCGGTGGGCATGAACGCCATCACCACGGAGGCGGCGCGCCAGGCCGGGCTGCGGGTCGTCGGCGACGCCGTCGCGCTGCACAACGGCGACACGTCCCGGCAGATCGCCGAGGCGGTCGAGGACGCCTTCGACCGCCCCGGCGTCGACATGGTCAGCATCACCCTCGTCGCCCCGCTGAGCGTCAACGAGGACGAGGTCGCGCGGGCCATCGCCCACATCGCGGGGGGCCGCGGCAAGCCGTGTGTCACGTCGTTCGTCGGGGCCCGCGACGTCACGCCCGTGATGCGCCGCGCGGGGCGACTCGTCGACCCCCAGACCGGCGAGCGGGAGATCGTGCCCGTCTACGATTCGCCGCTGGACGGCATCAACGCGCTGGCCAAGGCGAGCCGGTATGCCGCGTGGCGGCGCAGCGACCGCGGCGAGCGGCTGCGCCCCGCGGGGGTCAACCGCGGCACGGTCGACCGCATCGTCTCGGCCGTGCTGCACGAGAGCCCGTCAGGTCGCGAGCTCACGGCCCAGGAGGCCAAGGAGGTGCTCGCCGCCTACGGGGTGTCGCTGTGGCCGACGATCGCGGTGGGCACGTCGGACGAGGCCGTCGCGGCGGCCGTCGAGCTGGGCTGGCCCGTGGTGCTGCGCTCCCGGATCTCCTCGGTGCGCTTCCGCCCCGGCGCCGGGGGGGAGAGCAACGAGGAGACGACCCCGGACGGCCTCATCGAGGCGTTCGACTCGATCACGCGGCGCCTGGCGGCCTTCGGTGATCCCGAGCTCGTCGTGCAGCGGACCGCGCCGCCCGGCATCGCGACGATCGTCTCGACGACCGAGGATCCGCTCTTCGGGCCCGTCGTGTCGTTCCGCCTGGCCGGGCCCGCGAGCGAGTTGCTCGGCGACACCGCCCACCGCATCCCGCCGCTGACCGACGTCGACATCCGCGCGCTCATCGGCAGCCTGCGCGGCTCGCCGCTGCTCACCGGATACCGCGGTAGCCGGCCCGTGGACTCCGAGGCGCTCGAGGACATCATCGCCCGGGTCGCGACGCTCGCCGACGACGTGCCCGAGATCGCCCGGCTCACGCTCGACTACGTCAACGCCCGGCCCGAGGGCGCCGACGTGCTGGGGGCGCGCATCACGATCGCTCCGGCCGGGGCGCGCACGGACGCCGGTCGACGCGCCCTGTCGTGACGCGCGGCAGGCGCCGCGGACGGCCCGGTCGGACGGTCGGTGCCGCTCCGGGCCGCTCGTGGGTGAGTATGGAGTCATGAGCTTCCGATCCGGTGCCCCCGGGCAGGCCCTGCCCACCGAGTTGACCCGCGACATCGAGCGTGCCGGTTACTACCCCGCGCTCGTCGGCGACGTCGTCAGCACGGCCCTGGCCCGCGATCAGGTCGTCTCGCACCTGGTGCATCAGGAGACGACGTTCGACCACGACACCGTGCGGCGCCACGTCACGGTGCTCGTGCTCACCGACACGCGGCTGCTCGTCGTCCACGCCGACGACGACGTCGAGGGCCACGGCCCGGGCGCCGCGACCGCGACGTCCGAGAGCGTGCCGCTGTCCGGAGTGCGGGGCGTCATGCTCACGCACGTCGTGGCGGACCCGGCATCCTACGTGCCCGGGCGGCTCGGTCACGAGGTGACCGTGACGATCGGCTGGGGCTCGGTGAGCCGCATCGACCTGCTGCCCGCGACGTGCGGCGACCCGCAGTGCGACGCCGATCACGGCTACGAGGGGTCGATCACCGCGGACGACATCAGCGTGCGCGTGTCCGCCGTCGCCGACGGCGAGGCGGCCCTGACGCAGGCGATGACGTTCGCCCACGCGCTGCAGGCGGCGACCGCCCGGTGAGCCCACGCCGCCGACCCCGGGCCCGCGGCGGCGGGGCACGCGACGAGGCGACGACAGCGACGACCGGGGCGACCGGCGCCGCTGCGGAGCTGCCCCCGCGCACGTATGCGACCGGCGGCCTGGCGTGCGTGTTGCCGTCGGTCGCGGCGTCGTTGGGAGTGTCGCCGGTCGCCGGTCACGGCGCCGACGGCGAGGGCGGCGTCACGATCCTGCCGCTGGCGCCCGCGCGGCGGGCCGTCGTCGTGCTCGTCGACGGGCTCGGCGCCCGGCTGCTGGCCCGCCGCGGCGGACACGCGCCGTTCCTGCGCTCGCTCCTGGCGACCGGACACACGCTGACCAGCGGCTTCCCGTCGACGACGGCGACGAGCATGGGCACGTTCGGCACCGGCCTGCCGCCCGGGGCGCACGGGCTCGTCGGCTATGAGGTGCTCGACCCGGCGCGAGGGGCCACCTTCAACGAGCTGAGCTGGGAGGGCGGGCCGGATCCGCGCGCCTGGCAGCCGGCGCCGACCGTCTTCGAGACGGCGGCCGCCGCGGGGGTCGAGGTGACGATGGTCGGCCCGGGGTATTTCGACGGGTCCGGCCTGACGACCGCGGCGCTGCGCGGCGCCCGGTTCCGCGGGGCGCGCTCCCTCGACGAGCGGGTCGACGCGACGCTCGCGGCGCTGCGCGAGGCCGACCGCGGCCGGCCGGCGCGGGCGCTGGTCTACCTCTACTGGGGGGAGGTCGACAAGGTCGGGCACGTGCACGGCTGCGAATCCTGGCAGTGGGGCGACGAACTCGAATCCACCGACCGGGCGCTCGCGCGCCTGGCGCAGCTGCTGCCGCCGGACACGGCGCTCTATGTGACCGCCGACCACGGCATGGTCGACGTGCCGCACTCCGCGCGTCTCGACGTGGCCCGCGAGCCCGACCTCGCCGCGGGGGTGCGGATCGTCGGCGGCGAACCGCGCGCCGTCCAGCTGTATTGCGAGCCCGGCGCCGCGCCCGACGTGGCCGCCGCGTGGCGCGCGCGGCTCGGCGACGACGCGACCGTCTACCTGCGGGAGGAGGTGGAGGCCGCCGGGCTCTTCGGCCCCGTCTCGGCGCAGGTGCGGCCGCGGATCGGCGACGTCGTCGTCGCGATGCGTGGCCTCGTCGCGGTGCAGGACAGCCGCGTCCACCGCCAGGAGCTGCGGTCGCTGCTCGGGCTGCACGGCTCGCT
>JAVTVZ010000138.1:3222-8030 GCA_032229625.1 Dermatophilaceae bacterium | reverse complement strand
CCGCGGGCGCGGCGGGCCGCTCGACCGCGGGCGCGGCGGGTCGTTCGACGCCGTGGCGTCGACGTCACTCCCAGTGGGGCGGTCGCTGCTCCTGCAGCCAGCGGTCGTGGCCCGTCTCGGGGCGCTCGCCCCAGCCCGCGTCGGTGTCATCCCGCGTCTGGGCGGGCGGCACCTGCTCGGGAGGCACCTGCTCGGACGGCAGCGACGGCTCGGGCGCGACATCGTCAGGCTCGCCGCCGGCAGCCGGCTGCGGTGTCGAGGGGCGCCGGGGCGGGTCGCTGACGACGCGGCGACGCCCGATGCGTCGGACGTGGGTCACGCGCGGCGGCCGCGCCGGGCGCCGGTGGGACGCGCGGGCCGGGCCCCGCTCGTGCGGGCGCCGGTGGCTCGGCTGCTGCGGGCCGCTGAGCGGGCGCGGGCGTCGTCGCCCGGGCGGGCCGACGACGAGGCGGGATCCTCCGGCGGGGATGCGGGCCGGTCGGGAGCGCTCTCGACAGGCCCGGGCGCCTCCTGCGTCGCCGCGCGCGAGGAGTCGGCAGGCGTCACTGGCGAGGTCGGCGAGGCGGAGCTCGCCGACGGCTGGGTCGGCGAGGTCGGCGGCTCCGGCGGCGGCTCGGGGGCGACGGCGTCGAGCGCGACCCCCTCGAACTGCCCGGCGGGCGTCGAGGCACCCGGGCCGCGGCCGGCGACGGGCCCGCCGCCGAGCTGCGCGGCGCCCAGCTGTCCGCCACCGCGACCGGCGCGGGACCGGCGGGGGCGGGTCGACCAGCTCCGGGCGTCGGCGGCACGCACGGCGTCGAGCACGCGGGCGACGTCGCGGGCGGGGTCGGCGAAGATGTCGGCGCTGCAGACCGCGACATACTCCCAGCCGAGGGCGCGCAAGCGCCCGGGGCGCACGAGTTCGCGCTCACGGGTGTCGGCGGCTGCGGCGTAGCGGGGACCGTCGGACTCGACGGCGACGACGGCGTGCCCGACGTGATGCGGGTCCTCGACGACGAGGTCGATGGGCTCGGGGCCCTCGCCGTAGCGCTCCCGCACGACGAGCCCCTCCTGGCGCAGCCGCACGGCGAATTCGGCGAGCACCGGGTCGGACTCGGGCCGCGACGGCGCCTGCTCGAGCGCCGAGTCGGCGGCGGGCGGGGCACCGGTCGCGGCGGGCGCGTCGGCGCGGAAGTCGACGCGGGTCTCGGCGCGCTCCCGCAGCTGCGGGAGCCCCTGCCGGGCAGCGTGCTCGAGCAGCTCGCGCAGCAGGGTCGCCCCGCGCGAGCGCAGCGTGCCCTCGAGCTCCTCGGGGGTGACGGCCGACACGACGGTCAGGCGTCGCCGCGCGACGAGCAGCGCTGCCGCCAGGGCGCGCTCGCCGCCGTCGCGGGAGAGCGCGCCGAGCGGCTCGGGGTGGGTGACGGACATCGGCTCGACGCCGACGCCGAGCACGAGGGCGTCACGGGAGTGGGTCTGCAGGTCTTCCAGCGGCACGACGATGACGGGCTCGGTGCGCCCCTGGGCGAAGAAGTCGACGACGTCGGGGTCGTGCTCGGCGTCGAGCCGGGCCCGCAGCCGCGCCGCGAGCCGCTCGGCGTGGGCGCCGCTGAGGGCCGCGACGGCCAGGCTCTCGGTCGGGCGCATCACGGCGTGCTGCACGACGAGGTCGACGACCTTCTCGGCTTCGATGTCGCGCAGGTCCGGCAGGGCGCGGTCGGCGTCCGGTCCGAAGGCCCCCGCGCCGTCGTCACCGGGGTCGACGACGACGAGTCGGACCGCCTGGGTGCCGGCGGCCCCGGCGCCGGGCAGCGCCTGCACCCGGCCGTCGTAGAAGTGCTCGCCGGCGAAGTCGACGAGCCGCTCGTCATAGCTGCGGTAGTGGTGGCGCAGCTCCCGCGCGGTCAGCGCCGGTCGCAGGACGTCGAGCAGCGACGGACCCGAGGCGGCGGGGCGGTCCTGGCCGGGGCGGGGGACGCTCGTGGTGAAGGGCCGCGGCAGCTGCTGGCGGGAGTCGCCGACGAGCAGCACCTGGCGGGCGCGGGCGAAGGCCGACACGACGTGGGCCGGGTCGAGCCGGCCGGCGTCCTGGACGACGACGACGTCGAAGAGCGGCTCCGGCGGCAGGGCGGACGCGACGACGAGGGGGCTGAGCAGCCAGACGGGCCGGGCCGCGAGGACGAGGTCGCCGGCGGCCTGCACGAGCCGGTCGACGGGCAGGTAGCCGCCGCCGCGGGACGCCTCGGAGTGCACGAGCCGCAGCTGGTCGCGGTGCGCGGTCAGCGCCGCCTGGATGCCGCGGGCGTGGCGGGAGAGGGTGACGTCGACGCCGGCGCGCTGGCACGCGGCGTCGAGGGTCGCGTAATCACCGACGTCGCGGCGCAGGGCGGCGGCGTCGTGGCCCCCGATCACCTCGTCGGCGCGGGCCACCTCGTCGAGCACGGAGCGCCACCACACGAATTCCATCTCTGCGGCGACGAATTCGCCGGCGACGCGGCGGGTGGCGAGGTCGTCGGCGAGCGGGCCCAGGCCCATCGCGCCGATCTCGTCGAGCAGCGGCACGACCCGCGGCAGCACGTCGAGGCGGTCGCCGCGGCCAGCGAGCCGGGCGAGCCGACCGCGCAGGTCCGGCACCTGCGTGCCGTGCAGGTCGCCGCCCTCGTCGGTCGGGGTGAGCCGCTGCGCGAGCCACGTGAGGTCGGCGTCGAGGGCGTCCCATCGGCTCCGCGCGGCCTCCAGGCCGGCAGGGACACGCGGCGTGCTGGACCCGCCGGAGAGCCGTCGCCACGTGACGGTCTGGCTGTGCGCGCGGGACAGGGCGGCGTGCAGATCGTCGATGGCGGCGCCGTCGCGCACGAAGTCTCGGGTGCGCCGCCGCAGCCGCATCCGCGCCCACCACGACTGCCGGAGGTCGTTGTCGCGCCGGTAGTCCGCGTCGCCGGTCGCGCCGAGGAACGGCACGAGCCCGACGCCGAAGACCTCCGGGTGCAGCACCCGCAGGGTGTCGCGGACCCCTTCGAGCAGGGTGATGCCGACGGCCCAGTCGCCGGGGACCTGCGCGGGCGCGAGCCCGCACGAGGTGAGCAGCTCATCGAGAGCGGCGCGGTCGTCGTCGAGGCGACCGTGGGCGAAGTCGTGGGTCAGCTCGGCGGCCCGCGCGCGAGCGGTCTCGTCGGTGATGCGGGCTGCCGCCCACGGGTCCTTGCGGCGCTCCTCGGACCACGCACCCGCGGCGGCGGCGGCGGTCAGCAGCTCGCTGACCCGATGCATCCGCGGCACGTCGAGGCGCCGCAGCACGTCGCCGTCGAGGCGGACCCGGGAGGTCGGAGGGCGCCGCGGCCGGGTGAGCCGGGCGAGGGCGGCGAGGCCGTCGAAGACGCTGACGCCCCACGGCTCGCGCCGCGAGTGCAGGGCGTGGCGGTGGGCGTCGAGGCGGTCGCGGCGGGCATACAGGCCCTCGACGACCTCGGTGGCGTCCGGGTCGCGGCCGGGTCGGCCGGCGACGAGTTCGACGGATTCGCGCACGGCGGCGGCGAGTTGGCCCCGGTCGAGCCCGCCCTCGCCGACGCGCGCGAGGATGCGGTCGAGGCCGACGTCGGTGAGCCGTGTCGTGAGGTCGTCCAGGGGGGTGGCGGCCTCGGAGACGACGAGCACGCGCTTGCCGTCGCCGACGAGCGCGGCCACGGTCGCCGCGACGGTCTGGGTGGCGCCGGTGCCCGCGGGCGCGTCGAGCGCGACGTCGCGCCCGGCGCGCACGGCCGCGACGACCTCGCGCTGCGCCGCGTCGGTGCCCAGGACGAGCAGGTCCTGCGCGCCGTCCTGGGCTGCGGTGGCCGCGCGCGGGGCGTCGACCGCGGGCGCGATCGGCGTGCCCATCTCGTCGGCGCGGGCGGCGTCGGCGAGCCGCCCGACCAGGGGACTCGCGGCGAGCGTCGGCCCGTGGGCGACGAGGTCGGCGACGAGCGGCAGCTTGGCGTAGGAGAAGGGCGCGACGATCTTGCGGTCGGCGATGCGGAAGCCGGGCACGCCCCGGCACATGCGGGTGAGCTCGCGGAAGACGGGCAGCGGGTCGAAGCGGCGGGCCGAGTGCGCGAGGGCCGCGACCGCCTCGGGGTCGATGTCGATGCCCTGCTCGGAGGCGAGGTAATGCACGAGCACCGGGTTGATCTCGACCGCGGGCGACAGGTCGATGTCGTAGTCGCGCATGCTCGGGTCGGTCGGGGTGAGGCTGCAACCGCGCAGCAGCACGGGCGCCAGCGGTGCCCGGCGGGCGCCGGGGGCCTCCCAGGTCGCCATGCCGATCGCCATGAAGCCGGCGGACAGGCCGCGCTCCTGGGCGAGCTCGACGGTCTTGTGGCGGATCGCCTCGGCCCGCCGGTGCGCCTCGGCGAAGGCGCTCGGCTCGCGGACCAGGTCGGACAGCCGCGTCGCGCGGCCGGCCATGAGCATCGACACCCCTCCGGGGTGGGCGGTCGTCAGGTCGAGGGTGCCCGCGGGCACGTCGTCGAACCACAGCAGCGTGTTGGGCCCGCCCGCGTCGACGAGACGCCGCTGCCAGCCCTGCAGCGCGCGCAGCACGTGCTCCGGCGGCTCGGGGGCGTGGGTCGGGGCCGGGCTCGCGTTCGCACCGCCTGCCGCTCCCGGGGTCGAGTCCTGGGCGGCACCGTCGGGGCCGCCCGGGCCCGGGACCTGCGAGGTCGCCCCGGGAGCCGGCGGCGGGGACGATTCGGCTCGTTGACGCGGCGACACAGAACTCACCGCCGCAGCTTATCGTCGCCGCGCACACCCGCCCGGGATGCGCCCACCGGCGGCGGCTCCTGCGCGCCGCC
>JAVTVZ010000138.1:0-3122 GCA_032229625.1 Dermatophilaceae bacterium | reverse complement strand
CCCGGAGTGCCCGGGCTCAGCGGGCCAGGACGATGGCGTCGCTGACGAGGCGCTGACCGGCGCCGGAGACGCGGTTGACGACCTTGCCGTCGATGACCATGGTCGTCGAGCCGCCGCCGTCGAGGTTGACGGCGTCGACGAGGCCGAGGCTGCGGGCGATCTTGGCGGTCTCGGGCAGGGTCGTGCCGACGCTGGTGACGGAGCGGCCGTCGATGGTGACGAGCATGACGCGGCCGTCCGCGGTGCGGCCGATGAGCGAGCGGGGGTTGCGGCCGGCGAGCACGCCCGTGCCGGTGGGCGCGACGATCCGCCCGTCGCGCACGAGGGAGTATCGGCCGGTGACGCCGGAGGTGTCGCGCCGCAGGGCGAGCGTGTCGCCGTCGGCGTCGACGACCTTCTCGTCGAGTCTGACGCAGCCGGAGTGGGCCTCGCGCAGGATCTGGGCGGCCCGGTCGCCGGTGCCCTGTACGGAGAATTGCGCGGCGGTCAGCTTGGTGCCGCGACTCTCGGCGACCCGCACGAGGCACCCGTCGGGCCCGTAGACGGCTTCGGCGCCGGCGCCGGTGGGGGTCGAGGTGGAGAAGCGCGGCGAGAAGCGCACGAGCTCGCCCTGGGAGGCGGCGCAGCCCTGCGGGTCGTCGGTGGTGGCGCAGGCCGCCGGCACGCGCGGCAGGCGGTTGACCCCGGCGAGGGTGCGGCGCTTGCCGGTGGCGGTGTTCTCGACATACCCCTTCCAGACGAAGCGGCCCATGCGCAGGCGGCCGGTGGCGGCGTCGATGAGCACGTTCTGCTCGGCGGCCGTGCCGGTCTGCTCGCTCATGACGGTGCCGCCGGAGACGGTCAGGCCCACCGGGCCGCCGCGGTAGGCGCTGGGGCCGTGGATGTTGAAGTAGCTGGCGTTGATGGCGACGCGGGCGCGGGACCACAGGGCGATGTCGGTCGTCGTCGAGGGCGCCATGAGGGTGTCACCGGAGACGGCCCGCAGGCGCAGGTCGGTGCGCTTGGGGTCGATGGCGACGGCGTTGATGCGCCACGGGCCGCGGGTCGTGACGTTGATGCGGGAGGCCGAGGCGTTCTTGTCGCCGCGCACGATCGTGGTGCGCACGACGCCGGCGGCGACGCGCGCCTGGGTGCGTCGCTCCGGCAGGTCGCGGTCGCCGACCGGCAGGGCCGCGGGAGCGCGGACGGCTGCGGGTGTCGCAGCGGCTCCGACCGCGGCGGACTCACCCGCAGCGGGTGTCGCGGGCACCGGGGCGGCGAGCGCCGGGGCGATGGGACCGGCGACGGCCAGCCCCATACCGGCGGCGAGAGCGATCCGCAGCGGTCGGCGATCCCTGCGGCCGGCGTGCGTCGGGCCGCCGCTGCGCGCCCCCTCGATCCCCCGGGTCCCGTCCTGATCCATCTGTGTCGCGCCCATGCGTATGTCGTCTCCGTGTCGTCGCGCCTGTCGGCGTCGTGGCGTCTGCGGGCGGTCGCCGTAGCGACCCTGGGTCGGCCCCGCGGTCCCTGCGGGGGCGACGGTCGTGCTGGGTCGTGGGCCGGCTCCTGCGATCCCGGTCGCCGGTCCGCGGCCCTGATCACGGACCTCGCCGACGTCGGCGCGGTCCGCGCTGTGGGGCCCGGTGACTCACTGACCCCGAGCCACCGTAAGCGAACCGGGGCGCAGGTGGGCGCCCCGGGACGGGGACGCGCGGCACCGCACATTGGACACGTGTCCAGCTCGTCTGTTGGACATTCGTGCGGCGGCGAGTTGACGCGCCGTGTTCGCGCCCGGAAACCTATGTGCCCGAACCACCTTTACCGCTTGACATGAAGGGTCCCCTCGCGGTCATGAATGACGCCGATCAGCGCAGCTCCATCCACACCCTCCCGGCGGAGGGTCCGATGGTGCGGCCGCGTCGCACCCGACCGCGGATGGGGTGGCGCTCGCTGGCCTACTCGGCGACGGCGGGGCTGTGGAATCCGGGGCCGAGTGAGAAGGAGCAGCGGCACCGCGACCGCGAGGCCCAGATCGCGACGCAGCTGCGGGGCAAGCACGTGACGGCGTTCTTCTGCCTCAAGGGCGGGGTGAGCAAGACGTCGACGACGGCGGCGACGTCGGTGGCGCTGGCGGACCTGCGGCCCGACCCGGTCTTCGCGATCGACGCGAACCCGGACGCGGGGGACCTCGCGGAGCGGCTCGTCGGGCGGCAGCTCGCGGGGATCACCGCGCTGTCGCGCAACGTGGAGCGGATCGAGTCGCTGGAGGACCTGTCGCAGTTCACTGTGACGGCGGGGCGTCTGACGGTGCTGCCCGGCGAGCCGAACCCGGTGCTCGGTGACTCGCTGAGCTCGGACGATTTCGAGCGGATCCTCGGGGTCGTGCAGCGCTACTACTCGTATGTGCAGGTCGACTGCGGCACCGGCGTGACACACCCGCTGATGCGCGGGATCCTGAAGTACGCGACGACCGTCGTCGTGCCGGCGGCGTGGTCGGTGACGGGTGCGCGGCGCGCGGCGGAGACGATCGACTGGCTGGAGAACAACGGCTTCGAGCACCTGGCGCGCACGAGCATCTGCGTGCTCACCGCCAAGGACATCGTCAGCCGCAGCGTCGACAAGCAGGCCGTGCTCGAGCACCTCGGCAAGGCCGCAGACCTCGTCGTCGTGCCGGCGGACCCGCACATGGCCGACGGCGGCACCTTCGACTGGGACCTGCTGCGCCCGCACACGCGCGAGGCGTTCCTCGACATCGGCGAGGCCATCACGCGGCGCTTCGACCGGCCGCACCACGAGATCGCGCAGAAGGCCAAGAGCGAGATCGTGCTCGGCGGCGCCCTGGCCGCAGGCAAGGAGACCGGCGCCCCGGTCGTCGTCGACCGCCCGGCGTCGCAGGACGCCTACGCCCGCGCCGAGCGCCTGCGCCGCGGCACCGACCGCCACGTCGACAGCTCCGACAGCTCCGACAGCTCCGACCAGGCGACCCAGCGGGTCTGACCCGGGCGGCCCCGCCCGCCAGGCACGTGGACTCCCCGGCCCGGACACCCGGGTTAGGCTGATCCACGCCCCGCCCTCGTAGCTCAGGGGATAGAGCACCGCTCTCCTAAAGCGGGTGTCGCAGGTTCGAATCCTGCCGGGGGCAC
>JAVTVZ010000137.1:44429-52465 GCA_032229625.1 Dermatophilaceae bacterium | reverse complement strand
AACATCGGGACCTCGGCGATCCACGCCGCGCAACGCGGTCTCGACATCACGGGCCAGAACATCTCCAACGCGGCGACGCCCGGGTATACCCGCCAGCGGGTCGACCTGGAGTCGATCGGTGGTCCTGGTGTGCCGGCCTTCTGGTCGCGCTACGACGGCACCGGCGAAGGCGTCAAGGTCACCGGCGTCACCCGGATGAACGACGAATTCCTCGAGGCCCGGGCGCGCAACTCCAACGCGGCGCTCGGCGACCTGCAGGAGCAGGCGAAGACGATGGCCGCTATCGAGCGGGCCGTCGGCGAGCCGAGTAGCACCGGCCTGCAGAAGAAGCTCAGCGAGTTCTGGAACTCGTGGGCCGCCGCCGGCAACAGCCCCAGCGTCGCCAACGCCGCGCCGCGATCCGCGGCCCTGGAGAACGGCGTCAACGCCGCCGCGCAGCTCAATCTCATCGGCAACTCCCTGGCGACCCAATATGCCGACACGACGAGCGAGCTCAAGGCCAACGTCACGGACATCAACAAGATGGCCGAGGACGTCGCCAAGCTCAACGTCGCGATCCGCAACAACAACATCGCGAAGGTGCCCTCCAACGAGCTGCTCGACCAGCGCGACGTGCTCATCGGCAAGATCTCGCAGCTCACCGGCGCGACCGTGCGCCCGGCGGCGATGGATCAGGGCCGCGACTTCAACAGCCAGGCCGTCGACGTGCTCATCGGCGGCGAGCTGCTCGTCGCCGGCACGGTCAGCAACTCGTTGCATGTCAACGATCCCAATGACGGCGCCTACCCCGAGGACGGCTCCGCGCCCGGCGAGATCACCATCGAGTGGGTCACGGGCGACGACATCTCCTCGTGGGACGGCGGCGACAGCACCGTCTCCGGGCAGGTCGCCATGCCCGCCGGCCGCGTGACCGGCCAGTTGAAGAGCCTCAACGAGACCCTGCCGGACTACATGCAGCAGTTCGACCAGATTGCCGCGAAGCTCGCAGAGACGGTCAACGACCAGCAGGCCCAGGGCTACACGGTCGACGGACAGCAAGGCGGGGATCTCTTCATCGCCCTGGGCGGCGGTGCCATGACGGCGCGCAACCTGCGGATGGACCCGGCCGCGGTCGCCAATTCGCTCGCCGTGTCCTCGGGCAACCCCAACGACCCCGACCCCGCGGCACGATCCCTCGACGGCAACAACGCCCTGGCGATGGCGCGTCACATCAAGGACGCCGGCGGTGCGGACGCGACCTACAACTCGATGGTCGTGCAGCTCGGCGTGCAGACCCAATCGGTCAATCGCAATGTCGACGTGCAGCAGAACGTCGTCAACAAGGCCGAGGACGCCCGCGACAACGTCGCCGGAGTCTCCCTCAACGAGGAGATGACCAACCTCATCAAGTTCCAGCACAGCTTCAGTGCCGCCGCGAAGTTCATCGGCGTCATCGACCAGACGCTGGACACGCTCATCCACATGACCCGCTGAAAGGGGTGACCTGACATGTCTTCGCTGCGCATCACGCAGAACTCCATGAACCGGACCCAGATGGCCGGTCTCAACACCTCCCTGGGCCGGCTCCAGCAGACCCAGGAGCAGCTCACCACCGGCAAGCGGCTCAACCGCCCGTCCGACGACCCTGTCGGCACCGTCTCCGCGCTGCGATTCCGCGCCGAGCAGAGCCAGCTCGAGCAGTTCGGCAACAACATCGCCGACGGCCTCGACCGGCTCTCCGCCTCGGACAACGTGCTGACGCAGACCGCACACATGACCCAGCGGATGCGCACGCAGACGATTGCCGCGCTCAACGGCACGCTGAGCCCCGACCAGCGCGCCGCCATCGGCGCCGAGATCCGTGAGCTGCGCGCCGGAGTGCTGCAGCAGGCCAACAGCAAGTACGCCGATCTGCCGCTCTTCGGTGGAACGACGCCGAACGACAACGCGTTCGACCCCGTCTCCGGCGAGTTCCAGGGCAACAGCCTGCCCGTGCTGCGCAACATCAACGACTCGCCCGGCGAGGCCGGCCAGCTCAACGTCGGCGTCGACGGCGGCTCTGCCTTCGGCACCAGCCTCGTCAGCGGCACCGGCGAGCTCGACCAGCTCGCCAAGGCCATCGAGGACGGCGACTTCGACGCGATGCGCACCGGGCTGCAGGCCGTCGACGACCTGCGCAACAACATCCTCAACGTGCAGGCCACGGTCGGCACGCGCGTCAACCGCCTCCAGGGCCTGACGGAGCTCAACGGCCGCCAGGACGACGCGAGCAAGATCGCGCTCTCCAAGGTCGAGGACACCGACTTCCAGAAGGCCGCGATGGACCTCGGGGTGCAGTCCGCGTCGTACCAGGCCGCGCTCGCCGCGTCCGCGAAGGTCATCCAGCCCTCGCTGATGGACTTCCTGCGGTAGCCCCGCACGCCCGACGGCCCGGACCCCCTTGTGGTGTCCGGGCCGTCGACGTGTCCCGACGTCCGCCGCAGGTCGGCACCGGTCGGCCACACGTCGGCCACCAGTCAGCCACACGTCAGCCACACGGTGCGACGCGGGAGGTCGCCGTCCACAGGCTCGACGCGCTCGGTCGGCGGACACCTGGGCCGCGCGGGCACGGTGCTGTCATGGCACAGCCTTCCTTCACCCCCAGCGACGGCGACACGAGCCGCGCACCCGACCGCCCTCTCCGTCACCCAGTCGCGGTGGACGCCGAGCCCGAACGTGTCCTCGCCGCCCTCACCCCCGCGCCATGCACCGCGGCGGGCCCTACGCCACGTGCCGCCGCCGAGGCCGCGCCGCGGGGAGTCGTCGTCACCGCGACGGTCGTCGATCCTGCGCCTGCGGTGGTGCCGGCTCACGGCGTCTTCACCGTCGCGCAGGGCCGCTCGGCCGGGCTGACCGCTCGGGACCTGCGCTCGCCGCTGCTGCACCGGCCACTGCGGGGTCTGCGGGCGGTGGCGGCTCCGACCACGCTGGAGGAGCGGTGCCGCTGCGCGTTGGCGGTCGCGCCGGCCGGTAGCGCGATCTCGCACCTGACCGCGGCGACCCTGCACGGCCTGTGGCTGCCCAGGATTCCCGACGACCGCGTCCACCTCTGCCGACCCGAGGGCTCCCACCGCCAACGCCGCCCGCAGCTCGCCAGCCACCGCGGCCTCGGCGACCGGGTGATCGAGACGCTGCACGGCCTGCCGGTCGTCGCCGCCGCCGACACGTGGGCGGACCTGCGCGGCACCCTGACCCTGGAGGACCTCGTCGCCGCCGGTGACGGGATTGCCCGATTCGACGGCGGGCCGCAGGCACTCGCCGACGCCGTCCGACGGCGGGTCGCGCGCCGGGCCCCCGGCGTCGTCACGCTGCGCCACGCCCTCGCCCGGATCCGGCCCGGCAGCGCCTCCCGCGCCGAATCGCTGACGCGCTGGGCCCTCGTCGCCGGCGGCGTCCCCGAGCCCGCACTCAACTACGACATCAAGGACTCCGCGGGGGAGTGGATCGCCAAGGTCGACCTCGCATGGGAGCAGGCGCGCGTCTGCGCCGAATACCAGAGCACGCAGTTCCACAGCCGCGACCCCGGCTCCGGCCCCGGACGCGACCGCCCCGCCATCGACGAATTCCGCCGCCGCCAGATCGAGGACCTCGGCTGGATGATGGTGTTCGTCTACCCGGCAGACGTCTACGTCACGGCGAAGTCCCACGCCTTCGTCACCCGCATGGGCCGTCTCATCCACGCGCGCTCGCGCCGCCGATGACGGCCCACGACGCCACGGCCCGCCCGTCCTCACGCCGGCCACGCCCGCCTCGCCGACCGCAGCCGCGCCCCAGCCGCGCCCCAGCCGGACGGGACCGTCACGTGGGCCGGGCCCGCCGCCGCCATGCCACGGGGGCACTTCCTGCCACGTGGGGCACTTCCTGCCACGTGGGGGCGCTTCGAGCCAGGTGGGGGCGGTTGTGGTCACGTGGTGTCGCTCTGGAGCGACACGAGGTGGCCGGGGGCGCCTCGAGGTGTCTCGAAGTGCCCCGAGGTCGTGAGGTGTGGGCTCGGGTAGGTCGCTCGTGGCGGTAGGCCTGCTCAGCTCGGGGCGTTGTCGGCGCCGCGGGTAGCCAGCCGGTCGGGCCGGCGCCCCGCCTCCGACGTCGGGGCGCTTTCTGCCGGGTGGGGGCGGTTGTGGTCACGTGGTGTCGCTCCGGAGCGACACGAGGTGGCCGTGGGCGCCCCGAGGTGTCACGAAGTGCCCCGACGTCGGCGCAGACGCCGGCCGGCCGTGCCTGCGGGCGCGCCGGGCCTGGACGTGGGGGCACTTCCTGCCACGTGCGGGCGCTTCCAGCCACGTGGGGGCGGTTGTAGTCACGTGGGGTCGCTCCGGAGCGACACGAGGTGACCGTGGGCGCCCCGAGGTGTCACAAAGTGCCCCGACGTCGGCGGGCGAGTCCGGCACCGACGCCACGTGACAGCACCTGCTCCGAGACGCCGTCGGCGGGCGTGACAGCCGGCGCGCACCAGAGCCCCGGAGCGCCCGTGAGCCTCGGAGCGCGCGTGAGCCTCGGAGCGCCCGTGAGCCTCAGAGCGCGCGTGAGCCCGCGATCCCGGTGGGTCGCGGGCTCACGCAGGCAGGGGCGTCACGCGGCGGCGTCGACGTCCACGGCCTTGTCGGTGTCGAGCACGAGCATGAGCTCGCGGTCGAGCTTGCACACGTCGGTGACGAGTTCACGGACGCGGCCGGTGACGGTGTCCGGCGGGGCCTCGAAGCGGTCGAGGTCGGGCTCGAGCACGTCGCCGATGCGGTCGACGAGCAGCGAGGTGACGGTCTCACCGCTGGTGCGGACGACGACGTTGGTCATCTCCTCGCCCTCGGCGCGCGGCGGCAGGCCCATGCGTTCGCGCAGGTCGACGGTGATGACGATCTGCCCGCGCAGGTTGATCAGGCCGCTGACCTCCTTGGAGGCCAGGGGCACCCGGGTGAGCTCCTGCTCGCGCAGGACCTCCTGGACGGTCTCGACCGGCACCCCGAAGAGGTGCCCGCCGAGCCGGAACGTGCAGTACTGGTTGGCCATGTCGACCCTCTCAGACGTAGGCGGAGTGCTCGGTGGCGCCGGAGTATTCGTCCGCCGACGGCGCGATCATCCCGGCGAGGGCGGCGTCGATGTTGAGCAGCTCGGTGACGTGCTCGTTGACGACCGCGGAGCCGAGGTTGCCGCCGGTGTCGAGGTGCGTGCGGATCGACAGCTCGTCCTCGACGATGTCGAGCACGGCGGCGACGACGAAGCCGAAGAGCTGCCCGCGGTGCTGACAGACGACGACCTGCAGCGGCGCGTCGGCGTCGACGCTGTCGTAGCTGCCGTAGTCGTCGGCCAGGCGCAGCAGCGGCAGGATGACCCCGCGATACTGCACGACCTGGTTCTGCCCGACGGTCTCGACGCGTGACATGGGGAATTCCTCGAGCCGCTCGACGCACTTGAGCGGCAGCGCGACCCGCCGACCCGTCGACAGCCGCACGACGAGCAGCGACGTCGAGTCGTTGCGCACGAGGCGGGCGGCCTGCTCGGCGGCGCGCTTGGCGGCCTCGCCGCCGTCGTTGACCATGCCGGCCTTCGCGGCGAGCGAGACGGTGTCGAGGATGAGCGCGACGCGCCCGTCACCCATGAGGGTGGCCCCGGCATACAGGGAGATGCCGCGCAGCTGCCGCCCGAGCGGCTTGACCACGATCTCCTCGGTGTCCTCGATGTCGTCGACGACGAGCCCGAACTGGCGCTGGTCGGCGCGCAGCACCGCGATGAACGTCGTCTCGGACTCGCCCTTGCTCTCCCCGAGCTGCTCGCGCAGGTCGACGAGCGGCAGCAGGTCGCCGCGCAGCCGGTAGACGGGGGTGCCCTGGATCGTCTCGAGCCGCTCGGCGGCCTGCTCCTTGTCGAGGCGCACCAGCTCCAGCAGGTTGACCTGCGGGATCGCGAACATGTTGTCCTTGCCGCGCACGAGCAGCGCCGGGATGATCGCCAGCGTCAGCGGGATCTTGATGCGGGTGACGGTGCCCTTGCCGAATTCGGAGGTGACGTCGATGACGCCGCCGATCTTCTCGATGTTCGTCTTGACGACGTCCATGCCGACGCCGCGACCGGAGACGTTGGTGACGGCGGCCGCGGTGGAGAATCCGGCCTTGAAAATCAGCAGGCCGGCGTCGCGGTCGGAGAGCCGGTCGGCCTCTTCGCGGGTCAGCAGGCCCTTCTCGACGGCCTTGTCCTTGACCTTCTCGGGGTTGATGCCGGCGCCGTCGTCGATGATCTCGATGTTGACCTGGCCGCCCTCGTGGAAGGCCTTCATGAGCAGCACGCCCTCGGCGGGCTTGCCCTTGGCGACGCGGTCGGCGGGCAGCTCGATGCCGTGGTCGCAGCTGTTGCGCACGAGGTGCGTCAGCGGGTCCTTGATGGCCTCGAGGATCGTCTTGTCGAGCTCGGTCTCCTTGCCCTCCATCTCGACGCGGATCTGCCGGCCGAGGCTGTTGGCGAGGTCGCGCACGACGCGGGGGATCTTGGACCAGACGTTCTCGATGGGCTGCATGCGCGTCTTCATGACGCCCTCCTGCAGCTCGCTGGCGACGAGCGACAGCCGGTGCATCGAGCGCTGCAGCTCCTGGTCCTGGCTGGCCGCGGCCCGCTGGACGAGCTGGTTGCGCGAGAGCACGAGCTCGCCGACGAGGTTCATCAGCGAGTCGAGCAGGTCGACGTCGACGCGGATGCTGGAGTCGGCCACGGAGCGGGTCGGCTTGCCGCCCTCACCCTCGGCCTTCTTCGGCGCGGCGGTCGCGGTCGCGGCGGCGCTCTGAGCCGCGGCGGCGGCCTGGGCCGCCTCCTTCGGCTCGGTCGGCACCGCGCCGGCCCCGCCCCCGGCAGCGGTAGACGGACCGGACGCCTGGGCAGGTGCCCCCGGCGCGGCGGGCGCGGACGCCCCCGAGCCGGACGCCACCGAGCCGGCAGCCCCCGAGCCGGAACCGCCCGACTGGGCGGCGGCGACGGCGGCGACCTCGGCGACCTGCGCCTGGGACGCGGCCTCGGCCGCGGCATCGGCGGCCTGCTCCGCGGCGTGCGCGGCGTCGGAGGCGGCCTCGGCGGCGGCCGCCGTGGCGTCCACCTGCCCGGCGTCGACCTGAGCGGCGTCGATCTGAGCGGCGCCGGCCTGCGCGGCGACGGGCAGCTCGCGCCCTTCGAGCAGCGCGTGCAGCTTCGCGGTGAGTTCGGTGTATTCCTCGTCGCCCTCGTTGCCGTCCTGCTCGATGTGCTCGAGCAGGTTGCGCACCGCGTCGACCATCTCGAGCAGCACCGTGGCCATCGTCGGGTTGAGGGTCATCTCGCCGTCGCGCAGCTTGGACAGCAGGTTCTCGCCCGCGTGGGCGACCCGCTCCAAGGTGTGCAGCGCGAGGAAGCCACTCGTGCCCTTGATGGTGTGCAGGGTGCGGAAAATGCTCGACAACAGGTCGCGCGACGTGGGGTCGCGCTCCAGCGCCAGCAGATCCTGGTCCAGCTGATCGAGGTTCTCATGGGACTCGACCAGGAACTCCTGGACGATCTCCTCCATGCCTTCCATCGGCACGCTCCTTGACGCGATCGGGGGAATCGCTCACCCATCGGCGGCGGATGGGCGCTTCTGAGGGTGAGTTCAGGTCGCGCAGTAGTGCGCCCTCGCCGTGCCGACCTCGGTGCCGGGCAGGGGGCCGGCAGAGGGCAGGGCACGGGCCGGGCAGGGCGGGGGAGTGTGCGCGAGGACACGCCACGAGACACGGTCAGGAGCGCGCCCGCGCGGCCGATGGGAGGCGCGGGCTGACGACGTCCCCCGCCACGCGGAGCGCCGCCCGCCACGCGCGTCCGACACCACGTCGGGCACCACGCGTAACACGGCGCCCGACATCACGTCGGGCACGACGCTCGACACGACGCTCGACACCACGTCGGGCACGACGTCTGCTCGGCGTCCTCGATCCCCGATCGGATCCCGATCGGGCGTGATGCCAACGGGGTTCGTCACCGCTTCACTCAAGTCCGCCAGGGGCGGGCCGATAAGGGGGTGTCCACCCAGG
>JAVTVZ010000137.1:0-44329 GCA_032229625.1 Dermatophilaceae bacterium | reverse complement strand
CACCGCTTCACTCAAGTCCGCCAGGGGCGGGCCGATAAGGGGGTGTCCACCCAGGGGCGTGACCCGTGGGCGGTCGCTGCGCTGACGCCGAGGCAGACGTCGCACGCCGCGCCGGGCCCCACCCATGGGGTCGCCGCGGGGATCGACGCCCACGCACGGCCCGTGCCGGCCCGCCCATCCCGCATGCCGCTGGTCGACCGACCGCCCGAAGGGGCCATCCCGACGGACTTCACGAAGGACCGAGCATGCACTTGTCCAGCGACGACGTCGCTCAGATCGTCCAAGAGGTATGGAGTTCGATGCTCGGCCTCGACGTAGAGCCCCTGGAAGCCGAGATCGACAGCAGCGGCCCGGCGGTCGCCGGATCGGTGGGCGTCAGCGGCGCCGCGGACTGTCTCATCAGCATGGAGATGCAGGCCGCGGCCGCCCGGGCCGTCGCCGCGGCGATGTTCGGGCTCTCCGACGCGGACGTCAGCGACGACGACGTGGCGGACGCGGTCGGCGAGCTGACCAACATGGTCGGCGGCAACATCAAGAGCCTGCTGCCCGAGCCGAGCACGCTCTCGCTGCCGGTCGTCGCGCAGGGCACGATCCCGGCCCTGCGGGTCGTGGGCGCCAAGGTGCTGCTCAGCCAGGGTTTCGTCTCCGGCGACCACCCGATCTACGTCAACGTGTGGAACCGCCAGCAGGCCGGCGCCTGAGCGCCGCCGCACCGCGATCCCCCGACTTTCCCTCGACAGCCACCACTGGCATCACCCGAATGAAAGAGAGAACACCGTGAAGGTTGTAGTCGCCGACGACAGCCGGGCCATGCGCATGATCGTGGTCCGCACGCTGCGCCAGGCCGGATACGACAGCGCCGACATCACCGAGTGCGAGGACGGCGCCGAGGGCCTGGCCAAGGTCAAGGAGATCGGCCCCGACCTCGTGCTGTCCGACTGGAACATGCCGAACATGAACGGCATCGAGTTCCTGCAGGCGCTGCGCGCCGACGGCAACAACGTGACGTTCGGCTTCGTGACGTCCGAGGGTTCGGACGCGATGCGTCAGCAGGCCGCCGACTCCGGCGCGCTCTTCCTGATCGCCAAGCCGTTCACCGCGGACATGTTCGCCGAGGCGCTCAAGCCGGTCTTCGGCTGACCGCCGCTGCGCGACGACCCTTCCGCGACACACCATGGCGAACAAGATCCCCGATCCCAAGCCGATCAAGGACCTCTTCGAGAGCCTGCTCGGTCGCGACGTGGAGATCTCACCGTGCAGCGAGCCGGTCGTCCCCACGGCGCGGCGGGCCTGCTGCGTCGGTCTCTACGTCAACGCCGAGGCCGACGTGCGAGCGCTCGTCTCGGCCGACCTCGAGCTGTCCGCGCGCGCCGGCGCCGCCCTGGGCCTGGTGCCCAAGACCGGCGCCGACACGGCCATCGAGAATCGTGAGCTCCCGGCGGCGCTCTACGACAACTTCTACGAGGTGATGAACATCTTCAGCTCCCTCTTCAACGAGGGGGACCCGGAGGATCACCTCAAGCTCAGCTCCGTCTTCCAGCCGGGGTCGGTCATGCCGACCAACGCGGCGAAGATGATGCGGGGCCTGGGTCAGCGGGCCGACTTCTACCTCGACGTCGACGGCTACGGCCGCGGCTCGCTGGGTGTCGTCATCCCCTTCTGACCCTGCCTGACCCTAGGCGGCGCACGCGGCGCCGCACGGCACATCCGGTCGCCCGTCGCGGGCGCCGCCGGCCCCGCTCGGCCGCCTCTCACCGGCGCGCCGAGGGCTCGGCGGTGCCCCGGCGAGCGCCCTGACACGACTGATTCCCCGGGGGCTCGCCGGCGGCGAATTCGCTGCAATGGCGCCGCCCGCGGCCGATGGGCAAGTAAGCCCCCTCACCTGCAGCCGAAGAGGAACGACATGCGTGCACTCGTGATCGACGACTCCCGGGCGATGCGCACCATCCTCACGAGGACGATGGAGCAGCTCGGATTCGAGGTCAGCTCCGCGTCGGACGGCAAAGAGGCCCTCGAGGTCATGTCGGGTGACGCGCCGAAACCGGACATCTGTCTGATCGACTGGAATATGCCGGTGATGAACGGGCTCGAATTCATCGTCGAGGTGCGCAAGCATCGCGAGTGGCGCGACGTCACGCTCATGATGGTGACCACCGAGGCCGAGCAGGCCAACATCGTGCGGGCCCTGGCGGCCGGCGCCCACGAATACGTCATCAAGCCCTTCACGCCCGAGATCATCGAGAGCAAGCTCGCGATGTTGGGGCTGCTCTGATGGGGGGCCGCATCAGGGTGCTGGTGACCGACGACTCCGTCGTGCTGCGTCGGCTCATCACCGACGTGCTGTCGGGGGACCCGGACATCGAGGTCGTCGGCACGGCCGTCAACGGCAAGAACGCGCTGGACAAGCTGCCGCTGCTCAAGCCCGACCTCATGACGCTCGACATCGAGATGCCCGTGATGGACGGTCTGCAGACGCTCGTCGAGGTCCGCAAGATCAACCGCAAGCTCCCCATCATCATGTTCTCCACGCTCACCGAGCGCGGCGCCGGCGCGACGCTGGACGCCCTCGAGCGCGGCGCGAGCGACTACGTCACCAAGCCCGCGAACGTCGGCTCGATCAAGGAGTCGATGGACGCGGTGCGCAGCCAGCTCATCCCCAAGATCAAGTCGCTGACCGGTCACGCGCCCGTCGCCCCGCCGCGGGCCCGGCCCGCGTTCGGCGGACCGCCGCCGCCTCGGGGTGGTCGGCTCGTGGTGTCCGGCGCCGGTGCCGCCGGCGCGCAGGGCGGCGCGGCCGGGCCGAGCCCCGCGGGGTCCGCGGCGCGCCCGACCGGCCGTGTCGACGTCGTCGCCATCGGTGTGTCCACCGGTGGCCCGGACGCCCTCACCCAGGTCGTCTCGGCGCTGCCCGCCGGCTTCCCCGTGCCGATCGTCGTCACGCAGCACATGCCGCCGGTCTTCACACAGTTGTTTGCGCAGCGGCTCGACGGCAAGTCGCGGCTGCGGGTCGTCGAGGCCCGCAACGGCGACATGCTCGAGCCGGGCAAGATCCTCATCGCGCCGGGCGACTATCACATGCGCCTGGTCAAGAAGGGCGGCGGCGTCGGCGTCGCGCTCGATCAGGGGCCGCAGGAGAACTACTGCCGCCCGGCGGTCGACCCGATGTTCCGCAGCGTGCCGGAGGTCTACGGCGGCAACGCGCTCGCGGTGATCATGACCGGCATGGGCCACGACGGCTACCGCGGTGCGGAGCACGTGCTGCACGCCGGCGGGTCGCTCATCGTGCAGGACGAGGCGACGTCGGTCGTCTGGGGGATGCCCGGCGCCGCGGTCGCCGCGGGCCTGCAGTGCGACGTGCTGCCCCTGGGCAAGCTCGCCGAGGCGATCGTCGGCCGCATCAACGCCCGCGCGGGCGGCGCCCCGGCCTCCGCAAGGGGTGGCCGGTGATGAGTGATCCGGTCAGCGCCGCCTCTGGCGCCGTGGGTCGACGCGCCGCTCAGGGGCGTGGTGTGGGTGGGCGTGGTGTGGATGAACGTGGGGCCGGCGGGTCAGCGCCGGCATGCGACGAGCCGCAGGAGTGGGCATGAGCATCAGCGGTAGCGATGTGGACTTCATCAGCGACATCGTCCGGCAGCGCTCGGCCATCGTGCTCGACCGCAGCAAGGAATACCTCATCGAGTCACGCCTGGTGACGCTCGCGCGGCAGCGCGGCGACGCCTCGGTCGAGGACCTCGTGCGCAAGCTGCGGGCCGCCCCGCGGGGCCCGCTGCGCGACGAGGTCATCGAGGCGATGACGACGAACGAGACGAGCTTCTTCCGCGACGGGCACCCCTTCATGGCCCTGTCGAACACGATCCTTCCCGACCTGCTCGTGCAGCGCGGCCGGGAGCGCTCGCTGAACATCTGGTGCGCGGCCTGCAGCTCGGGTCAGGAGCCGTATACGGTCGCGATGCTCATCCAGGAGCTCATCGGCGCCGACCCCAGCTGGCGGGTGCGCCTGGTGGCCACCGACATCGACACGAAGATGCTGCAGCGCACCAAGGAGGGCATCTACAACCAGTTCGAGGTCAACCGCGGTTTGCCGGCGCCGCTGCTCGTGCGGTACTTCGCCCGGCACGGCATGAATTATCAGGTCGACAGCCGGCTGCGCGCGATGATCGAGACGAAGTTCCTCAACCTCTCCGAGACGCTGCCGCCGATGCCGCAATTCGACATCGTCTTCCTGCGCAACGTGCTGATCTACTTCGACGTCGACGTCAAGCGCCGCATCCTGCAGGGCCTGAAGAAGGTGATCCGCCCCGACGGCTACCTCTTCCTCGGCGGTGCCGAGACGACGATGAACGTCGACGACACCTGGGAGCGGCAGACGATCGGGCGGGCCACGGTCTACCGGCCGCGCTGAGCCCGACCGACCGCAGCGACGCCCCCGCAGGCCCCTGGCCCCGGGGGCGTCGTCGTGCCCGGCGCCCGACGCCCCTGGAGGGCGGATCGCCTTGGGGCGCAACGGGACTGGCCGACGGCCCTGCCGGCGACGGTCAAGGGATCGCCAGAAACGGCCTCTGACCAGCGACGCAGGCCACGCAGGAGGGGGCGTGTCGACCCTCAGGAGCCCCGGCGCCCGGTCGATCAGGCACATGGCCACGGACGGCCTCCCTGCGCCCACGGACGGCGCCCGACGCGGCGGCGTGATCCGCCACCGCCATGTATCCACCGCCATGTATCAGGGGGACGCCAGATGAACGAGATCGTCGGTGGTGACACGACGATGCGGGTGCTGCAGCAGGCCATGTCCGGCCTGGCGCTGCGCCAACGCACGATCGCGGACAACCTCGCCAACGTCGAGACCCCCGGCTTCCTCGCCGGCAAGGTCGACTTCGAATCCGCGCTGAAGAACGCGCTGCTCGACGGCGGCGACCCCCTGGCCACGCGCATCGCGGGCGCCCGCTCGCTGGAGCCGACCCGGGTCAACGGCAGCAACGTCAACATCGACGAGGAGACCCTCGCCGGCCAGCAGACGGTGCTGTCGACCCAGCTCGTCACCGCGGCGTTGACGAACAAGTTCAACAACCTGCGCACGTCGATCACGGGCAACTAGTCATGTCCATGTTCGACGCGATGAACATCGCGGATTCCGGCCTGAGCACCAACCGCAAGTGGCTCGACGCGGTCGCCGACAACATCGCGAACATCAACAACGTCTCCCGCGTCACCGAGGCGGCCTTCCAGGAGCGGTATGTCGTGGCGCGCGCCGCGTCCTACGGCGAACCCAAGGGCGTCTATGTCGCGGGCAACCTCTGGGGCGACCCCAACGGCGAGCTGCGGCTCATGCCCGGCCACCCCCTGGCCGACGCGGAGGGCCGCGTGCGCGTGCCGAAGATGAACCTCGGTGACCAGATGGCCGGGCTCATGCTCGCCCAACGCGCGTATCAGGCGAACATCAACGTCGCCGAGCGCGCCAAGCAGACCTACGAAGCAGCGATCGGAATCGGCAAGTGAGCATCGCACCCATCCCCGTCCCCACCGGATTCGGCGTCGCGCCGGGCTTCGGCATCAACCCCGCCTACGGCGTGTCCGCGGGCATCCCGCGCACGGCGCTGGACCAGGTCGGCGGTGCCGCCGGCGTGCCGGGCGTGGCGTCCTTCGGGCAGCTGCTCAGCGACAAGATCATGGATCTCAACGCGATGCAGAAGCGCTCCGACCAGCTGGCCGTCAAGGCCGCGACGGGCGACCTGCAGGACATCCACGAATACACGATCGCCGCCAACCAGTCGGGCGTCGCGACGAGCCTTGTGGTGAATGTGCGTAACAAGGCCGTCGAGGCGTTCAACGAGGTCATGCGGATGCAGCTGTGAAGAACGCCCGGGTCCAGCAGATCGTCACGCGCGTCCGCAGCACCTTCGACGGCTTCACCCGCGGGCAGCGCGCCATCACGGTGATCGCCGTCGTGCTGGCGATCGTCGGCGGCGTCCTCTTCTACCGGTGGGCCAGCGCGCCGACCATGGCGCCGCTCTACTCCAACCTGCCCGCCGCGGACACCGCGGCCGTGCAGGCCAAGCTCAACGAGATGCAGGTGCCCAACCAGCTCAGCGGCACGACCATCGAGGTGCCCCGCGAGCAGGTCGACCAGGCCCGCGTCGATCTGGCCGCGGTCAACCTGCCGGCCTCGACGAACAACCAGGACGGCTACCCCCTCGTCGAGAACGCCCCGATGACGACGTCGGACGCCCAGCAGCGCGTGCTCATCAAGCGCGCCACCGAGGGTGAGCTGAAGAAGGCGATCGAGAAGATCGACACGGTGCAGAGCGCCAACGTGCAGCTCGGCCTGCCGGAGCCGGACGTCTTCGTGCGCGACCAGGCGACGACCAAGGCGTCGGTGCTCATCCAGCCCAAGCCGAACATGTCGCTCAGCGGCGGCCAGGTCGACGCGATCGGTCACCTCGTCGCCTCCGCGGTGCCCAAGCTCGACGTCGCCAACGTGACGATCACCGACACCGACGGCTCGCTCCTGTCGGGTCAGGGCGTCGCGGGCGCCGGCATGAGCGAGCAGCGCGTCGCGCAGCAGGCCAGCTATCAGTCCGGCATCAGCAGCCAGGTGCAGTCGATGCTCGACAAGACCGTCGGCCCGGGCAACTCCAGCGTCGCCGTGCGCGCCGACCTCGACTTCTCCAACACCAAGGAGTGGACGAACGAGTACATCCAGCCGCAGGCCGGCGCCCCGCCGCTGCAGACGGACACGACCCGCGAGCTCTACACCGGCTCGGGGCAGACACCCGTCGGCGGCGTCCTGGGCCCGGACAACATCCCGGTGCCGAACACCAACGCCGGCGCGAGCAACAGCAACTACGCGAAGAACTCCGACAAGTCGATCAACCCCTACGGCACCCGGCAGACGTATCGGGACGGCACCGCCGGCCAGGTGCGCAAGCTGAACGTCTCGGTGCTGCTCGACTCGCGGACCACCGGCAGCGCGCCGCTGGGGCCGATCCAGACCGCCGTCTGCGGCGCCGCCGGCGTCGACACGACCCGCGGTGACGTGTGCACGGTCGCGAAGGTGCCCTTCGACCAGACCGGCGCCAAGGCCGCCGCCGCGACCGCCGCCGCCGCCGAGCAGCAGGCCCGCCAGGACGAGCTGATCCAGCTCGCCAAGAACATCGGGCTCGGGCTGCTGCTGCTGCTCGCGCTGCTCATCGGCTTCCGCACCAACCGTCGCCGCACCCGCACGATCGAGGTGGGAGAGCTGGAATCCGTCGACGGCCCCGTGCTGCCGGAGCTGCCCGGCGCCGCCGCCGCGCTCGAGGCCGGACCGGCCGAGTTCGAGCTCGACAGCGACGACGCGCTGCGCGTGCTCGAGGCCACCCCCGTGGACCCGCAGAGCCAGGCCCGCCTGGAGGCCCGCGAGGAGATCGCCACGCTCGTCAACGACAACCCGGACGAGGTCGCGCGACTGCTGCGCGGCTGGATCACGGAACGGAGCTGATCGGTGTCCAACGTCGCCACGATGAGCGGCCTGCGCAAGGCCGCCATCCTCCTCGTCCAGCTCGGACGCGACCACAGCGCACAGATCATGAAGACCCTGCGGGACACCGAGGTCGAGGCCCTGACGGCCGAGATCGCGCGCCTGGAGAACATCGACGTCGACACCCTCGACGACGTGCTGGAGGAATTCCGGCAGCTCGCCAAGGCCCGGCAGTACTACGTGCAGGGCGGCATCGGCTTCGCCGAGGAGATCCTCGTCGCGACGATGGGTCAGGACAAGGCCAGCGAGGTCATGGGCCGGCTCTCGGCGTCGCTGGTCGACATGCCCTTCGAATTCCTGCGGCACGTCGACGCGCGGCTCGTGCTGTCCTACCTGCAGGACGAGCACCCGCAGACGATCACGCTCGTGCTGGCGCACATGCCGGCCGAGCAGGCCGCGATCATCCTCTCCGGCCTCGCGCCGGAGATGCAGGCCGAGGTCGCGCACCGGCTGGCGATCATGGACCGCACGAGCCCGGAGATCGTCAAGCAGGTCGAGGCGCACCTCGAGCGGCGCCTGTCGACCCTCGTGCAGGCGAACGACTCGACGACCGTCGGTGGCCTCAAGCCGCTGGTGGAGATCATCAACCAGTCCGACCGCACGACCGAGCGGCTCATCCTCGAGGGGCTGGAGAAGCGCGACCTCGAGCTCGCCGAAGAGGTCCGGGCGCACATGTTCATGTTCGAGGACATCGTCGGGCTGGAGGACCGCGCCATCCAGGTCGTGCTCCGCAAGGTCGACTCCAAGGACCTGGCGGTCGCCCTCAAGGGCGTGCGCGACGACGTGCGGGAGAAGATCACCCGCAACATGTCCGAGCGGGCCGCCCTGTCGCTGGCCGACGAGATCAGCATCCTCGGCCCGGTCCGCCTCAAGCAGGTCGAGGAGGCGCAGGCCGTCGTCATCCGCCAGATCCGCACCCTGGAGGAGGCCGGCGAGATCGTCGTGGCGCGCGGTGGTGGCGATGAGTTCGTCGCGTAGGCCGACCCCGCCCGGCTACGTGCTGCGCAGCGCCGACCAGGCCGGTCGGGTCCGCCCCGCACGCATGTCCTCGGACCTGGCGACGACGCCCTTCGTCACCTTCGGCGTCGCCGACCCGCGACTGGTCGACCCGCACCTGGAGGCGGTCGTCGAGCAGGCCCGCGTCGAGGCCCGCCAGGCGGGCTACGCCGACGGGCACGCCGCCGGCTTCGACGCCGGCCGGCAGGAGGGCCTGGCGCTGCTCGCCGAGCAGCAGCGCGCGCTCGTCGAGCTCGACGAGCAGGAGCGCGGCGCCCGCAAGGAGCGCGTCGGTGAGCTCGTGCGCGCCCTGGAGATGGCCGTCGCGGCCGCGTTGGACTACCAGGCGCCGCGGGTGGAGGAGATGCGCGACCTCATCGCCGGGATGGCCGTCGACGTCGCGCAGGCGCTCGTCGGGCACCACCTGGAGGTCGCCGACTGCCCGGCCCGCGACGCCGTCGACCGGGCCCTGGCATCGATCCCGCGCCGCGCGACGGTGACGCTGCGGCTCAACCCGGCCGACATCGCGGTGCTCGCGCACTACACCGACGGGATCACCGACTGGGACGTCGCGCGGCTCGTGCCCGACCCGTCGATCAGCCGCGGCGACGCGATGGCCGAGGCCGACAACCTCGAGGTCGAGGCGTCGATCGCCGGGGCCCTGGACCGCGTGCGGCAGGTGCTGCACCCGTGAGCGCGCCCCTGGCCGAGCTCACCGCGCAGCTGTGCTCCGCCGCCGCCCCCCGCGTCTACGGGCGGGTCGTCAGCGCGGTCGGCCTGAGCATCGACATCGCCGGCCTCGAGCTGGCCGTCGGTGAGGCCGTCGAGATCCTCGGCGACGACGGGCCCGTCATGGCCGAGGTCGTCGCCCTGCACGCCGACCACGCCTCCTGTATGCCGATCTCGGACCTGCGCGGCATCCGCGCCGGCAACCCCGTGCGCGGCACCGGCGGGGCGCTGCGGGTGCCCGTCGGGCACGGCATGCTCGGCCGCGTCGTCAACGCCCTCGGCCGCCCGATGGACGGGCAGGGGCCGCTGCGCAACGTCGAGCTCGTCACGACCGAGGGCAGCCCCCCCGCGGCGATGGAGCGCGAGCGGATCGGCACGCCGATGCCGCTGGGGGTGCGCGCGATCGACACCCTCATCCCGTGCGGGCGCGGGCAGCGCCTGGGCATCTTCGCCGGGTCCGGTGTCGGCAAGTCGAGCCTGCTGTCGATGATCGTGCGCGGCTCGCAGGCGCCGGTGTGCGTGCTCGCGCTCGTCGGTGAGCGCGGCCGTGAGGTGCGCGAATTCGTCGAGGGCGACCTCGGGCCGGAGGGCCTGGCACGCTCGGTCGTCGTCGTCGCGACCTCCGACGAGCCGGCCCTGGTGCGGCTGCGCGCGGCGTCGACGGCGACGCGGATCGCCGAGTGGTTCCGCGACCAGGGCCTGGACGTCGTGCTGTGCATGGACTCGGTGACGCGCGTGGCGATGGCCCAGCGCGAGGTCGGCCTGGCGTCGGGGGAGCCGCCGGCGACCCGCGGCTACCCGCCGAGCGTCTTCGGGCTCATGCCGCGGCTGCTCGAGCGGGCCGGCATGGCCAAGACCGGCTCGATCACCGGGCTGTATACGGTGCTCGTCGACGGCGACGACCTCAACGACCCGATCGCCGACAACGTCCGCTCGATCCTCGACGGGCACATCGTGCTGTCCCGCAAGCTCGCGACGCAGGGGCACTTCCCGGCGATCGACGTGTTGGAGTCGATCAGCCGCGCCAACAACGCCCTCACCTCCCGCGAGCAGCGTGAGGCCGCGACGACGGTGCGCCGGCTCATGGCGGCCCGCCGCGACGCCAAGGACCTCATCGACATCGGCGCCTATGTCGCCGGGTCGAATCCGCTCGTCGACCGGTCGCTGCGTCAGGCCGATGTCATCGACGGCTTCCTGCGCCAGGACATGGAGGACCTCACGCCGGCCGAGCTGAGCTGGGCCGCGCTGGGCGGCATCGCCTCCGACGGCACGCTGCCGGTCTGAGGTCGACGTGTCCGTGACCTGGGGCGGGTGAGGATCCGATGCCGAAGTTCACCACCCCCTACGACACCCTCCTGCGCGTGCGGCGCATCGAGGAGGACCGCGCCAAGGCTGCGCTCGCCGCGGCGAACCTCGCGCATCGGCAGGCCGAGGCGACCGTCGAGCAGCGGCGCGCCGACGTCGCCGCGATCAGCAGTCCGGATGGCGAGATCGACCTCGGGGCGTTCCGGCGTCACGCGGCCCACACCGTCTCGGCGGCCAAGGCGGTCGTGTGGTCGGCGGCGATCGCCGAAAAGACCGGGGACGCAAGGCTGGCCGCCGTCGAGGACACTCGCCGGGCGTCGATGCGCACCCAGGGTCTCGAGCGGCTCGTCGACCGCGCCAAGGAGGCCCGCGTGGCCGAAATGCTTGCCGCCGACCAGCGCACGGCCGAAGAGAGCATGGCAGGCAAGGGCGGTCGATCGACCAGGCCCACCGGGCAGCCCGGCGCCGACGAGACGAGCGCGCCCACGAGGCGCAGGGGAGTGCGATGACAGTCGAGGTGTCCGGGATCGCCGGCGCGCAGGCGCGGGTGGCCGAGCTGGCCGCGCGCTTCTCCGCCGTGGGATCCACCGGCTCCGGCGCCACCGGGACCGCGACGTCCGGCTCGACCGCGTCCTCCGGCTCGACCGCGTCCTCCGGCTCAGGCTCGTTCGGCGCGTCGATGGCCAGGTCGATGGGCAAGGCCGACGCGATCGCGCTGGCCAACTCCGCCCCCGCCACCGCCGAGCGGCCCTTCGTCTGGGACCCGAACACCGCCCCCGGGCAGCTGACGTGGAAGGCCGGGGGCCGCGAGGCGCTCGCCGCGCCCGTCGTGGCGCCCGCCGCGACCGGGGCTGCGGCCACGTCCGGCACGGCGGCGGCCGCCGGCACGACCGCGGCGTCGGGCGCCACGGCCGCCGACGCCGTCAGCCCCGTCAGCTCCGTCGATGGCGTGCCCGGCACCTCGCGGGTCGACGCGCTCATCGCGACGGCCAAGAAGTACCTCGGCGTCCGCTACAAGTGGGGCGGGACCGACCCGGCGACCGGTCTCGACTGCTCCGGCTTCACCCAGCTCGTCTACCGCCAGCACGGCATCACCCTGCCGCGGGTCGCCCGCGACCAGCAGGACGTCGGCACCCGCATCGGCTCGCTCGCCGACGCCAAGCCCGGCGACCTGCTCTTCTTCGGCGATCCGGCGACGCACGTGACGATGTATCTGGGCGACAACAAGATGATCCACGCGCCGCGGACCGGCGACGTCGTCAAGATCGGCTCGGTCTACAAGGAGCCGACGACGATCCGGCGCTACCTGCCCGAGGGCAGCGACCAGCCGAGCGTCGTGCGCGGCGGGTCCAACGACCGCGCCCTCGGTGCCGACCTGCCGACCGCCCAGGTCGCCGCCGCCCAACTCGCCGCCGCGAACGCACAGAGAAGTGTGACATCTGCTGCCCTGGGTATCGGGTCGTCCACCTCGACGGGCGGCTGGGCCGGTGCCACGCCGGCGCCCGACACGTGGGGTGCGGCCGTTGCCTCCGCCGCCGCGGGCGGGATCGACTCGCTCCTGCCGTCGATCGGCGGGGTCGCCGCGACGCCCGCCGTCGCGCCGGTCTCCACGCCCGCCGTCGCGTCCGCCGGGGCCGTCGCGTCGGTCACCGGCTCGGGCCCGCTGGCCAAGGCGCCCGCGGCGCTGCAGCCGCTCTTCGCCGCCGCCGCCCGCAAGTACGGCGTCTCGGCCGATCTGCTCGCGGCGGTCGCCAAGCAGGAGAGCAACTTCAAGGCCACGGCCGTCAGTCACGCCGGCGCCCGCGGCCTCATGCAGCTCATGCCGGGCACCGCCCGCGGCCTGGGCGTGCGCAACTCCTTCGACCCCGAGCAGGCCATCGACGGCGCCGCCCGCCTGCTGCGCGACCATCTGCGCACCTTCGGCTCGACGCCGCTCGCGCTCGCCGCCTACAACGCCGGGCCGGGGGCGGTGCGCCGCTACGACGGCATCCCGCCCTATGCCGAGACCCAGGCGTACGTGCGCCGCATCATGGCCAACCTGTCCAGTGGGGGGAGTGCAGTATGAACGTGCCCAACGTGACCCCGATCTCCACCGATCGGCTCGACGTCGCGACGCCCACGGGCGTCAAGCGCCGCGTCGAACCGGCGGGAGCGGCCTTCGACCGGGCCTTCGACGCGGCCCGCGACTCTCAGCGCGACGTGCCGACCACCCCCCGCGAGCTGCACGGCCGGGGTCGCTCGTCCTCCTGGGGTCGCGGCGCGGCCTTCGGCATCGCCCAGCAACTGCCCGGTGGGCACCCCGACGCCCTCGGCGCGGGCCTGGGCATGCGGCGCGGGCGCATCGGTGGTGTCGATGTCGCCGCAGACGCGGCGCGCCCGAGGCCCGGCTCCCCGGCGGACGCCTCGGCGTCCGGTGCTGCGGTCCCGGGGGCGGCGATCCCCGGTGCGACGACCGTCGAGGTCCAGTCGGCGGCGGCGCAGGCCGGCGCCGCGGCAGCGCAGGCCGCGGCCGTCCTCGCCGCTCCGGCGCCCGGGAATAATGCACAGGTCACTGTGGATTCTGTGGACAGTGACCTGGTCGTGGACGACGCGGTCGGTGCGGCGTTCCTCGCGCCCGTCGGTCTGCCCGGGCTCGCCTCCGGCGCGCAGGCCGGGGCGGGCGACGTGACCGCGCCCGCGTCTGCCGCGACGAGCGTGCCGCTGCCCGCGGGCTCGTCTGCCGCCGGTATGGCCGGCGATCCTGCCCTTGCTGCCGCCGCGGCCGGCCCCGGCGAGGCGGCGACCGCTCCGGCGGTCGCAGGCGTCGCGGCGCACTCCGGGCCCGTCATCGCACGGCCCGGGGCGGCCTCTGGCGGCGCGGCCGTCCCGGCACCAGCGATTCCAGGTGTCGCTGCTGCTCCCGCCTCGACCCTCGCTGCTGCCTCGTCGCCCGCTGCTCCGACATCGCGCTTGCCCGCGGTGTCGGGGCCGGCGGACGCCTCGGGATCCCCGGCGCCGCTGGTGTCGGGCGCAGACGCGGCTCAGACGCCCGCGCCCGTGCCGTCCACGGCATCGGCAGCCCAGACGGTCGCGGTCGCGCCGACGGCCGCCTCCGCGCCCGCGCAGTCGATCGCCACGCTCAGCGCCGCCTCGGCGCCGCAGACGGCCCCCGGGCCGACCGCCACTGCCGCGACTCCCGCGGTGTCGGTCGCCGTGCCCACACCGCCGGCGGCAGACGCCGCACCGGTGACGCCGGGACTTCTGACGCCGGACGACGTGCCCTCGGGGCCAGTCCCGCCTGCTCCTGCCGGCCCGTCGGTGCCCTCGACGGACGGTACGGCCGCCCCCGCGCCGGGAGCTTCGCAACCGGCGGTGCCGGGTGCCACGCCGATCCCCGACACGTGGGGTGACGCGGTCGCCAACGCCCCGGTGACCGTGCCGGCGGCCCCGGCGACGCCACCGACGGAGGCGCCGACCCCGCAGGCCCCGACGCCGGATGCCGGGGCGACCCCGCAGACCCCCGCGCCGTCCACGGGCGACTCGGACCCCGGCTCGCAGCAGCCGACGCCCGACCCGGGTGCCGACGGGGGCGGCCAGGCCCCGGCGACGCCGGACGATCCCATCAGCATGCCGACGCAGGGCACGCCGGGCGACCCCGAGTCGACCGCTCCCGACGGGGAGCTGCCGGGCATCATCACGCCGCCGGCGACCGGGCCGATCCCGGTCGTGCCCAACCCGGCGCCCGTGCCGCAGCCGACGGTGCTGCCGAGCGCCGATCCCAGCGTGACGACCGGCCTGACGACCCCGGTCGTCGGTCTCGTCGATGCCGTGGCGCCGTCCGTCCCGTCGACCGGTGCCACCACGGGCTCAGCGGCCCAGACCGCGACGCCGCCCGCCTCCGTCGCCGCACCGACCTCGTCGGCAGCGACGGCCGCGACGCTCTCCAGCCCGGCCCGCGATGCGGGGGCCGCCGCGCTCGCGACGCAGGCGACGGCTGCCGCCGCCACGCAGCGCGCCGGCGCCGCCTCGGCGTCGAGTGCGGCGGTCACCCGTCAGGACGCGATCGACGCCGCTGCCTCGGCAGCCCAGGTCGCCCCGGCGGTCTCGCTGCCGAGCCAGCCGACCGCGGCCCCGCCGCCGTTCGTGCCCTCTGCGGTGCTCACCGGCACGCCCGGTGCGCTGCCGCACCAGCAGGTCGCCGCGGCGGTCGGGCACCTGCTCCGCGGGCCGGACGGCAGCTTCCAGGTGCAGCTCAACCTCACTCCCGCCCACCTGGGCAACGTGCGGATCATGGTCGAGATGCGCGCCGGCGAGGTGACCATCCAGATGCTCACCATCGACAACTCGACCCGCGACCTGCTGCGCGGCAACCTCGACTCGCTGCGCCAGGACCTGCAACACATGGGTGTGCGCACCGGGCACATGGATGTCGGCGGCGGCCGTGACGAGTCCTCGCGCCGCTGGGCGCAGGGCGGCTTCGGCGACGGGCTGGGCGACGGTCGTGGCTCCGGCTCCGGCTCCGGCTCCGGCGGGCAGGGCGCGGACAGCCGCGGCTCGGGCCGTCAATCCTCCTCTCTCGGCGACCGCGCGGCCGACACGACCGCCGGCCGCTCCACCACCCGGTCGGGCCTCGAGGGCGACACCCTCGACGTCCGCGTCTGAGTCACTCGCACCAGGAGCACCGATGACCGTTTCCCCCGTGGACAATTCGTCGACGATCAAGGTCGGCAAAGAGACGATCCCCTACACGCCGCCGACGACCTCCAAGGATGCCGACGGGAAGTGGGTCTCCACGCCGTCGGCCGGCATGGCGGATCTGGCCAAGAAGGTCAATCAGGCGACCAGCAACAAGATGGACAGCGACATGTTCATGAAGCTGCTCGTCGCCCAGTTGAAGTATCAGGACCCGAGCAAGCCGATGGACACCGCGGCGATGATGCAGCAGACGGCGTCGATGGCGATGGTCGAGCGGATGAACGAGATGTCGACGAATGTCGACAACATGGTCAAGGCGACGCAGTCGCTCGCCGAGACCGAGAAGGAGATGGCGACCTCCTACGTCTCGATGCTCATGGAGCAGCGGATGAACAGCGGCGTCTCGCTCATCGGCCGGACCGTCACCTACGCCGACGCGACGAACCCGGAGACGAAGATCACGGGGCTCGTGGATTCGGTCAGGTTCGACAAGACCGGGCCGATCTTGAGCATCGACGGCAAGGACGTGCCGCTGACCTCCGTGGTGTCCGTCAAGGCCGCCGGAGCCACCGACACACCCGCCCCGACCGGGACGACCGGCACCGCCGGTGCCACAGGCGCCACCGACAGCACGACAACCACCCCCTCCACCGGTTCGACCGCGAGCGGAGCCTGAGGCTCCACCCGCAGCACCGCCCGCGCCGGCGACGCCCACAGGTGGAGTCGACGCAGTGTCACGGATGACACCCGCCCCCGTCACGGATGACGGATCCCGCAGTCAGGCTTCCCTCCAGCCGCTGCACCGACCGACGGACACCCCGTCCCCCCGCATAGGCACAAACGCCGGTTCCCCAATCCGGCAGGAGGAAGTCATCCCATGATTCGTTCGATGTGGTCGGCCGTCAGCGGTCTGCGCAACCACCAGATCTACCTCGACGTCACCGGTAACAACATCGCGAACGTCAACACGCACGGTTACAAGTCGACCCGCGCCGTCTTCGAGGACAGCCTGTCCCAGGTCGTGCGCAACGCGTCGGGCCCGGACCAGGAGAACGGCGTCGGCGGTATGAACCCGTCCCAGATCGGCCTCGGCGTCAAGCTCGGCCAGATCCTCGGCAACTTCACCCAGGGCGGTCTGCAGGTCACCAACGTCGCGACCGACATCGCGATCCAGGGTGACGGCTTCTTCGTCATCGACAAGGGCGGGGAGAAGTTCTACACCCGCAACGGCGCCTTCACCCTCGACGAGGAGGGCTACCTCGTCACCTCCGACGGCTCCTACGTCATGAGCGGGTCGGATGCGACGGAGAAGATTCAGATCAGCGCTGAGGAGTGGCAGTCCTTCCAGATCGCGCCCAACGGCGTGATCTCGGGCGTCGCCGTCGGAGACACCGAGGACACGCTGGTGCCGATCGGTGAGCCGCTGGTCCTCGCGAAGTTCAACAATGCCCCCGGTCTGGAGCGCGTCGGCGGCACCATGTTCCGTCAGACTCTCAACTCCGGTGAGCCGGTGCTCTCCCAGCCTGCGGACAAGGAGACCGGCATGGGTCTGGTCACCTCCGGCACGCTGGAGCTCTCGAATGTCGATCTGGCCGGCGAGTTCACCAACCTCATCATGGCCCAGCGCGGCTTCCAGGCGAACTCCAAGATCGTCACCGCCTCTGACGAGGTCCTGCAGGACCTCATCAGCATGAAGCGCTGACCGAGCCTTCTTCGGGCTATCCGTGGGCTGATCGCCCGCCGGTTGCGTCGCCGCGCCCCCGCGGCGCGGCGACGCACCCTCCCATCTCGCAGGGCTCTCCGACAGGACGTCATCCTCATGTTCCGCTCGTACGACGTGGCCGTCTCCGGCCTGCGGTCGCATCAGAATTACATCGACGTGGTGAGCAACAACGTCGCCAACGTCAACTCCGACGGGTTCAAGGGCAGTGTCGCGATCTTCGAGGACACCCTCACCGCGCTGGCCCGGGGCGTGAACATGCAGCCGCGGCCGCAGCCGAACGGCGCGCTCAACGCCGCGATGATCGGTCTCGGTGTGCGCACCTACGGGGTGCAGGGCGACTTCAGCCAGGGCGCCTTCAAGATCACGAACATCGCGACGGACATGGGCATCTCCGGGCCGGGCTACTTCGTCCTCCAGGGGGCCGACGGTCCGGTCTATACCCGCAACGGCAACTTCACCTTCGACGCCAACGGCACGCTGCGCGCGGGTGACGGCAAGCCCGTGCTCGGGGTCGACAACCGCCCGATCACCGCGCCCGCCGGCCGAGGTCAGGCCGCGAACCTGAGCATCAACCAGCTCGGGCAGGTGCTCGCGCTGAACCGGGCCGGCGCCCCGACCGTGCTCGGCACGATCAAGATGGCCCGCTTTACCAACGACATCGGCCTCGAGCGCGTCGGCAATTCCGAATTCGCGCAGACTGCGGCGTCCGGCGCGCCGATCCAAGGGGCCAGCGGGCAGAACGGCATCGGGCGCCTCATCTCCGGCGTCACCGAGGCGTCGAATGTCGACATGGGCGCCGAGCTGACGAACCTCATCATGGCCCAGCGCGGCCTGAGCGCGAACACGCGCGTCATGACGACGACCGACGAGCTCGTCGATCGCGTCAACCAGATGAAGTAGCGGTCGAAGAGAAGAGACAGGTCCGCGCATGCGCGGACCGATGGCACGACCGGTCACGGACGACGACGGGGAGAGGGATCTCATGACCAGGCAGCTCATCATCACGCGACGGCAGCGCCGGATCACCGGCGCCGCGGTCACGGCCGGCCTCGCGCTCGGTGTCGGCTGGCCCGTGCTCGCCGCGCCCGCGCAAGCCGACATGCCCAGCACTGCCTCGCTGCGCGTGGCCGCGGCCGGCGATTCGAGCTCCCCGAGCCCCTCGCCGAGCACGCCGAAGGCGCCGAAGACGAAGGTCGTCAAGATCGGTGCGAAGCAGTTCCCGCGGTTCGTCGACACCCCCGGCGCCGGCGGCACCGTGACGTTCACGAATGTCGCGGGCGCGGTGTGGAAGCTCGGCGGGACGGCCGTGACGTTCGCCGACAAGGAGAAGACCAAGACCCTGGCGGTCACGGCGGCCGCGACGGCGACGGTCGAGGCCGCCCCGGCGGACTCGAAGGGGATCTACGCGCTCGCCGGCCCCGCGACCTGGGCGTTCCCCGTCCCGTCGAGCGACGGCCTGGAGCTCGCCGCCGCCGACCTCACGGTGCAGTGGCTCGACTTCCCGGGCACGAAGAAGGACGCGGTCCAGCTGACCAAGGTCGACGGCGTGACGTGGAAGGTCGGCACGGACGTCTACGACGCGGCGACGTTCGGCAAGAAGTCCACGCTGCAGGTCAAGGCGACCGCCGCGACGGCCGTCACCGCCGAGCTCGGCAGCGGCGTCACGCTGTCCGGCGGGGCGAGCGTCCCGGCCTTCACCAACACGCTGACCGCAGCGGAGACGATCACCTACACCGACGCCCAGCTCACGGCGGCGCTGAGCGTCGGCGACGACCCGGACGACGAGACCAAGGGCCTCGGCAAGGGCGCCTCGCAGGAATCGGTGCTCGTCAAGCCCCTGCTCGGGGTCAAGTGGGCGGTCGGCAGCGGCAAGCCCAAGGCCTACAAGGCCCTGACCCATGTGCCCGTCGACGCCGGTGACCTCGACGACAGCGGGGGCGTCACTGTCGCCGCCGCCGCAGACAAGGGCTACGCGGTGCCCAAGGACTGGAAGACGACGGTGACCTTCACCGACGTGGCAGCCGCCTCGACGATCCCGGTGCCGTCCAACAAGACGGTGCTCGCCGACCTCGGCGGCGTCGCGAAGGACACCCTGACGTTGCCGCCGCTGCGGGGCGTCACCTGGTTCGCCGCCGCGCCCGACAACAAGGGCAAGTACGTCTACAAGGCGCTGAAGGCACCGAAGTCGGGCAACGTCGTCTACAAGGTCAAGCACCCGAAGGTCGAGAAGGGCAAGACGGCGCCCCCCACGCTCGTGAAATATCGGGCCGTCCCGGACCGCGGCTATGTCGTCACCGGCGGGGGAGTCAAGGAAGCGAGCTTCTCCCAAGCCGACATCACCATCCCCGCGTCCTCGCAGCCCATGGCGAGCGGCACGACCCTGACCGTGCCCTACGTCGCCGGCATCGCGACGTGGACCGTGACGATGAAGGTCGCGGACAAGGACCAGAAGATCAGCATCAAGGCCGCGGACTTCCTCGCCTCGGGCGCCCAGAGCCTGACCTTCACCGCGGCTGCCGCGCCGGCCTTCGACGTGAAAGAGGACAAGGGCTACATCATCGCGAAGTGAGCCCGCCGCGCGGCGCATCCCGGCCGCGCCACGACCACCCGCACGTCACCACGGGCGGCAGCTCGATCGAGCTGCCGCCCTTGGCGATTCGTGCCCACGCACCCGCCGCGCGACGACGCGACCGCACCGCTGATGACCTGCGCAGATGCCCGAGCGCGACGCGGCGGCATCCAGGTGATTGACAGGACCCTCGCCTACATGTATCGGCGCGGCGGTCGATAAGGGACTCAGCGGCCACCACGCCGCTCCTGACGTCCATGGATGGGAATCGATGATCACTGTCACCCGCCGCAACGGCACCGCTTTTGCGCTCAATCCTGACTTGATCGAGCGCGTCGAAGCGACCCCTGACACCGTGATCACGCTGGTCAGCGGCACCAAGTATGTGGTGGGCGAGACCGTCGAGCAGATCGTGCAGGAGGTATGCCAGTTCCGCGCCTCGGTGCTGCTGGCCACGTCGAGCCCGGCACCCGCCCCCACTACCCGCGTGCGGCTGCACTCGGTGTCGAGCCCGGAGAACTGAGCGCAATGGATCCGATCACCGCGATCATGGTCGGCGTCGTCTTCGCCGGCGTCTTCTTGTCGATGACGCTCGAGGGCGTCCCGATCATGCACCTCTTCCTGCCCGGACCGCTGATCCTCATCTTCATCGGCACGTTCGGCGCGGCCGCCGCCGGCTTCATGAAGTCCGACCTCAAACTCATCGGGGCCGCCGCCAAGCGCGCGTTCACCGCCAAGGCCCCCGACGGCTCCGAGCTCGTCGACGTCATCGTGAAGATGGCCGACCGGGCCCGCCGTGAGGGGCTGCTCGCGCTGGAGGACATGGCCAAGGAGATCGACGACCCGCTGCTCAAAGAGGGCATCCAGATGACCGTCGACGGCACCGACGCCGACGAGATCGAGGAGCTGCTCTCGATGAAGGTCGACGCGAAGAAGGAAGAGGACAAGGTCGGCGTCTCGTTCTTCGAGGCCCAGGGCGGCTATGCCCCCACGATCGGCGTCGTCGGCGCCGTCGTCGGCCTCATCCACGCCCTCGGCAACCTCGACGACGTCGGCGCGCTCGGCCACATGATCGCCGCCGCGTTCGTCGCGACCCTGTGGGGCGTGCTCATCGCCAACGGCGTGTGGCTGCCCGTGGCCGCCAAGCTCAAGCGACTCTCGGGCCTGGAGGTCAAATACATGGAGATGATCGTCGAAGGGGTCCTCGCCGTGCAGGCCGGCACGAGCCCGCGCATGGTCGAGCAGAAGCTACGGTCGGCGCTGCCCAACGGCGGCAAGCCCGACGGCAAGGAAGCGAAGGCCGCCTGATGGCCAAGAAGAAGAAGCACGAGGAGCACGAGGCCCACGCCAACCACGAACGGTGGGTGCTGTCCTACGCCGACATCCTCACACTGTTGTTGGCGCTCTTCATCGTCATGTTCGCGATCTCCAAGGTCGACCAGAAGAAGTTCGAGGAATTCGCCCGCGGCACCGCCGCGTCGTTCGGCCAGGCCAACCTCGCCCTGCAGGGGCAGACGGGCTCGATGGACGGCTCGGAGGGGATCCTCCAGGACGCCATGGCCGGCCAGATCGCCAAAGCACCCTCGGACACCACGGCCGAGGAAGCGCCGATCAACAACCAAGAGGCCCTCAACCGCGAGAAGGCGCGCCAGTCGGCCGCCGAGGCGCAGAAGGCGAGCCTGGACAAGCTGCGCGAGGAGATCGCCGCCAAGCTCAAGGCCAAGGGCCTCTCGGACGCCGTGAAGATGGTCGTCGACGAGCGCGGTCTCGTCGTCAACATCGTCACCGACAAGGTGCTCTTCGACAACGGCCGCGCCGACCTGCGCCCCGACGGCACCCAGGTGCTCGACCTCATCGCGCCGATCATCAAGGACCTGCCCAACCAGGTCACCGTCGAGGGCCACACCGACAACGTGCCGATCAGCGGCACCTTCGCCTCCAACTGGGAGCTGTCCGTCAACCGCGCGACGACCGTGCTGCGGCGCCTCGTCGCCGACGGCGTGCCGGCCAAGCGGATGAGCGCGTCGGGCTATGCCGACCAGCGGCCCCTGGGCAGCAACGCGACCGCCGAGGGCAAGGCCCGCAACCGCCGCGTCGCGATCGTCGTGCTGCCGCTGGTCTCGCTCACCGGCACCGGCGTCACCCCCAATACCGAGGCCAGCGCCGCGCCCGTCGCGCCCACGACCGTGCCGAGCGCGGCACCCGCCGCGGCCGCCGGCACGACCTCCGGCGCCGCCCACTGACCCGACCACCGCCGCCCACCACCGGGCGCAGATCCGACGAACTTGCTGGCCGACCACCGGTCGGCCCCTCACCAGGAGTGACGACGACATGAGTGCAGCTGCCGACGAGGCGGTCGAATCCAAGAGCAAGGCCAAGCTCTTCATCATCATCGGCGCGGCGGCGGTCGTCGTGCTCATCGCGGCGGGCTTCGTCATGATGACGATGCTCAAGCCCAAGGAGCCGGCGACCGACCCGGCCAAGGAGCCCGGCGGCGTCGTCACGATGGAGAACGCGATGACGCTCAATCTCGCCGACGGCAAGTTCCTCAAGACGAACCTCGCGCTGCAGCTCTCGGAGAAGGCCACGACCGAGCTCGGCGGCGAGGCCGGCCTCAAGACCTTCGACGTCAGCAAGGCCCGCGACGCGGCCATCTCGACGCTGAGCAAGTACAAGTACAGCGAGCTGCTCGTCGCCAAGACCCGCGAGGCCGCGCAGCAGGCGCTGACCGCCGAGGTGTCCAAGAGATACGACGGGCAAGTGCTGCAGGTCTACTTCACCGAATTCGTCATGCAGTAGGTGACCTGCATGTTCCCCTCGCACGGCGCCGCGACGCCGGACCCCAGCCGACCCTCCCGCCGGACCGGATACCCCTCAGGAACAGGGCGATTCGGTCGATCTGAGAGCTTGTGAAACCCGAACCGCTGCCGTATGACTTTCGGAGTCCCAGCCGGTTCAGCCGCGAGCAGGTTCGGGCGCTGCAGATGGCCAACGAGACGTACGCCCGACAAATGGCGACGGTCCTGTCGACCACCTTGCGGATCGTGGCCTACGCCAACCTCGAACAGGTCGGCCAGTCCTCGTACGACGAGTACATCCGGCGGCTTCCCAACCCCTCGCTGCTGGCGATCCTGAATTTCGCACCACTTCCCGGGGCCGGTGTCTTCCACCTGCCGCTCGATATCGTCATGGGCGTCATCGATCGGCTGCTCGGCGGACCGGGCCACGAGAACCAGCCGGTGCGGCCCCTGTCGGACATCGAGGCCGGCCTCATCCGCAATCTCGTGCAGCGGATGGTGCACGAACTCGCCTACGCCTTCGAGACGCTCGCGGCCATCACACCGACGGTCGTCTCGCTCGAGGCCGACGCGTCGTTCTTGCAGCTGGCGCAACCCAACGACCCGATGCTCGTCTCCGACTTCGAGATCAAGATCGGCGACCACGTGGCGATCTCGACGCTCATGATGCCGATCGCGACGATCCAGCCGGTGCTCGACGCCCTGGCCGTCAAGCCGGAGAAGGAACTCACCGGCGCGCAGGCTCTGGCGGCGGGCGAGCTCGAGGGCCGCATGCACGACGTGGCGCTGCCGGTGACCGTGGCGTTCGACTCGATCTCACTGCCGAGCAAGGACCTGCTCCAACTGGAGGTGGGAGACGTGCTGCCCCTGCGTCACCCGACCAATCAACCTCTGACCCTGTCGGCCGATGGCGTGATCGTCGCCAAGGCCGTGCCCGGAAGCCACGGCAACCGCCTGGCCTGCCAGATCGTGACCGTCTGAAACCGTCAGCGCGAAGGAAATCCAGATGTCTACCACCACACCAGACGTCGACGCCGCCCTGCTCGCGGCGGCGCAGACGCTGCCCTCCCATTTCACGGGGGGTGACGGGCTGACGATCGAGCCGCTGGACGCCATCCAGGCGACGACCATGTCGCTGCCCGGTGGGGCCATCGCGGTCGAGTCGGTGCTCAAGCAGGCCGGCAACGTCGGCCCCGTCGTGCTCATCATCACCGGCCTGGTCGACCACAAGAACGGCGAGCTCTTCGACCGCAACGAGGCCCGCACCCTGTGGACCGCGGCCCTGACGGAGTCGGTCGAGGCGCTCAAGGGCGACTTCGCCGAGCTCACGGCCGGCCAGGCCCACATGACCGACGCCTTCGACGCCCTCGACAACGCCGACGAGGCCTCGATCGTCGGTGTCTTCGAGGGGCAGACCCTCGCGTGCATGCTGCTCGCGCTGCCGGCCGTCGCGACCGGCGAGGGCGCTGCGGCGATGCTCGCCGCCGACGTCGCCGCCGCGACCGCCGAGCCGGAGGAGGAGGCCGAGGAGGAGGCCGCCGACGCCGAGGACGAGCAGAGCGACGACGAGGGCGCCGACGGCGAGGGCGCCGAGGACGGCGGCGAGCCCGGCACGCTCGGCGCGGCCGGCCCCGCGATGGGCGACGGCACCGACCAGGCCCCGGGCATGCCTGGCATGCCCGGCACGCCCGGCATGGCGATGCCCGGTGCCCCCGGGACGGCGATGGACCCGGCGATGCTGCAGGCGATGGCGGCGGGCATGTATACCCCGAGCCCGGCGCAGCAGGCCGCGATGGCCGCGCACGCGCAGGCCTACGCCGCGCAGCAGGCCCAGCTCCAGGGCGCCGCGACCTCCCAGCAGTTCCAGCCGCTCGCCGGCGCGATGGGCTACCCCGTCGACCCGCGGCGCATCGACCTGCTGCGCGACGTGATCATGGGCGTCAGCGTCGAGCTGGGCCGCACCCGCCTGACCGTGCAGGAGATCCTCGGCCTGACGCCCGGCTCGATCGTCGAGCTCGACCGCGCCGCCGGGGCCCCCGTCGACGTGCTCGTCAACGGCACCCTCATCGCCCACGGCGAGGTCGTCGTCGTCGACGAGGAATTCGCCGTGCGGATCTCCGAGGTCGTCGGCCCGGACCGGGACGGGCGGATCACGGCGTGAACACCGGCGAGGTCGCCCTCCTCGCCGTGCGCATGGTCGTGTCCCTGGCGCTCGTGCTGGGGCTGCTGGTGCTCCTGGCCCGCTACGCCGCCCGCCGCGGCGTCGGCCGCGTGACGGGGCAGCGCTGGGGCATCGAGGTGCTCGCCCGCCGCCAGCTCAGCCGCGCCGCGTCGGTGCAGGTCGTGCGGGTCGCCGACGACATCTACGTCGTCGGCGTCGGTGATTCGGGCGTAAGGGTGCTGAGGCACCTGCCCGCTGCCGAAGGGGTAGAGGGATCGCCCGTTGGCGATCCGCACGCGCAGGACGCGATCGGTGCCCATCGGACGGGCGGCGTGCCCGACGTCACGGGGGGCGCCGACCAGGACCCGAGCAGGGTCCGGTCGGCCGACGTCACTCGGCTCGCCGAACAACAGGGCGGCGCCCTCGCCGGGGCGCTGCGGATGGTGGAGGACGTCATGCGACCCGAGGGGAGGCACCGTGCGCGACGGGGGGACCGTCACCTCGGGTGACGACACCAGCGCTCGTCCTGCCCGCCGCGCAGCGCGGCGCTGGGCGCTGCGGCTCGGCGCGGTCGCCGGCCTGACCACGGCCCTGCTCGCCTGCGCGGGGGCGGCGCTCGCGGCGACCCCGAACCCGCCGGTCGACCCCGACGCGCCCGGCATCTCGATCCAGCTCGGCGGGGGAGCGGCCGGCTCCGGCCTGACCCAGTCGGTGACCATCATCATCCTGATGACGGTGCTCTCGATCGCGCCGTCGCTGCTGCTGCTGACGACGTCGTTCACCAAGATCGCGGTCGTCCTGGCGTTGACCCGCCAGGCCCTGGGCACCCCGACGATCCCGCCCAACCAGGTGCTCGCCGGGATGGCGCTCTTCCTGTCACTCTTCGTCATGGGCCCGGTCTTCGCGCAGTCGTGGAACGAGGGCGTCCAACCCGTCCTGGCCAACAGCGCGAACGTCGACTACACGCAGGCGATGGAGCGCACCTACGCCCCGATGCGCAGCTTCATGCTCGAGCACACCGGCAAGACCGAGCTGCAGACGATGATCGCGCTGTCGGACACCCCGCAGCCCCAGGACGAGACGGACGTGCCGGCGACGACGCTCATCCCCGCGTTCGTCCTCTCGGAGCTGAAGACGGCCTTCATCATCGGCTTCGTCATCTTCATCCCCTTCCTCATCATCGACCTCGTCGTCGCCTCGATCCTCATGTCGATGGGCATGATGATGCTCCCGCCGATCATGATCTCGCTGCCGTTCAAGCTGCTGCTCTTCATCATGGTCAACGGTTGGGCGCTCATCACGACGGCCCTCGTGACGAGTTATCGGTAGGGGGCGCGATGACCGACAACGACGTCATGCACCTGGCCGTGCAGGCGATGATCCTGGGCACCAAGCTCGCGGCGCCGATCCTGCTCATCAGCCTCGTGATGGGCTTCATCATCTCGCTGCTGCAGTCGGTCACCCAGGTGCAGGAGATGACGCTGACCTTCGTGCCCAAGCTCATCGCGGTCGCGCTCATCCTGCTCTTCATGGGCAACTGGATGATGCACGAGATGGTGACGTTCACCCAGACGATCATCCGGGACATCCCCAATTACCTGCAGAGATGACGCAGGGTTGACGACGCGATGACCGCCACCGGACCCCTGGACGTGCTCGTGGCGCTGCTCCTGGTCTTCTGCCGGGTCGGCGCCTTCCTGCTCGTCGCGCCGCCCTTCGCGAGCCGCTCCATCCCCACCCGGATCAAGGTGATCCTCGCGTTCGCGGTGTCGCTGCCCGTCGTCGGCACCGTGCGCGGCACCGTGCCCGACGTCATGGCCTTCTGGTCGATCGTCGCCGCGGTGCTCTTCCAGATCCTGTGCGGCATCACCCTGGGCTTCATCGTCCTGCTCGGCTTCTCGGCCATCCAATCCGCGGGTGAACTCATCGACCTCTTCAGCATGTTCGCCATGGCGAGCATGCTCGACCCGTTCAGCAACACCAACAGCTCGGTCTTCGGGCGCATCCAATACCTCATCGGCACGACGCTGCTCTTCACCTCCGGCGGGCACCTGGTCATGCTGCGGGGGCTGCTGTCGACCTTCGAGGTGGCGCCCCTGGCCGCGCCGGACTTCGACGCTCTCGCCCGGCTGCTCATCACCGACATGGGCAGGCTGCTCCTGGCCGCCGTCGAGATCTCCGGCCCGATCCTCGCGTGCCTCTTCCTCGCCGACCTCGCGTTGGGCCTGGTCAGCCGGGCCGTGCCGAGCCTCAACGTCTTCCAGCTCAGCTTCCCGGTCAAGACGATCCTGACCGTCAGCCTCGCCTCGATCGCGGTCGCGCTGCTGCCGGCCGCGGTCAACGGCACCCTCGATCGCGTGACGGCGCATTTCCAGCCGGCGCTGCGGATGCTGGGGGGGTGAGTCGATGTCCGAGGACAAGTCGAGCAAAACCGAGAAGGCGACGCCGCAACAACGCAAGAAGGCCAAGGAAGAGGGCAACATCCCTCGCACCCAGGACCTGTCGATGTGGCTCACCGTGCTCGTCTTCGTCGTGCTCGGCCCGCGCATGCTCTCCAGCCTGTATGGCGAGGTGCAGCACGCCCTGGAGTGGGCCACCCAGATCATCGCCCGGCCCGATCTGGGCACCGCGACTCTCTACTTCCGCGACGGGCTGCTCAAGGCGCTGCTCGTCATGGCGCCGATCGTGTTGGGCTGCATGTTCGTCGGTGCCCTCGGGCACATCGCGCAGGGCGGGGTGAAGATCTACGCCAAGCGCTTCAAACCCAAGTGGACCAAGCTCAATCCCTGGACCGGTCTGAAGAACATGTTCGGGATGCAGGCGGCGTGGACCTTCGCCAAGACGCTCATCAAGTTCCTCGTCTTCGGCGCGATCGCCTACAGCGTCGTGCAGGGCACGATCGCGATCATCAGCACCTCGGGCCGCTGGTCGGTCGGCTCGTTGCTCGGCATCACCGGTGAGGCGGCGATGACGGTCATCCGCGACATCGCGGTCGTCGGTCTCGTCATCGCCGCCGCCGACTACGCGATGGAGCGGCACCGCGTCGAGAAGTCGCTGCGGATGAGCAAGGACTCCATCAAGCGCGAGAACAAACAGCAGGAGGGCGACCCGCACGTCAAGGGCCAGCGCCGCGCCCGGCAACGCGAGATGGGCCGGATGCGCATGATGGCCAAGGTCGCCGACGCCACCGTCATCGTCACCAACCCCACCCACCTGGCGGTCGCCCTGAAATACGAGCAGGGGGAGGGGGCGCCGCAGGTCGTCGCCAAGGGCGCCGGGCACCTGGCCGCGCGGATCCGCCAGGAAGCCGAAGCGGCCGGGGTGCCGCAGGTGCGCGACGTCATCGTCGCCCGCATGCTCTACAAGCTGTGCGAGGTCGACGACTACATCCCCTTCGAGCTGTACGACGCGATCGCCAACGTGCTCGCCTTCGTCATGCGCATGTCCGACCTGCAGCGCACCGACCGGGTCCACGCCTCGCCGCTGCGGCACCCCGACTTCAACGGCACCGACCTGCCCGAGGACCTCTCGGACGAGGCGCTGGGCATCACGGCCTACGCGACGCCGGACGAGGAGCCGCCGGCCGGCGGCACCGGCCCCCGCGACGGCTACGCGGCCTGAGTCGACCCGCGGGTTGAGCAGGGCGGATGGGCCGACCGGTGACGTGACGGCGGTCGCGGCCCAGCGGCACCGGGCCCCCTCAGATCACCGCCGCGGGGGCCGATGGGAGGGGGTGCAGTCGTCGTCGCGACGCGCGGTCCCGACCCACGGATCGTCCGTCGCGGCCTCCCGGCGACGTCCCCCGGCGGCAATCACGAGGTGGCAGTGACAGCGTCCCGCATCGGCCAGATCGGCATCCCGGCGGCGATCATCGGCATCATCATGATGATGGTCGTGCCGCTGCCGACGGCGCTGCTCGATCTGCTCCTGGCCTTCAACATCGGCTTCTCGGTGTTGATCATGCTGGTGAGCCTGCGCGTGACGCGGCCGCTGGACTTCTCGATCTTCCCGGCGTTGCTGCTGCTCGCGACGCTCTTTCGCCTCTCGCTGAACATCGCGACGACCCGCCTCGTGCTGCTCAACGGCGACGCAGGCAAGGTCATCGAGGCCTTCGGTCACTTCGTCGTCGGCGGCTCGATCGTCGTCGGTCTCGTGATCTTCGTGATCCTGATGATCATCCAGTTCGTCGTCATCACCAACGGTGCCGGCCGCGTCGCCGAGGTCGCCGCGCGCTTCACCCTCGACGCGCTGCCGGGCAAGCAGATGGCCGTCGACGCCGACCTGAACTCCGGGCTCATCGACGAGAACGAGGCCCGCGTCCGCCGCAAGGAGGTCGCCGCCGAGGCCGACTTCTACGGCGCGATGGACGGTGCGAGCAAGTTCGTCAAGGGTGACGCGATCGCCGCGGTCATCATCACCCTCATCAACCTCATCGGTGGCTTCGTCATCGGCATGCTGCAGAAGGGCATGTCGGCCGCCGACGCCATCGAGACCTACAGCCTCATGTCCGTCGGCGACGGCCTCGTCAGCCAGATCCCGGCGCTGCTGCTGTCGGTCTCGACCGGCCTCATCGTGACCCGCGCGACGACCGAGAACGACATGGGCTCGGACCTGCTCGGCCAGTTCGGCAAGCAGCGCCAGGCCGTGCAGATCGCCGGCGCATCCGTGCTCGTCCTCGGCCTCGTGCCCGGCCTGCCCAAGCTGCCCTTCATCGCCATCGGCGTCGCGCTGCTGCTCATCGCGCTGCGGCTGCCCAAGGAGGGCGAGGTGCCCGTCGAGGAGGAGGTCGTCGAGGAGCTGCCGACGACCCCGCAGAAGGACAGCCCGATGGCGATCGCGCAGGACATGCGCGTCGAGCCGCTAGAGCTCGAGCTCGCTTACGACCTCATCGATCTCGTCGACGCCGCCGCCGGGGGAGACCTGCTCGACCGGGTCCGGGCCCTGCGCCGCAAGCTCGCCCAGGAGATCGGCATCGTCGTGCCGCTCGTGCGCACCCGCGACAACCTCGACCTGCCGCCGCGGCACTACGCGATCCGGGTGCACGGCGTCGAGGTCGCCCGCGGGCAGGCGCCCGCCGGCATGGTGCTCGCCATCGGCGACGACCTGGACTCCCTGCCCGGGATGCCGACCCAGGAGCCGGTCTTCGGGCTGGCGGCCAAGTGGGTGCCGGCCGAGCTGCGCGAGCACGTCGCGCTGGCGAATTCGACCGTCGTCGACCGCAGCTCCGTCATCACGACGCACATGGCGGAGGTCGTGCGGGTGCACGCCGCGCAGCTGCTGGCCCGCGAGGACGTCAAGATGCTCGTCGACATGGTGCGGCAGAACAACCCGGTCGTCGTCGACGAGCTCACCCCGCAGCCGCTGTCCCTCGGTGAGGTGCAGCGGGCCCTGCAGGGGCTGCTCGCCGAGCGGGTCTGCATCCGCGACCTCGTGCGGATCTTCGAGGCGATGTCGATGCGCGCGAAGGTCTCCACCGACCCCGACGGGCTCGTCGAGGCGGCCCGCGGCGCGCTCGGCCCGGCGATCGCCGCGAGCCACGCCGTCGACGGCCGCCTGTCGGTCATCACCTTCGACCCGATGCTCGAGCAGCGGCTCCTGGAGTCGCTGCGCCCCAGCGAGGCCGGCGCCTACCTGGCGATCGACCCCTTCCAGGCGGAGCGGATCGCCACCGAGGCGGGCCGTGTCGCGGCCGCTGCCGAGGCGGTCGGCGACCCGCCGGTGCTCGTCTGCGCCGGCCCGCTGCGCCTGCCCATCCGCCGCCTGCTGGAGCAGGCGGCGCCCCGGACCGCCGTCCTGTCCTATGCCGAGCTCGGCGGGCAGCTCACCCTCGTCACCTCAGGAGTCGTGAATGTCGCCGAAGTCACGGCCGCCTAAGACCAAGGGCGGCAAGGGCAAGAAGGGCCGCAAGGGCTCCTCGGAGCACACGATCACGATCGAGGAGCCGCCGACCGGGCCGCCTTTCGGCCTCGTCGTGCTCGTCGCGCTCGTGCTGTCGATCCCGCCGATCATGCAGTTCGTCGACGGGACGATGCAGTTCGACTCCGCCGCCCTGCGCTTCCTCGCCGCGCTCGCCGTGTCGTGGCTGCTCATCAACCTCGTCTACGCCGTCGCGAAGTCCTTCGACCGGGAGGAGACGACGACCACGACGACCACGACCGAGTCGTTGACCTACGGTCAGGACCCCAACGCCGCCTACCGGCTGCCGTCCGACCCGTCCCCGTAGAGCGAGCGCCCGGGCCTGCACGGGCCGCGGACTTGTCGCACCTAGGCATGACAAGCACGACGAACGCCCTTGTCGCAGATCAGTGCGACAAGGGCGTTGCGGCGTGAGGGGCGGCGTCAGCGGCCGTTGGGGCTCGGCGCGGCGCCGGGGCCCAGGAGGCGGGCCCGGCCGGCGCGCAGGTGGGCGCGCAGGGCGGACAGGTAGGCATCGAGATCGCCGCGCTCGAGGCGCTCGACGAGCCCGACGTGCTCGCGGTGCGCGGCGAGCATCCGGGCGACGACGTCGGTCGTGGCCGTCGTCAGGCCCAGGCGCCGCTGATGGTCGCGCAGGTTGCGCAGCAGGTCGACGAGGAAGGGATTGTCGACCGACTCCACGAGCGTGAGGTGGAAGCGCGTGTCGGCCTCGACGAAGCTGCTGAAATTGCCCGCATGGGCGTATCGCTGCTGGTCGGCAAGGTTGTCCCACAGGGCGTCGAGCAGCGTGCGGGGCAGCGTCTCCTGCTCGGTGAGCAGCTTGGTCGCCGCGAACGACTCGATGATCTCGCGGGCCTCCATGACGGAGGTCGCCTCCTCGACCGAGACCGGCACGACGACGGCGCCCCGCTTCGGATAGAGCTGGAGCAGGCCCTCGGCCTGCAGCCGCAGGAACGCCTCCCGCACAGGAGTGCGTGAGATCCCCAAGGAGGTCGAGACCTGGCCCTCGGTGATGACGTCGCCCCCCGCCAGTTGGCCTTCGAGGATGCGTCCCCGCGTCTCGTGGTAGGCCCGATCCGTGGCAGACATCGGCCGCGTCATGGCCCTCCCTCCGTGTCAAGTCCCAGTTGCGCACGTCAGATTGCCACCGTGTGATTACGTGTGATTACTAGCGATCACGTGCGATCGGGGCCCCCGAGACTGACGTCTACCTGCTTCAAGGTAACCCGTGAAAACCCTGAGTTCAACTGCATCTATGCAGGTGAGAGCGGGTTTTTGGAAGTCGAGCGTCCAACTCCTGCGCGCCTGGTCGCCCGCTCGTGACGCGCATCTCGCGCTCGCCTGTGTGCGCTGCCCGCGCCTAGCCTGGGCGCATGCCCAGCGAACCTCCCGCCGCCGCCGGTGCCGACCCCCGCTCGCCGGGAACCTCCGGCGCGCCCCTCGAGCCGCTCGACGCGCTGCGCCGCATCGCCTTCCTCCTGGAGCGCACCCGCGGCGAGACCCGGCGTGTCGAGGCCTTCCGCAACGCCGCCGCGACGGTGCTGCGCACCCCGGCCGACGAGCTGGCGCAGCGGGCGGAGGCCGGCACCCTGACGGCGCTGCCCGCGATCGGCGCGAGCACCGGCAAGGTCATCGCCCAAGCCGTCTCGGGGCGCCGGCCCGACTACCTGCTCGACCTCGAGCGCGCCGGGGCGGGCGACCCGCTCGTCGAGGGCGGCGAGCGGCTGCTGCGGCAGCTGCGCGGCGACCTGCACGCGCACTCCAACTGGTCCGACGGCGGCTCCCCGATCGAGGAGATGGTCGCGACCGCGATGGAGCTCGGTCGGGAGTATCAGGCGCTGACCGACCACTCCCGCGGGCTGCGCGTCGCCAACGGGCTCTCGGCGGAGCGCCTGGCGCGCCAGCTCGACGTCGTCGCCGCGGTCGACGCGGCCGTGGGCGAGGGCTTCACGCTGCTCTCGGGCATCGAGGTCGACATCCTCGACGACGGCACGCTGGATCAGGAGCCGGAGCTGCTGGAGCGGCTCGACGTCGTCGTCGCGTCCGTGCACTCCAAGCTGCGCAGCCCCGCCGACGCGATGACGGCCCGGATGCTCGGGGCCGTGACGAATCCGCGCACCAACGTCCTGGGTCACTGCACGGGCCGCCTCGTCGAGGGCCGCCGCGGCACGCGCCCGCCGAGCAGCTTCGACGCCACCGCGGTGTTCGACGCGTGCGCGCGGCACGAGGTCGCCGTGGAGATCAACTCCCGCCCGGAGCGCTGCGACCCGCCCGACGACCTCATCGAGCTCGCCCTCGACGCCGGGTGCCTCTTCAGCATCGACACCGACGCCCACGCCCCCGGTCAGCTCGACTTCCTCGCCTACGGCGCCGCGCGCGCCCAGCGGCTCGGGGTGCCGGCCGACCGGATCGTCACCACCTGGCCCCGCGACCGGCTGCTGGAGTGGGCCGCGCGGCGGGTCTGAGCTCGGCGGGCTGGGGTCGGCTGGAGTTTCCGACATCGCCAGCGCCCTGACCTGCGCGGATGCCGTCACGGATCGGCCCGGTGGCTGTGATTTTGGCGTTGGGCGGGCTGTGGCCTATGCTTTCGGAAGTCCTCGACGGATCCGAGCTGAAGCTGGTCGCGAGAGCAGTCGGCGAGGGCCCAAGGTGTGACATCCACGGGTCCCCATCGTCTAGCGGCCCAGGACCCCGCCCTTTCACGGCGGTAGCACGGGTTCGAATCCCGTTGGGGATACGAACAACAGCATGACCCTCATTACGAGGCCCCGTAGCGCAGTTGGTTAGCGCGCCGCCCTGTCACGGCGGAGGTCGCCGGTTCGAGCCCGGTCGGGGTCGCTCAGCATGTCGAGGCCAGGTAGCTCAGTTGGTACGAGCGTCCGACTGAAAATCGGAAGGTCGGCGGTTCGACCCCGCCCCTGGCCACCACGCAAGACGCGCAGCATCCGAGAAGCCGCAGGCCCACCGCCTGCGGCTTCTGTGTGTCTCCGCTCGCCGCCGGCTCGAGCCTGCGCCTGTCCACCCACCCCGTGTGACGGCGGAGGGCGCGGGTCAGAGCCAGCCGTGATCGTAGGCGATCTGGGCGGCGTCGGCGCGGTTGCGGGCGCCGGTCTTGCCGATCGCGGCGGACAGGTGGTTGCGCACGGTGCCTTCGCTGAGCACGAGCGCGCGGGCGATGTCGGCGACGCTGCCGCCCTGACGGGCCGCGCGCAGCACGTCGCTCTCGCGGGCCGTCAGGGGTGAGGCGCCGCTGACCATCGAGTCGACCGCCAGGGTCGGGTCGATGACGCGCAGCCCGGCCTGCACCCGGCGGACGGCCTCGGCGAGCTGCTCCGCGGGGGTGTCCTTGACGACGAACCCCTGGGCGCCGGCTTCGAGCCCGCGACGCACGTAGCCGGGCCGCCCGAAGGTCGTCACGATGAGCACCCGGACCGCCGGCAGTGCGTCGCGCAGCGCGCGCGTCGCGGCGATGCCGTCGAGCCCGGGCATCTCGACGTCGAGCAACGCGACATCGGGCCGGTGCTCGCGGGCCGCCGCCACGACCTCGTCGCCGCGCCCGACCTCGGCGACGACCTCCAGGTCGGACTCCAGCGACAGCAGCGCCGCGAGCGCACCCCGCACGAGCGCCTGGTCGTCGGCGAGCAGCAGGCGGATCACGTGAGGTCCCCTCTCGGAGCAGCGGTAGGTCGAGTGGCACCGCAGGTCGGATCCGGCGCCTTCGTCTGGTCCGGCTGGTCCGGCTCGGTCGCCGGGCCGGGGCCGGAGCGCTCGGGGCGGGTCGACTCCGGCGCGGCGGGCAGCGCGGCGGCGCGCAGACACACCCCGTGGGGGCTGATCGCCCCGACCGTGACCCCCGCGCCGGCGAGCCGGGCGCGCTCGGTGAGGCCGACGAGGCCGTTGCCGGGCTGCAGCGGCCCGCGGGTGGGGCCGTCGTCGCGCACCTCGACGCAGGCGGCGGCCAGGGTGATCGTGCAGGTCGTGGCGCCGGAGTGGCGCACGACGTTGGTGACGCCCTCGCGCACGACCCAGGCGAAGAGTTCGCGCAGGTCGCTGCGCACCTCGTCGGCGGCTCCGGGCACGTGGGCGGTGATGCCGGCGGCGGCCAGTGCCCGGCGGGCCGCGGCGAGCTCCGCAGGCAGCGACGGGGCGCGATAGCCGCTGACGGTGGTCCGGACGTCGGCGAGGGCGTCGCGCGCGAGGCGCTCGATGTCGGCGATCTCGGCGCGGGCCCGCGCCGGGTCGGCGTCGACGAGCCGGCCGGCGAGTTGGGCCTTGACGGCGACGACGGTCAGGGAGTGGCCGAGGATGTCGTGCAGGTCGCGGGCCAACCGCTCGCGCTCGAGGTCGACGGCGAGGGCGGCCCGCTCCTCGCGGGCCGCCACGAGGGCCTCCTGGCTGCGGGAGAGCCGCACGGCACCCCACACCATGAGCCCGATGAGCCCCACCCACAGGGCGAGCCCGATCGCCCACACCGGCTCCGTGCCCAGGGCCACGGCCGGCGGCAGGTAGCCGAGCATGCAGAGGGCGATGCCCGCGAGCCCCGCGCGTGAGGGGAGCATCGCGGCGCAGCCGACGGAGACATACGTCAGGCCCATGAGCCCGATGGGTCCGACGGCCGCCGTCAGCGCCGCGGTGAGCACGACGAGGCCCGCGAGCCAGCCGTACGGTCCGATCCGGCGCACCCAGGCGAGCAGCCCGCGCGCGGGCCCGGCCCGGTGGCACAGGTAGCCCGCGACATACCAGGCGCAGAAGATCGCGGTGAGCGCGAGCGCGACCCCGCCGCGGCGCGGCTCGGCGACGAAGCCGACGACCACCGGGGCGACCATGAAGACGAGGAACGACGAGGCGTAGGCCGTATCGGAGCGTGTCGTCTCAGGGGCCGTCGTCTCGGGGGCCGTCGTCACAGGGGTCGTCGCCTCGGGGGTCGTCGCCTCGGAGGTCGTCGCCTCGGAGCGCGTCCGGGATCCGGCGGCGGCGTCGTCGCCGGCGCCCGGCACGGGTGGCGGGGCAGCGGTGCGTGTCATGACGTCCTCACCGGTCCACCGTCGCACCGACGCGGCGGTGTCGGCCGCCCGGCCCTCCCGCGAGTCGCCGTCACGGTCGCCCGGCGACCCGCGCGTAGCGCCACGCGGCGAGACCCGCGAAGAGCACGAACCAGACCACGGCGTTGACGGCCGCCCCGGCCGGCAGAGCGTCGCCGGCGACGCTCGCCTCGACGAGGGCCCGCACGCCGTACATCGGGGTGAAGGCGCCGATCGCGGACATGACCGGTCCGAGCTGGGACAGGGGGATGAAGACGCCGCCGAAGAAGGCGAAGAGGCTCATGAGCGGCCCGACCGCGCCGAGCACGGCCTCGCCGGCGAAGAGGTAGCCGACCGCGAGCCCGAACGCCGCGAAGAGCGCGGTGCCGCCGATCCAGGCCACGGCGAAGGCCGCCAGGGCCGCGGGCGCGTCGAGCCGGGCCCCGGTGGCATAGCCGAGGGCGAACGTCACGGCGACGACGACGAGGCCGAGGATCAGCGCGTTGACGAGTTTGGTCCCGACGTAGGCCGATCCGCGCAGCGGCGTCAGGCGCAGCTGCCGGGTCCAGCCGCTCGCCCGCTCGTCCGAGACCCCGCCGGCGACGTTGGTCGCGGCGCTCATCGCCCCGAAGAGCGCCATGTTGGCCATGACCAGGCCCGCGACGTTGCCGTGCGGCAGCGCCTCGCGCCCGTAGGCGGGTGCGGCCCCGAAGAGCAGGTAGAGCAGCCCGGGCATGACGACGGAGAAGACCATCGTCCACGGGTTGGCGAGCATGCGGGCCAGCTCGATGCGCTGGAACGTGAGGTTCATGCCTCCAGCGCGGCGGGCGCGCGGGCGCGGGCCGCGCGGTCCTGCGCCGCTCGCGGCGGGCCCGGCCGCCTTCTCGTCGGGGGCCGCGGTGGTGTGGGCGGCGGTCGTCGTCATGAGCGTGCTCCGGTCGGTGCAGTAGCGGTCGTGTCGGTGGCTTCGGTGGCTTTGGTGGCTTCGGTGGCGTCGGTGGTGAGGGCGACGAACGCGTCCTCGAGGGCCTCGGCGGTGATCTCGACGTCGGTGGCGTCGGTGGCGCCGAGCAGGTGTCGGGCGAGGGCGTCGGAGTCGGTGGTGCGCACGGTGAGGGTGCCGCCGGCGCGGGCGACGTCGGTGACGCCGGGCAGCGCGCCGACCTCGGCGTCGACGTGCGCGCCGACGCGGGCCCGCACCCGACGGCCCAGCGCGGCGGCCTTGACCTGCGCGGGGGTGCCGTCGGCGACGATGCGCCCGGCGCGCATGAGCACGATGCGGTCGGCGATGTCGTCGGCCTCGGCGAGGTAGTGGGTGGCGAAGACGATCGTGCGGCCGCGGTCGGCGTCGGCACGGATGGCCTCCCAGAAGGCGCGGCGGCCGGCGACGTCCAGGCCGGTGGTCGGCTCGTCGAGCAGGAGCAGCTCGGGGTCGGGCAGCAGCGCGAGGGCGAAGCGCAGCCGCTGCTGCTCCCCGCCGGAGCACCTGCCGACGCGGCGGTCGAGCAGGCCGGTGATGCCGGCGCGGGCGGCGACGTCGCGCAGGTCGTCGGTGCGGTCGAAGAGGCTCGCGACGAGCGCGAGGGTCGCGCCGACGGTCAGCCGCGGCAGGAGCCCGCCGGTCTGCATGACGCTGGAGACGGCGCCGCTGGTCACGGCGCGCGTCGGGTCGCCCCCGAGCAGCTGCACGGTGCCGGCGGTCGGGGCGGTGAAGCCGAGGATCATGTCGAGGGTCGTCGTCTTGCCGGCGCCGTTGGGGCCGAGCAGGGCGACGACCTCGCCGGGCTCGATCCGCAGGTCGATGCCGCGGACGGCCTGCACGGTCGCGCCTCGACCGGCGCGACCGGCGCGGCCGGCGGGGAAGGACTTGTGCACACCGCGCAGGTCGAGAGTGGGTGTCTGGGTGCGTGCCATGACTCGATCCTGGGCGCCGCAGCGGCGTCCGCCCTGGCCCGCGCGTCACGACCCGCCCCTGACATCCGTCACGCCCCGGCGGGCGTGCCGCCGGGCCCAGGCACCCGAGCCGCCGCGGGGGCGGATCTGCGAGACTGCCGACATGAATCTGCTGAACGAGTCGTTGGCGCAGGTGGACCCCGAGATCGCGGCGGCGTTGGACGCCGAGCGGGATCGGCAGGAATCGACGCTGGAGATGATCGCGTCGGAGAATTTCGCGCCGGTCGCGGTCATGGAGGCACAGGGGTCGGTCGCGACGAACAAGTACGCCGAGGGCTATCCGGGGCGGCGCTATTACGGCGGGTGCGAGCACGTCGACGTCGCCGAGAAGCTCGCGATCGAGCGGCTCAAGGCCCTCTTCGGCGCCGGCTACGCCAACGTGCAGCCCCACTCGGGCGCGCAGGCCAACACGGCGGTGTTCTTCGCGCTGCTCCAGCCGGGTGACACGATCCTCGGTCTCGATCTGGCGCACGGCGGTCACCTGACGCACGGGATGCGGATCAACTACTCGGGCAAGATGTTCGACGTCCGCCCCTACCACGTGACCGGCGAGGGGCTCGTCGACATGGACGAGGTCGAGGCCCTGGCCCGCGAGCACAAGCCGAAGATGATCATCGCCGGCTGGTCGGCCTACCCGCGCCAGCTGGACTTCGGGCGCTTCCGCGAGATCGCCGACGAGGTCGGGGCCTACCTCATGGTCGACATGGCGCACTTCGCCGGGCTCGTCGCGGCCGGGCTGCACCCCAACCCGGTGCCGCACGCCCACGTCACGACGTCGACGACGCACAAGACGCTCGGCGGCCCCCGCGGCGGCGTGATCCTCACCGACGACGCGGACATCGCCAAGAAGATCAACTCCGCGGTCTTCCCCGGCCTGCAGGGCGGCCCGCTCGAGCACGTCATCGCCGCCAAGGCGGTCTCTTTCAAGGTCGCGGCGGGCGAGGAGTTCAAGGACCGCCAGGCCCGCACGCTCGAGGGCGCCAAGCTCCTGGCCGACCGGCTGCTCAAGCCCGACATGACGGAGGCGGGGATCTCGGTGCTGTCCGGCGGCACCGACGTGCACCTCGTGCTCGTCGACCTCGCGAAGTCCGACCTCGATGGCAAGCAGGCCGAGGACCGGCTCCACCAGGTCGGGATCACCGTCAACCGCAACGCGGTGCCCAACGACCCGCGCCCGCCGATGGTCACCTCGGGCCTGCGGATCGGCACGCCGGCGCTGGCGACCCGCGGCTTCGGCTCCGACGACTTCGCCGCCGTCGCCGACATCATCGCCGAGACGCTGGCCCCCGACTTCGACGACGACAAGGCCGCGGCCCTGCGCACTCGGGTCGAGGCCCTGGCGCGCAAGCACCCGCTCTACCCGAGCCTGACGGCCTGAGCGCTGCTCGCACCCGCGCGTCCGACCTGCGACGGCGGGCCCCCATCCGCGATGAGGGCCCGCCGTTGGCGTCTCTTGTCGGTGCTGCGGTGCAGGATGGCGCCATGACCTCGACACGCATGAGCGACTACGCCGCCGCCGCCGACCGCTACGACGCGATGACCTACCGGTTCTGCGGGCGCAGCGGCCTGAAGCTGCCGGTGATCTCCCTGGGCCTGTGGCAGAACTTCGGCGACGACAAGCCCCACGAGACGCAGCGGGCGATCGTGCGGCGGGCCTTCGACCGGGGCGTCACGCACTTCGACCTGGCGAACAACTACGGGCCGCCGTACGGCCAGGCGGAGATCAACTTCGGCCAGATCCTGCGTCAGGATCTCGCGCCCTACCGCGACGAGCTGATCATCTCGACCAAGGCCGGGTGGGACATGTGGCCCGGCCCCTACGGGCAGGGCGGCGGCAGCCGCAAGTATGTGCTCGCCAGCCTCGACCAGTCGCTGGCCCGGCTCGGGCTCGACTACGTCGACATCTTCTACAGCCACCGCTTCGACCCCGAGACGCCCGTCGAGGAGACGATGCGCGCCCTGGACCAGGCGGTCCGCAGCGGCAAGGCCCTCTATGCCGGCATCTCGAGCTACTCCAGCGCCAAGACCGCCGAGGCGGCGGCGATCGCGCGCGACCTGGGCACGCCGCTGCTCATCCACCAGCCGTCCTACAACATGCTGAACCGCTGGATCGAGGAGCAGGCGCTGCTCGACCAGCTGGAGGCCGACGGGATGGGGTGCATCGCCTTCACCGCCCTGGCCCAGGGGGTGCTCACGGACCGGTATCTGCAGGGTGTGCCCGAGGGGTCGCGCGCGTCGCGGGAGGGGTCGCTGGCGGCCTCGACGCTGACCCCGGCGACCCTGGACCGGGTCCGGGCGCTCAACGACATCGCCGGGGCGCGCGGTCAGTCGCTGGCGCAGATGGCCCTGGCGTGGGTGCTGCGCGACCCGCGGATGACGTCCACGCTCATCGGCGCCTCCAGCGTGCGCCAGCTCGAGGACAACCTCGGCGCGCTGAGCAATCTGGACTTCAGCGACGAGGAGCTCGCCGCGATCGACGAGCGCGCCGTCGACTCCTCCGAGGTCAACCTCTGGGCCGAGCAGACGAAGGAGTAGAAGGACGTAGGCGTAGCAGGACGAAGGCGCACCACGGGCGAGGGCGCAAGAGTCGCGGGGGCCGCCGGTGCCCGGCGCGGCGGATCGGCCGGCGAGCCGCGGCCGCCGAGATGATGGGCAGTGACGAGAGGACGAGGCGGGATGTCGGCGGTCAAGGTGGCGCAGCGTATACTGCTGCACCCCGTGCGGGTGGTGCCGTTGGCGTTCCTGGCCGTCATGATGCTCGGCGCGCTGCTGCTGATGCTGCCGATCGCGCACCCGGGTGACGTCGACATCATGGCGGCGGCCTTCACGGCCGTGTCGGCGACCTGCATCACCGGGCTGACGGTCGTCGACACCGCGACCTACTGGACGCCCTTCGGGCAGGGCGTCATGGTGCTGCTCACCCAGATGGGTGGCTACGGCATCATGTCGGCCGCGACGCTGCTGGCGCTGCTCGTGCGCGGGCGCGCCGATCTCGCGGGCAGCCTGAGCGCCCAGACCGAGAAGCAGACCAGCGGGGTCGGCGAGGTCCGCTCCGTGCTCGTGCGCATCGGTCTGCTCATGGTCGTGTGCGAGGCCACGATCGCGACGATCCTGACGGTCCGCTTCCTGATCGCCGGGCAGCATCCGGTGCAGGCGGTGTGGGAGGGCGTCTTCTTCGCCTGTATGGCGTTCACCAACGCCGGCTTCTCGCTGCGCACCGACAGCATCATGGGTTTTGTGCCGGACGCCTTCGTCGTCTGGCCGATGTATGCCGCGGTCTTCGTCGGCAGCCTGGGCTACCCCGCGGTCTTCGAGCTGCTGCAGCGGTGGCGCCGGCCGGGGCGCTGGTCGGTGCACACGCGGCTGACCGTGTGGGGGTGGCTGCTGCTCGCGGCGGTCGGCTTCCTGACGTTCATCGCGTTCGAGTGGACGAACCCGGCGACGCTGGGCCCGATGTCGGTCGCCACGAAGATCAACGCCGCGCTCGGCGGGGCCGTCATGCCGCGCTCGGCGGGCCTCAACGTCGTCGACTACGCCCAGATCCACGAGGAGACGGTCGTCGTGACGATCGTGCTCATGTTCATCGGCGGCGGCTCGGCGGGCACGTCCGGTGGCCTGAAGGTGTCGACGTTCTTCCTGCTCGGCTTCGTCATCCTCTCGGAGGTGCGCGGGGAGGCCGACGTCACGATCGCCCACCGCAGCATCAGCTCCTCGACGCAGCGGCAGGCCCTGGCGATCGCGCTCATGTCGGTGGGGATGGTGACGCTGGCGACGATCGTGCTGGTCATCCTCACGGATCTGCCGCTGGTCGCCGTCGTCTTCGACGTCGTGTCGGCCTTCGGCACGTGCGGGTTGTCGCTGGGCATCACCCCCGAGCTCGGCGCCCCCGGGCAGTTCATGCTCATGGTGTTGATGTTCGTCGGGCGTGTCGGCACGATCACCGTGGCCTCGGCGCTCGCCCTGCGCAGCCGTCGGCGCCACTACCACCTGCCCCGGGAGCGTCCGATCGTCGGCTGAGCCGGCGCCCGACCGCACCGCAGCACACCGGCCCGGCGTGGCCACCGTGAGAAAGGCGTACGCATGCTCGGCAAGAAGAGCTCCCGGCGACAGGCGGAGTCCGTGCTCGTCATCGGCCTCGGCCGGTTCGGCTCGGCCGTCGCGCTGTCGTTGGTCGAGATGGACAAGGAGGTGATGGCCATCGACGAGAATCCCGAGCTCGTGCAGCGCTTCGCCGCCGAGCTGACCCACGTCGTGCAGGCCGACACCACCGACGAGGAGGCGTTGCGTCAGCTCGGCGTCGCGACGTTCGACCGGGCCGTCGTCGCGATCGGCACCGACATCGAGGCGAGCGTGCTGACGGTGCTGGCGCTCTCGGAGGCCGGGGTCGAGGAGATCTGGGCCAAGGCGATCACCACCAAGCACGGCAAGATCCTCTCGCGCGTCGGCGCTCACCACGTCGTCTATCCCGAGCGGGCCATGGGCAAGGCCGTCGCCCACCAGATCGTCGGCAGCCTCGAGGACTACCTGGAATTCGAGGGCTACGCGCTCGCCCGGATCCAGGCCCCGGCCATCCTGTGGGGGATCCCGCTCGGCAAGTCCGACGTGCGCACCCGCCACCGCGTGACGGTCGTCGGCATCAAGCAGCAGGGGGAGTCCTACACCTACGCCGACCTGGAGACGATCCCGCACCGCGGCGACGAACTCATCATCTCCGGCACCGTCAAGGCCGTCGAGAAGTTCGGGGCGCTGCCCCACGACGTGCCCAGGCCCACCATCGCCGACTGACGCGCGCCGACCCGCGCGCGCCGACCCACGCACGCCGACCCACGGGCGCCGGCTGACCGACGCGGACCGGGGCCGGGTCGTCCGGCGCGCGGGTCGGGCGGGTGGGCGGGCGCGTGGAGTCTGCGGGTGACAATGGGCCGTATGCGGCTGCTCCTCGTGCGACACGGTCAGACTTCCAGCAACGTCGGGCATCACCTCGACACGTCCGAGCCGGGCGCCGACCTCACCGATCTCGGCCGGGCGCAGGCGCTCGCCGTGCCTGCGGCGCTGGCCGGTGAGGACATCGCCGCGATCTACGTCTCCACGCTCGTGCGCACCCAGCAGACGGCGGCGCCGCTGGCGCGGGATCGGGGCCTGGAGCCGCGCGTGCGGGCCGGGCTGCGTGAGATCGGCGCCGGGGATCTGGAGATGCGCAACGACCGCGAGAGCCTGACGGCCTACGTCGGTCAGGTCTTTGCGTGGGACGAGGATCTCGACGCGCGGATGCCGGGCGCGCAGACCGGCGCGGAGGTGCTCGCGCGCTTCGACGAGGTCGTCGCGGAGGCCCTGGCGGAGGTCGGCGACGGCACGGCGGTCTTCGTCTCGCACGGGGCGATGATCCGCATGTGGGCGGCGAGCCGGGCCGACAACATCGACCTGCAGTTCGCCTCCGACCGGCCGTTGGAAAACACGGCGATGGTCGTCGTCGAGGGCTCCGGGCCCGGCACGTGGCACGTGGACCTGTGGACCCCGACGGCGCTCGGCGGGCCCGAGCTCACCGACACCGCACACACCGGTCCCGGCGGCGAGACCGACGAGAATCCCGACGAATCCGCCTGAGACGAGCAAGAATTCGCTCAGTTCTCTTGCGGTTGCGGGCGTATCTGCCGATGGGGACGCCAGGAGCAAGCCGCCGCAGCTGCGGGCCCTGAACCCCCGGGAGGTAGACGGCGTGGACAGCCAGGGAGCCGGAGCGCCACCGGGCCCGTCGGCCGGTCGCCATCGCAAGCCGATCCGCCCCGGCACGGTGCGCGCGGCCCGCGTGGCCCTCGTCTGCGGGGCCGTCGTCGTGCTCATCGGCGTGCTCGTCGCCGTCGTGCGGCTCACCAGCGACAACACCGCGAAGGTGACCGCCGTGCGCCCCGACTCGCCCGTCGCGAGCCTGTCGCCCGTCGTCGGCGGCTCCGGCACCTCGGCCGGCAGCGTCCCCTCGTCGGGTGCGTCGGGCGCCTCGGGCACCTCAGGCGCGTCGGGCACGGGCGGCCAAGCGACCGTGGCCCCGTCGACCTCCGCCACGAGCCCGACGGCCGGCCCCGGCCCGAGCGAGACGCCCGCGGCCCCGCAGGTCGGCACCCCGGCCGGCGCCCCGGCGCCCGTCGCGGCCCGCGCCGCCGCTGCGATCGCCGACCTCGCGCGCCTGCAGGCGGCGGCCAATCCCGGCGCGCCGGTCGCCGCGGCCCCCCTCGGCGCCGGGGTGCGCACGGCCCCCGGGCGCGAGCAGGGTGCCTGGGGCGCCCGCAGGCTCGCCAACGGGCTGACCCTCGGCGCCAACAACGAGCGGGCGCTGCGGGCCGGCAAGGTCACCGCGTCGGTCGACCTGCCGACGGCGACGACCGTCGCGCGCGTGCGCCTGCCCTCCGGCGAGCGGTATACCGCTCCGGTCGCCTCCGCGGCGACGGTCTTCACGCAGCTGCAGGCCGGCGGCGGCCCCGCGTGCCCGACGTGCGAGCCCGTCGTCGTCACCGGGGTCAAGCCCACGACGATGGTCCAGGACACCGACGCCGGCACGGTGACGCTGCCGGCGTGGAGCTACGCGGTGCGCGGCTCCAAGGTCACGCTCGTGCGGCCCGCCGTCACCGACGCGGGGCTGATCCGCTTCGGCCCGGCCTATCGCGGCGGGACGCCCGCGGCCGTCGATGCCCAGCAGCTGCCCCTGTGGCGCACCGCGCTGCGGCAGGGGCGGATCCTGACCGCGCGGCTGGACCCCAAGGACGTCAAGGCTCGTGCCACGGGCGGCGGCTGCTGGCGGCTCTTCGCCTCGCAGAGCGACGCCGCGGTCGCGGTCTACGCCGCCAAGGGCCCCGCCGACGCCACAGGAGCCTGTGCGGATCGCGCCGGCAACGTCTCGGTCCGCCTGGCCGCTCCGCTGGGCGACCGGCCCGTCATCGACACCTACTGGCAGCGCGTCCTCGCGCTGCGCTGAG
>JAVTVZ010000136.1:0-8164 GCA_032229625.1 Dermatophilaceae bacterium | reverse complement strand
GCGCAGGGTGACGCCGACGAGGGCGTCGGTGCGCGCGCTCACGGCGTCGACGGCCCGGGCCAGCGGGCGCATCGGCCAGTCCGCCGGGGTGAGCTCGGCGGGCAGCCGCGGCACGGACAGCCACAGGGACGCCGCGGTGCTCACGGTGAGCTGCAGCTGGCGCAGCGCGCCCCAGCCGTCGGTCGGCTCGGCGTCGCCGATGGCCTCGATGTGGCGGATGCCGGCGAGGATCGCGTCGCGATGGGTGTCGATCTCCCAGGCCCGGGCCGCGACCCGCTGCGCGGTCCCGAGGTCGACGTCCCACGCGCCGACCTCGAGCAGGCCGAGCTGGTCGCGCAGCCGGCTGAAGTGCCGCAGCCACGGGTCGGGCGACTCGAAGCCGATCAGCACCCCCGGCCGCAGCGCCGCGAAACCCGCCGAGGTCGCCGTGGCACGCAGCCGGTCCCGCCAGATCCGCTCGCGCTCCCCGAGGTCGTAGACGACGACCTCGAACGACCCGCGCCACGGTGGTGCCGTGCGACCCAGACGGATCGTGTTGAAGCGCAGCAGCATGTCGCCGGCCATCTTGTAGACGGTGACGCGCCCGTGCCGCTCGGTGTTGAGCGCCCCGACACCGGTCATGCGCTTGAGCAGCTGCCGCGCCGCGGAGCCGGACATGCCGACCTCGCCGAGCAGCTCCACGAGGATGGGCCCGGGCAGGGCGCGCGCCTGGCACGCGCCGAAGATGAAACCGACGGTGCTCACTGCGCGCGAGAAGGCGGCGTCCGATGCCATGAGCCCACAGTATGTGTGACGGATCCCTGACGATACGGGAAGTGACCAAGCTCATTTTCCCGCCGCGTCGAGGTCAGGACGTGCGTCACCGGGGCCAGTAGGCCGACGCGAGGTAATCCGGCAGGGGTCGCTGCCGACGCCCGTCCCACGCCGGGGCGACGCCGGCGAGCTCCATGACGTGGTCGACGAGGTTGGCCGTGAAACCCCAGACGACCAGGCCCCCGACCTCGAAGCCGGGCCCGCGATACCGGTCCGGCGCGACGACCGTGAAGCGGTGCGCCGGGTCGAGCATCGCGTCGACGTCCGCCGACAGGATCCGCGCGACCTCCGCCTCGTCGACGACCCGCAGCGGGTGCGGCCGCGGCCACCACGCGAGCACCGGGTGCACGGCCGTGCCCGCCGGATGCAGGTAGAGGGGTGGCAGCTCGTCGACGACCGTCACCCTCGCCGGGTCGAGACCGACCTCCTCCTGCGCCTCGCGCAGCGCCGCGCCGACCGGGCCGTCGTCGCCCGGGTCGACGTGGCCCCCGGGGACGACGACCTGCGCCGCGTGGGCCCGCAGCGTGTGGGCCCGCTCGGTGAGCAGCAGCCGCACCCCGAGCCGACGCGAGCCGCCGTCGCCGCCCGGGCCGTCGCTGCGCGGGACGCCGTCGCTGCCGTCGTCGGGCGCGGGGGAGAAGACCATGAGCACGGCCGAGCGCCGCCACGGGTCCGGCGGCGGGGCGAACGTCGTGAACCACTGCGCCGCCGCGTCCGCCCGCTCCTGCGCCTCACCCGCCTCACCCGCCTCACCCGGCTCGACCCGGCCGATCCGGTCGCGAGCGGCCTCGAGCCGCGGGCGCACGCGCGTCAGCCAGCCCGGTGGCTCGCTCGCCGCGCCGGTCTCCGCGCCGGGTGCGGCGCCGCGGACGCCGCAGTCATCGCTCACGAAGCGATGATGCCCTCCTCGCGCCGCACGTCGTAGATCGCGAGCCGCACGCCGTTGCCGTAGGTCGCGTGCTCGACGAGGGTGAGCCCGGCCTTCGCGCCGTCGTCGGCGAAGAGCCGGGTGCCGGAGCCGAGCACGAGCGGGAATTCCAGCAGCGTGTAGCGGTCGACGAGCCCGGCCGCGGCCAAGCCCTGCGCGAGGGTCGCGCTGCCGTGCACGAGCAGCGGCCCGCCGTCGCCCTCCTTGAGCGCCGCGACCTCGGACACGGAGCGCAGGATCGTCGTGTGCGGCCAGTCCGGCGCGAGGTCGGCGTCGGTCAGGGTCGTCGACACGACGTACTTCGGCAGGGAGTTGTAGCGCGCGAAGTCCTCCATGGTCGGCCAGATCGGCGCGAACTCGCGGTAGGTCGTGCCGCCGAGCAGCAGCGCGCCGGCCTCCTCCTGCTCGCGGCCCTTGATCTCGTAGGCCGCGGGGTCGAACGGCACGTCCTTGAAGGTCCAGCCGGCGTGCGGGTGGTCCCCGCCGCCGGGGCCTTCGACGACGCCGTCGAGGGTGATGAATTCGGTCACGACGAGGGGGCGCATGCCGCACAACCTACCCATCGCGCGGTGGCGGTCGGGCCCGGCGTCGGGTGGCAGCAGGTCGGGTGCCTCAGCCGGTCGGGTGGCTCAGAAGACCGCGCGTCCCCCGGTCACCCCGACCACCGTGCCGGAGACGTAGCTCGCGTCGTCGGAGGCGAGGAAGACGTAGGCGGCGGCGACCTCGACGGGCTGGCCGGCCCGTCCGAGCGGAGTGTCGGAGCCGAAGCCCTCGACCTTGTCGGCGGCCATCGTCGCGGGGATGAGCGGGGTCCAGATCGGGCCGGGGGCGACCGCGTTGACGCGGATGCCACGGGGGCCGAGCTGGGCGGCGAGGTTGACGACGAGGTTGTTGAGCGCGGCCTTCGACGCGGCGTAGTCCAGCAGGTGCTCCGAGGGATCCACGGCCTGGATCGAGGTCGTGACGATGATGCTCCCGCCCGCCGTGAACTGCTCGCTCAGGTGCTTGATCAGCCAGAACGGCGAGAAGACGTTGGTCGCGAACGTCCGCTCGATCTGCTTGTCGGGGAAGTCGACGAGGTCGTCGTGGGTCATCTGGTAGGCGGCGTTGGGCACGAGCACGTCGACCCCGCCGAGCGCAGCGACGGCCTGCGTGGCGGCGTCGAGGTTGGCCTGCGCGGTCCGCAGGTCTCCTGGGATGAGCACGCAGCGGCGACCTGCCGCCTCGACGAGGGCCTTGGTCGCCTGCGCGTCGTCCTCCTCCTGCGGCAGGTAGGCGATCGCGACGTCCGCGCCCTCGGCGGCGAAGAGCGTCGCGACCGCCCGTCCGATGCCCGAGTCGGCGCCGGTGATCAGCGCGCGCTTGCCGGTGAGGCGGTCGCGGCCCCGCCAGCGCTCGCCGTGGTCGGGGGTCGGAGTCAGGTCGGCGACAGTGCCGGGCCAGTCCTGGTGCTGAGCGGGGATGGGGCGCAACGGATCGACAGTCATGTGCAGTCCTGGGGTCGAGGCGACGGCGCGGCCGCGAGGCTGGACCGGCACGCTCGGGATCGAGGCTAGGTCGGGCAGGGGAGTCCTGCCAGTCGGCCTCCCCGACGTGGCTGGAGCGTCGCCGTCGGCCGCGGCGCACGCCGCGAGGTCTCGGCACGCGCTACGGCGGCGTCATCTCCGCGTGCACGCCGAGCAGTCGGATGGCCCGGTCGGGCTCGATGCGGTCCTGCGCGAGCGCCACGGCGGCGGCGACGATCTCGGCACGCTGCGACGTCGGCGCGGGCAGCGTGCGCGACCGGGTCACGGTGAAGAACGGCGCGTACCGGATCTTCAGCCGCAATCGGACGGCCGGGCGGCCCGCGCGGTCGAGGTCGTCGACGACCTGCTCGGCGAGCGCGGCGACGGCGGCGAGGATGTCGGCGCGGTCGCTCAGGTCCTGCTGATAGGTCGTCTCGTGGCCGTGGCCGCGCGGCACCCACGGCGTCGGGTCGACGTGCGCGCGCCCGTCGCCGCGCCCGAGGTCGCCGTACCAGCCGCCCATCCGCGGGCCGAATTCGGCGGTCAGCAGCGCCGGTTCGGCGGCGGCGAGCTGCGCGACCGTCGTGATGCCGAGGCGGGCCAGGCGCGCGGAGACCTTCGCGCCGACGCCCCACAGGGCCCGCGTGGGGCGCTCGCCCATGACGTCGAGCCAGGTCGCGGCGGTGAGCGTGAAGACGCCGCGCGGCTTGCCGAAGTCCGTCGCGTTCTTCGCGCGGACCGTCGTGTCGCCGATGCCGATCGAGCAGTGCAGGGCCGTCGCCGCGAGCACCCGCGCCTGCACCTGCCGCGCGAACCCCACCGGATCGTCGGTCCGCACCCCCAGGAACGCCTCGTCCCAGCCGAGCACCTCGACCGTCGCGCACTCCCGCAGCACCGCCATCACCTGCTCGGACGCCGCGAGATAGGCCGGCGCGTCGACGGGCAGCAGCACCGCCTCGGGGCACTTGCGCGCCGCGATCCGCAGCGGCATCCCCGACCCCACGCCGGACGCGCGCGCCTCGTAGGACGCCGTCGAGACCACCGCCCGCTGCGTCGGGTCGCCCTGCCCGCCGACGATCACCGGCCGCCCGGCGAGCTCGGGGCGACGCAGCACCTCGACCGCCGCGATGAACTGGTCGAGATCCACATGCAGCACCCACGACGGGGTCGCCGCCGGGTCCTCATGCGCCGTCATGTGTCGAGTGTGGACCTGTGCGGCCCGCCGATGTAAAAGCCGTGTGAAATGGCGCTCACGAGCGATCGTCGGCCCCACGTCGGGGGTGTGTGGCGGGTCTAGGTTGGCGGCCATGACCGCAACCTCGGGGAGCCCGCTGCGCAAGAAGAGCGTGCACACGGTGCTCCATCAGAATGACCCGGCAGATCACGCCGGCGCCGGCCTGGCCAAGCGACTGACGGCCAAGGATCTCGTCGCCTTCGGCATCGGCATGATCATCGGCACCGGCATCTTCACGCTCACCGGCATCCAGGCCAAGCACAATGCCGGCCCCGCCGTGGCGATCTCCTTCCTCATCGCCGGCGTCATCGCGCTGCTCGCAGCCCTGTGTTATGCCGAACTCGCCTCGTCCGTGCCGACCGCCGGGTCCGCCTACACGTATGCGTATACGACGATCGGTGAGATCTTCGCGTGGATCATCGCGTGGGATCTGGTGCTGGAATTCGCCCTCGGTGCGGCCGTCGTGGCCCGCGGCTGGTCCGGCTACCTACAAGCCGCGCTCGGGCTCCCCCCGACATTCTTCGGGGAGGATTCTGTCGTCAATCTCGGCGCGGTCCTCATCACGCTCGTCCTCGGATTCGTCGCGGTGCGCGGTATTTCGGAGTCGAGGTGGGTGACGAATGTGCTCGTCGCCATCAAGGTGTCGGTCTGTCTCTTCATCATCGCCGTCGGCATCTTCTTCGTGAAGGCGGCGAACTGGGCGCCCTTCGTGCCGCCGTCGGAGCCGACGAAGCAGGACGCCCTCGGCACCCTCCAGACGCCCCTGTGGCAGGTGCTCAGCGGCGTCACCCCGACGGCCTTCGGCGTCTCCGGGGTGCTCGCGGCCGCCGCCGTCGTCTTCTTCGCCTACTCCGGCTTCGAGATCGTCGCCAACCTCGGTGAGGAGACCAAGGACCCGGCCCGCGACATGCCCCGCGGCCTCATCGGCTCCCTCGTCATCTGCACGGTCCTGTATCTGGCCGTCTGCCTCGTCGTCACCGGCATGGTGAAGTACACCCAGCTGTCCGAGGGGGCGCCCCTGGCGGACGCGTTCGCGCAGGTCGGGCTCGGGTGGGCCGGTGTGCTCATCGGCATCGCCGCCGTCTGCGGCCTCAGCTCGGTGATCCTCGTCGACATCGTCGGCATGGGCCGCATCGGCTTCGCCCTGTCCCGCGACGGGCTGCTGCCCCCCGCCGTCGGGCGCGTCCACCCGCGCTGGCGCACCCCCGTCGGGGTCACCGTCGGCACCACCGCGGTCGTCGCGCTGCTCGGTGCGTTCGTGCCGCTCGACGCGCTCGCGGAGATGGTCAGCATCGGCACCCTCTTCGCGTTCCTCGTCGTCTCCGTCGCCGTCATCGTCCTGCGCCGCACCGAGCCGGACATGCGTCGGCCCTTCCGCGTGCCGCTGTCGCCGTGGCTGCCGGGGCTGTCCGCGATCGCGTGCCTGGGCATGATGGCGAGCCTGGCGACCGAGACGTGGATCCGCTTCCTCGTGTGGCTGGCCATCGGCCTGGCGGTGTACTTCGGCTACGGGCGTCGGCACTCTCGCCTCGCGGCGGGCGATGCCGACGAGGTGCCGGTGGTCGCGGCGCCGCAGTGACCGGCACGCCTCTCCGAGGACCGCAGCGCCCGACCGGCCCGGCGACGGTCGGGCGTTCAGCCGTCTGCGTCGAGCAGCGGCCGGATCCGATAGGGGATGACCTCGCGCAGGAAGACCGCCGTCTGCGTGCGCAGGATGCCCGGGCACAGCCGGATCTCCTCGGACACCCGGTAGAGGTCCTGCGGGTCGCGCGCGACGACCCGGCACAACAGGTCGGTGTTGCCCGCCGGCGCGAAGCACTCCAGCACCTCCGGGATCCGGCGCACCCCCGACATCGCCTCCTCGAGCAGCCGCTGATCCAGCTCCGCCGACACGGTCGCGGCGAGCCCCCGCCCCAGCGCGGCCGGCGGGATGCGGGTGCTCTCCAGCCGCAGGAAGCCCTCGGTGCGGTAGCGGTCGAGCCGGCTCTGGATGGTGCCGCGGGCCAGGCCCGTGCGCTGGGCGAGCAGCAGCACGGTCATCCGCGGGTCGTCGTCGAGGGCGGCGAGGATGCGGCGGTCGGTCGCGTCGAGCGTGTACATCGCGGCTCCGGGGGCGTCGTGACCAGCTCCGGCGCGCCGAGACGGCCAGAATTGGTCGATCTGATCAATGAATGGTGCGGCCATTGTGCACCGCGCCGGGGTGGTGTCACCATGGTGATCACAAGCACGAAGGGGCCCACCGGCCGCCGGAGTGCTACGACCGTCAGGGCACCGCACGAGGTCCCCTGAGCAGGGGGCCGGACATATCCGCGAGGCCCTGCCGGTCGACCGTCCGCCCGCTACCGCGACGTGCGGACGATGCGCGAGGCGCCGCCACAGCCCGGCCGGGCTGGCGGCGCCTCGCGTGCGTCCGGGGCCATTGCCGCCCCCACCCGCCCGCACCCGCCCGCCCCAGGCCGGCCGCCTCTACCGCTCGCGGTTGCGCTCAGCGCTCGGGGTTGCGGAGATAGCCGCGACGGGCTGCTGGAGGCGCGACCGCACGCTTGGGGGGCCGGGCGGGCGCCTTCCGCGCCGGAGCGCCCCGAGGGGTAGGCGAGCGCCTGCACTCAGGGCCGGGTTGTGGTTAGCGTCGGGGTTGTCAGGGCGGCGGGGCGCCGCCGACGCACGTGAGCGACAGGAGCACTGATGCAGACACGCACTCTCGGGCAGGGCCTGGAGGTCTCGGCGATCGGGCTGGGCTGCATGGGCATGAGCCAGAGCTTCGGGGCGCTGCCGGACCGCGGCGAGATGGTGACGTTCCTGCGGGAGGCCGTCGATCGCGGGGTGACGTTCTTCGACACCGCGGAGGTCTACGGGCCGTACGACAACGAGGAGCTCGTCGGCGCGGGCCTGGCGCCGGTGCGCGACCAGGTCGTCATCGCGACGAAGTTCGGCTTCGACATCGACCCTGATGCCGAGGGCGTCTGGCACGGCGTCGACAGCAGCCCGGCGCAGATCCGTCGAGCCGTCGAGGGGTCGCTGCGGCGCCTGGGGACCGACTACATCGACCTGCTCTACCAGCACCGCGTCGACCCCGACGTGCCGATCGAGGACGTCGCCGGCACCGTCAAGGAGCTCATCGACGCCGGCATCGTGCGCCACTTCGGCCTGTCCGAGGCCGCGGCCGGCACGCTGCGGCGGGCGCACGCGGTGCAGCCGGTGACGGCGCTGCAGAGCGAATACTCGCTCTTCTGGCGGCGGCCCGAGGAGGAGGTGCTCGGGGTGTGCGCCGAGCTGGGGGTCGGTTTCGTGCCGTTCAGCCCGCTGGGGCGCGGCATGCTGACGGGCACCGTCGACGCGTCGACGACCTTCGGCGAGGGCGACATCCGGGCGACCCTGCCGCGCTTCCAGAAGGACGCGCTCGCCGCGAACGTGGCGGTCGTCGACCTCGTCCGGCGCGTCGCCGACGCCAAGGGCGCGACGCCCGGCCAGGTCGCCATCGCGTGGCTGCTCGCCCAGCAGCCGTGGATCGTCCCCATCCCCGGCACCCGCAAGCGGCACCGCCGGGAGGAGAACATCGGCGCCACCCAGCTCGAGCTGTCCGCCGACGAGGTCGCCGAGCTCACGGCCGCCGCGAGCCGCATCGAGATCCAGGGCGACCGCTACCCCGAGGCCATGGAGGCCATGACGAACCGCTGACGGCAC
>JAVTVZ010000135.1:1960-8187 GCA_032229625.1 Dermatophilaceae bacterium | reverse complement strand
GACAACGCCGGTGCGGCGCGGCTGCGCGTGGGAGAATCCTGCCGATCGGGAAGCCCGCGGCACCGGGGCCGCGCTCGTCGGACGGAGTCGTCGTGAAGGACCAGCTAGTCGGCGCGTTGCGCCGCGCGGCCGCGCAGCTCAAGCCGCACACCCGCACCGAGGAGCCCGCCGCGTCGGCGCCGGTCGCCGCCGCCGATCCCGAGCCGGCGGGCCCGTCGGCCCCGACGCTGGTCCGCGCGCCGCTCGACGGGGAGGTGATCGACCTCTCGCAGGTCGCCGACCCGGCGTTCTCCCACCGGATGGTCGGCCCGGGCCTGGCGCTGCGCCCCACGTCGACGACGGTGGTCAGCCCGGTCGACGGGCACGTCATGCTGCTCTTCCCCACGCGTCACGCCGTGGGCATCGCCTCCGACACCGGCGTCGAAGTCCTCGTGCACGTCGGGCTCGACACGGTCCGCCTCAAGGGCAAGGGCTTCACCGCCCACGTCCACAAGGGCGAGACGGTCGCCGTGGGCGCGCCGCTCATCACGTTCGATCCGCAGGTCATCGAGGAGGCCGGGTTCTCGCTGGTGACCCCCGTCATCGTGACGAACTCCCGCACGGTCGGTGAGCCCGTCCTCGAGGCGTCCGGCGACGTCGCGGCCGGCGACCCGCTCTTCCGGCTGGGCTGAGCCGGCCGCGACCTACCGGCCGGAGAGTGCGTCCCCCTCGCCGGGGCGACCGGACAGGTAGCTGCCGACGACGGCGGCGCCGAGGTCGGCGAGGTCGGGCGCGACGACGCGGCCGTCGGCGCGGCGGGCCATCGCCTCGACGAACCGCGCGAGCCCGGGGTCGTCGCCGAGCCGGAAGAACGTGACGCGGGCGCCGAGGCGGGCGACGGTGTCGAGCTCGCGGACGGTCAGCGCCAGCGTCTCCTGGGTCGGCGGGTAGTCGAAGACGGCGTCGCCGTCGGGCGCGAGGTGCGCGGTCGGTTCGCCGTCGGTGACGACGAGCAGGATCGGCTGGGCGCCGGGGTCGCGGCGGAAGAAGCGCGCGGCGAGCAGCAGGCCGTGGTGCAGGTTGGTGCCCTGCTCCCACGAGCCGTCGAGGCCGACGAGGTCGTCGATGCGCACCTGGCTCGCGCGGCGCCCGAAGGAGATGAGGTCGAGCTCGTCGCCGCGGAATCGCGTCGACACCAGGTGGTGCAGCGCCAGCGCGGTCCGCTTCATCGGCACCCAGCGCCCCTCCATCACCATGGAGAAGGACGTGTCGACGAGCAGCGCGACCCGCGCCCGGGCGCGCGCCTCGGTCTGGGCGATCTCGACGTCCGACAGCTCCAGCTGCACCCGCCCCGACGCCGCGCCGGCCCCTGAGCTCGCCTCGCGCAGGAGGGCGTTCGTCATCGTGCGGGTCACGTCCCACGGCTGGGTGTCGCCGAACTCCCACGGCCGGGTCTGCCCGGACAGCTCCCCGGCGGTCCCGGCGTGCCGGGCGTCGCGGGAGCCGACGCGCGCGGAGAGCCGGTCGGTCGCGTCGCGCAGCAGGGTCTTGCCGAGGCGGCGCATCGCCGCCGGGCTCAGCCGCAGCGAGCCGTCGGCGCCGCGCCGCAGCAGGCCGGAGTCGCGCAGGGCCCGGTCGAGCTCGGACAGGGCCGCCAGGTCGGCCGCGGCGCCCTCGCCGAGCTGACGCACGAGCGCGTCGAGGTCGATGTCGGACAGGTCGGCGCCGGCGTGCTCCTGGGCGAGCTGGTCGGCGAGCGCGTCGAGGTCGGCGACGTCCGCCAGGGCGCCGGTGCCGTCGCCGAGGCCGAGGGCGTCGGGCCCGCCGGCCTGCTCCGCGCCGTCCCACGACAGCTGCGGGCGCAGCTCGCGCAGGTTCGCGTCCATCCGCGCGAGGGACTGCGCGAGCTGCGGCGACCCGAAGGCCTGGGCGGCGAGCGCGTCGAGCTCCTCGCGCTGGGCGGGGGTCAGGGAGTTGCGCAGGCGCGCGGCGGCGGCGGCGCGGGCGGCGAGCGACTCGATGAGTTCGTCGACGTTGCGCGGGTGCTCGGGGAAGAAGTCGCCGTGGGCGGTCAGGAAGTCCTCGAACTTCTCACCGACCGGCTCGCCGCGGCGGTGCGCCTCGAGCAGCTCGTTGAGGTCGTCGATCATCGCCTGCACGGCGGCCCGGTCGGCGTCGCCGGCACCGGCCAACGCCTGCTTCATCCCGGCGAAGTGCGCGTCGAGGACCTCGCGGCCCAGCAGGTCCTTGATCTGCTCGTAGGCGGAGCGGGCCGCGGGGCTGCGCCACTCGTAGTCGGCGAGGTCCTGCACCGCGGCGGCGGTCGAGGCCGGCAGCTCCGCGATCCGCAGCTCCGCGAAGCGGGCGTCGTCGTCGAGATCGCGCGCGAGCTGCTGCCGCTCGGCCAGGACGGCCTCGTCGAGCAGCGCGCGGGCCTGCGTCAGGGTGCCGTCGAGGCGGTGCCGGCGCAGGATGTCGCGGCGCCGGGCGGCGACGCGCCGCGCGAGGTCCTCGAGCCCGGGCAGCCCGGCGTCGCCGCGGCGCAGGTATTCGCGCAGCGCCCGCTGGGGGGAGGTGCCGGACATGACGTCGGCGCCGATCTGCGCGAGCGCGTCCCCGAGGTCGACGGGGGGCGCCAGGGGGTCGGGGCCGCCGGTATACCGCCCGTAGCGGGCCCCCCGCCCGCTCACCCGTAGACCGTCCGGTCGCCGGAGCTGTCCTTGGCGACGCGCCGCGCGAGATACAGGCCCTCGAGGGCCAGCTCGATCGCGGCGGCCCGCTCGCCGTCGCTGTGCGCGCTCAGCCGCCCGGTGATCTCGTGGTAGGTCGGGCGCGCGATCCGGGGCAGCCCGTCGAGGAACTCGCGAGCCGTCACCTGCTCGCCGGTCGTCACGTGGGCGCCGTCGTCGATCATCGCGACGATGGGGCCGAGGTCGACCCCGGCGAGCTGCTCGCGGACGGTCGCGGCGAGGCAGACGCGCAGCAGGTGTTCGAGGACCTCGTCCTCGCGGCCCTCCTCGCCGGACTCGAATTCGACCTTGCCGCGCAGCACGTCGACGGCGGCGGCGAGGTCGACGACCCGCGCGACGGCCTGCGGCTCGTGGCGGCGGGCGGCCCGGTGCCGCGCGGCGGCGGCGACGGTCTCGGCGCCGGCGATCGCGAAGCGCGCCGACACCCCCGAGCGCTGGTCGATGGCCGGGGACTCCCGCAGCGCCCGGGTGAAGCGGGCGAGGATCTCCACGAGCGCGTCCGGCACGTCCGCGGCGAGCTGCGCCTCCTGGCGGATGACGGCGACCTCGTCCTCGAGCCGCACCGGATAGTGGGTGCGGATCTGCGCGCCGAAGCGGTCCTTCAGCGGCGTGATGATCCGGCCGCGGTTGGTGTAGTCCTCCGGGTTCGCCGAGGCGACGACGAGCACGTCCAGCGGCAGCCGCACGGTGTAGCCGCGGATCTGGATGTCGCGCTCCTCCATGACGTTGAGCATCGCGACCTGGATGCGCTCGGCGAGGTCGGGCAGCTCGTTGACGGCGACGATGCCGCGGTGCGCGCGCGGGACGAGCCCGTAGTGGATCGTCTCGGGGTCGCCCAGGGAGCGGCCCTGGGCGACCTTGACGGGGTCGACGTCGCCGATGAGGTCGGCGACGGACGTGTCGGGGGTGGCGAGCTTCTCGGCATACCGGTCGTCGCGGTGGCGCCACGCGACGGGCAGGTCGTCGCCGAGCTGCGCGGCCCGCCGGATCGAGGCGCTGGTGATGGGGTGGTAGGGGTGCTCGCCGAGCTCGGCGCCGGCGATGACCGGAGTCCACTCGTCGAGCAGCCCGGCCAGGGTGCGCAGCAGCCGGGTCTTGCCCTGGCCGCGCTCGCCGAGGAGCACGACGTCGTGGCCGGCGATGAGGGCCCGCTCGAGCTGCGGCAGCACGGTGTCGTCGAAGCCGTGCAGCCCCGGCCAGGGATCGGTGCCCTCGGCGAGGGCGCGCAGGAGATTGTCGCGGATCTCGACGCGCAGGCTGCGCGCGACGTGTCCGGAGGCGCGCAGGGCGCCGAGCGTGTCGATGTCAGGGGCGTCGCTCACCTGTCGCAGGCTACTTGGCCCAGCTGGGTGCGCCGACGCGCCTATCGTGGGCGATCGTGAACCTCGAGAAGGTCGTCTTCGGATTCTTCGTGCTGCTCGCGGCGACGTTGAACTTCGGTTTCTTCATCGGCGACATCGACGACGTCGCCGTCCACCAGGTCTACGAGCTGTATGCAGCGACGATCGTCAGCCTCATCGCCACCGTCCTGAAATTCGGGGACCGCACGCAGATCGGCGCCGTGCACCTGGCCACGAGTCTCGTCGCGGACATTCAGCTCATCTGCGCCGCGATCGTGTGGATCTACGCCACGCAGGTCTCGGACGTCGGGATGACCCCGCAGGACATGGCGGGTGTCGTGTCGCTGTCGGGCGGCGCCCTGCTGGCCAACCTGGTCTCGGTGGTGCTGCTCGTCATCGAGACCGTGTCGTTCCGGCGGCACTGAGGCGCGCCCATGGTCAATCCGCTGCTCATGCTCATGGTGCGGCGCCGCCCGACGGCGGAGTATTCGAAGCTGCGCCGGGTCGCGGTCGACGCCCCGACGGACGTGCCGACGACCGACGCGTTCTTCCTCGTGCTGCGGCGGATGCGCTGGCCGCTCGTCGTGCTCATCGCGACGTTCGCGATCTCCGTGCTGGGCCTGAGCCTGCTGCCGGGCGTCGACGACCAGGGCCGGCCGCATCGGATGACGCTCTTCGACTCCTTCTACGTCATCAGCTACACGGCGACGACGATCGGCTTCGGCGAGCTGCCCTACCCCTTCACGAGCCTGCAACGCATGTGGGTGATCGTCGCGATCTACTCCTCGGTCGTCGGCTGGGCGTATGCGATCGGGGCGCTGCTCTCGCTCGTGCAGGAGCCGGCCTTCCGCGAGGCGCTGCACAACCAGCAGTTCCGGCGGCGCGTCGCGCTGCTCGACGAGCCCTTCGTCATCGTCGCCGGCTACGGGCAGGCGGGACGGCGGGTCGCGCTCGCGCTCGACGCGCGGCACCGGCGCTGCGTCGTCATCGACGGTGACCGGCGGCGCATCTCGGCGCTGGAGACCGACGCCCTGACCGTCGACACCCCCGGCATCGACGGCAACGCCGCCAACCCCGCCGTCCTCGGCCTCGCCGGGCTCGGCAACCGCCGCTGCGAGGGCGTGCTGGCCCTGACCGACGACGACGAGACGAACCTCGCGATCGTCATGGCCGTCCACCTGCTGCGGCCCCAGGTGCCCGTCATCGCGCGCTGCGAGCACCGGGCGACGGCCGAGCGGATGGAGGACTTCGCCCCGACGGCGATCATCAACCCCTACGACCGGTATGGCGCCTACCTCGCCCTCGCGCTGCTCAAGCCCACGACATACCAGCTGGTCACGTGGCTGATGAGCGAGCCGGGGGCGCCGCTGCCGCCGCGCCGCGAGGAGCTGGGCACCGGCCGCTGGGTCGTCGTCGCCGACGACCGCTTCGGGCAGGAGGTGGCGCACGATCTGCGGCGCGCGGGGATGCAGGTGGCGATGGCCGACCCGCAGGACGGCCACCCCGACGTCGCGGGGGCCGTGGGTTTCGTCGCCGGCGCCCGGCAGGACGCGACGAACCTCGCGATCGCCGCGCACGCCCGCCACGAGAATTCCGACCTCTACATCAGCGTCCGGCAGAGCACGATCCGCAACGAGGCGCTCATCGACGCCTTCGACCCCGACTCCGTCTTCATCCCCACCCAGCTCATCGCCCGCGAGACCCTCGCGCGGGTCGTCGCCCCGCACCTGTGGGACTTCATCGAGCAGACGATGGAGCAGGACGACGAGTGGGCCGCGCAGGTGCTGCGCGCGACCCGATTGCGCTGCGGCTCGGCCTCGCCCAACACCGCGGTCATCACCCTGGACCCCCGCGGCACCCCGGCCGTCGCGCGGTGGCTGCGCACCCGGCCACTGACCGTCGGGGAGCTGCTGCACGACCCCGACGACCGCTCCCGCAAGCTGCCGCTCATCGCGCTCGGCCTCATCCGCGGCGACGTCACGCTCTTCATGCCACCGCTGGACGAGCCGCTCGAGGTCGGTGACCAGCTCTTCCTGTGCGGCCGCGAGATCGGCTTCGACATGCTCTCGGGCACCCTGTATGCCGATTCGGCCGTCGAATACCTCGCGACCGGGCGGCAGGTGCCCAGCGCCTGGATCTTCCGCGCGCTCACCCGCAC
>JAVTVZ010000135.1:0-1860 GCA_032229625.1 Dermatophilaceae bacterium | reverse complement strand
AGGTCGAGGAAGTAGACGTCGTCGGCGCGCTCGAGTCGCCCGTCGGCGGCGAGCTGGGCCCCGATGGCGGCGAGCTGCTCGCGGGCGCGGGCCAGGAGATGGACGAGCCCGAGCTTGGGGGCCTCGCGCAGACCGACGAGGCGGCGGGCCCGGTCGAGGGCCAGGCGCACCGCGGCGCGGCGCAGCGGCGACCCGGCGGCGTCGGCGAGCTGCCGGGCGGCCTCCTGCCCGGCGCGCTCCCCACGCTCGAACTGCGCGCGCGGACCGGTGGACTCGTCCTCGATCCGCGCGAGGTTGGCCAGGGCGCCGAGCAGGTGGGCGGGGTCGTCGCGCCAGCGCGGCAGGCCCAGGTCGATCTCGGCGACCGCCCGGTCACCCCACCGCTGCAGGAATCCCGCGAGGTCGCTCGCCGTCGGGTCGGGGCCGACGCGCCGCGACAGGTCCCACAGCTCGAGGTCCATCTGGGTCGTGACGTTGTGCGGCACGCCGCGCAGCACCTCGGCCGGCGCACCGGCGGGGGCCCGGTCGCCCAGCAGCCACCGGGCCAGGCCCAGCGCCGCGAAGCCGGGCAGCGCGTAGCCCGAGATCGCCGGCATGACGAGCGCGGCGCGGGTCGAGAGGGCGTGCTCGACCGCGTCGAGCCGCTGCCCGGGGGAGGCGTCGGCGGGCACCGCGAGGGGTCGGCCCAGCTCGGCCACCGCCGCGTGCGCGGCCGCCGCGGCCGCGTCGGGATCGGCGATCGCGTGCGCCGCGTGCAGGGGCAGCCGCGACGCGGCGAAGAGCCGCGCCACTCGCCCCGCGGCCCGCGCGGTGTCGCGCACGGTGCCCCGGGAGTCGCCCGCGGGTGGCGTGAAGTCCGGGTCGCCGTCCAGCCGCCGCAGCCCGGCCGCGGACCGCGCCTCCATGTAGGTGAAGGCCAGGGTCGCGATCCGGCGCCCGAGCGGGTTGCGGACCGCGGCGGTGATGTCGCCGAAGATCCGCTGCCCGGCCTCGGCATAGGCCGGGGCGCCGCGGCGCACGTCGGGCACGTCGAAGCCGACGATCCGCGCGGCCCCGGCGGTGGCGAGTTTGAGCGCCTCCCGGCCCATCGGCGTGATCGGCCGGGTCAGTCCCTGGGCGAGCGAGGCGCACAGATAGAGCCGACGCCCCTGATCCGGGGCCGGCGTCGCGCGCCGCACGAGCGGGTAGAGGGTGGTGATGGGCCGCGCCTGCGTGAGCCAGGCCCGACCCGAGTCGTCGATGGCCCACTCGGTGTCCTGCGGCGCGCCGTAGAGCGCCTCCGCCCGCGCGCCGAGCGCGACGAGCGCGGCCAGCTCGGCGTCGTCGAGCGCCCCCCGCGCCGGGCCCGCCGACGCAGCCACCGATGAGTCCGTTCCGCCTGGGGCGCCGAGGGTTTCGCGCACGACACCCCCGCCGGCCCGGGGGCGCACGGCCAGGGTCCGGTCGCCGGGCCGGCGGGTCAGGACGGCGCCGGTCGCGGCGTCGACGACGTAGTGGTCGGGGTTGACCTCGCCGGAGACGACGGATTCGCCGAGGCCCTGCGCGGCGTCGATGACGGTATGGCCGCGGGTGCCGGTGACGGGGTCGGCGGTGAACATCACGCCCGCGCTGCGCGCCGGCACCATCGCCTGCACGACGACGGCGAGCCGCACGCCGGCGGGGTCGATCCCGTGCTCGGCGCGATAGGCGACCGCCCGGCTCGTCCACAGGCTCGCGAAGCACGCGAGCACCGCGTCGCGCACGGTCGGGGCGCCGACGACGTTGAGGTAGGTGTCCTGCTGCCCCGCGAAGCTCGCGTCGGCGAGGTCCTCGCTCGTCGCCGACGAGCGCACGGCGACCGGCACGGCGACCGGCACGTCG
>JAVTVZ010000134.1:4484-8273 GCA_032229625.1 Dermatophilaceae bacterium | reverse complement strand
GGCGACTCCTTCTGGGCCGCGATGGACCAGATGGCGCGCGGCTTCATCATCGGCGCCACCGCTGGCCGCACCACCCTGACCGGTGAGGGCCTGCAGCACGGAGACGGCCACTCCCCCGTCCTCGCGGCGACGAACCCGGCGATCAAGAGCTACGACCCGGCCTACGGGTACGAGATCGCGCACATCGTCAAGCAGGGCGTCGAAGAGATGTTCGGGCCCGACGCGCAGAACGTCATGTACTACATCACCGTCTACAACGAGCCGATCCTGCAGCCCAAGGAGCCCGAGGGCATCGACCTCGAGGGCATCACCAAGGGCATCTACCGGCTCTCCGAGGGCAGCTCGAACGGCCCGAAGGTGCAGCTGCTCGCCTCGGGCGTGGCGGTGCCGTGGATCGTCGAGGCGCAGCAGATCCTCGCCGACGACTGGGGCGTCTGCGCCGACATCTGGTCGGTGACGTCGTGGACGGAGCTGCGTCGTGACGCCCGCGCCGCCGAGGAGCAGGCCTTCCTGCACCCGGAGGAGGGCACGCGCACGCCGTACGTCACGGCCACCCTCGGCCAGGCCGAGGGCCCGATCGTCGCGACGAGCGACTACATGACGGACCTGCCGGACCTGCTGCGCCCCTACCTGCCGCAGAAGTTCGCGACGCTGGGCGCCGACGGCCACGGCTTCTCGGACACCCGCGCCGCGGCCCGCCGCTTCTTCCACATCGACAGCCACAGCGTCGTCGTGCGCGCGCTGCAGCTGCTCGCCGAGGAGGGCAAGGTCGACGCCGACGCGCCGCGCAAGGCCGCCGAGCAGTATCGCCTGCTCGACGTGCTCGCCGGCACGAGCGGCACCGCGGGCGGCGACGCCTGACCCGAGCGCCGGCTCACTGTGGCGAAGGCCGCGTCCCGCACCGGGGCGCGGCCTTCGCCACACACCTGTGTGAGGTACGCGGCGGTCGGGGCGCCCTCTCAGGTGAGTCCCAGCGAGCCGATACCTGGCCGACGCACAGGGTCGGTACCCTCACCTCGTGCCGTCTGCGCCGAAACCGCTGGGTGAGCTCGTCCACCCGACCTGGGCCGAGGTCCTCACCCCCGTCGCCGACGACGTCGCACGCCTCGGGGTGTTCCTGCGTGACGAGGTCGCCGCCGGGCGGGGCTACCTGCCCGCCGGGCCCCACGTCCTGCGGGCGTTCGAGCGACCGCTGTCGCAGGTCAAGGTCTTGATCGTGGGGCAGGACCCGTATCCGACGCCCGGGCACGCGGTCGGCCTGTCCTTCTCCGTCGCCCCCGATGTGCGGCCCATCCCGCGCAGTCTCGTCAACATCTACGCCGAGCTCGCCGACGACCTGGGGGTCGCGCCGCCGAGCAACGGCGACCTGTCGCCGTGGGCCGACCAGGGGGTCATGCTGCTCAACCGCGTCCTGACCGTGCGGCCGGGGGCGCCGGGCAGCCACCGGGGGCAGGGCTGGGAGGCGGTGACGCAGGTGGCGATCGAGGCCCTTGCGGGCGCCGCCGCGGCCGGGCAACCGCTCGTGGCGATCCTGTGGGGGCGCGACGCGCGACACCTCGCGCCGCTGCTCGGGTCGGTCCCGCGGATCGAGAGCGCGCACCCGTCGCCGATGTCGGCGCGGTCGGGCTTCTTCGGCTCGCGTCCCTTCAGCCGCGCGAACGAGCTGCTGGCCGGGCAGGGGGCCGATCCGGTCGACTGGAGCCTGGCATGACGTCGCCGAGCTCGACGGCGCCGCGCAACTGGCGCCGGTTCGTCGCCGTCGGTGACGCCTTCACCGAGGGCCTGTGCGACCCGGACCCGGCGTGGCCGGACACCTTCATCGGCTGGGCCGATCGGCTCGCGGCGAGCCTGGCGGGTCGGGGCCGGGCCGCCGGCGTCGACGTGACCTACGCCAATCTCGCGATCCGCGGCCGGCAGCTGGCCGACGTCACCGGCCGGCAGCTGAGCCTGGCGCTGGAGCTGGAGCCGGACCTGGTGAGCATCGTCGGTGGAGGCGCGGACCTGCTGCTGCCCCGCGCGGACGTCGACGCCCTCGCCGCCCAGCTCGACGACGCCGTGGCCCGGGCGCGCGCCACCGGCGCCGACGTCCTGCTGGCCACGCCGAGCGACCCGCAGGACGCGCCGATCCTGCGCCGCACCCGGGGCCGCACCGCGATGTATGCCGCGCACATCTGGTCGATCTCGCGGCGGCACGGCTGCGCGGTCATCGACCTGTGGGGCATGCGTGCCCTGCGCGACTGGCGGATGTGGCACGACGACCGGATCCACCTGTCGACCCTGGGGCACATGCGCGTCGGCGAAGCGGCGCTGGCCGCGCTCGGCCTCGGCGACCCCAACGGGCCGTGGTCCGTGCCGATGCCCGGCAAGATCATCCCGACCCGCCGCGCCGAGCGCCGCGCGACCCGACAGTGGGCGCACCAGCACGTGCGGCCCTGGGTGCACAGCCGCCTCGCCGGCAAGAACCCGGCCGAGGGCACCGAGCCCAAGCGGGCCGAGCCCACGCCCGTGGAGACCGCCGACAAGCGCACGTCGGCCTCCCTCATCCAGGGACGGCACCCGCCGCAGCGACCTTCGGCCGGCGCACAGCCGCGCCCCGCGCCCGAGCCAAACCGGTCTGCGCCGCAGGGCCGGCCAGCCGCCGACCGACCGGACGAGGCGGAGGCGGCCCGGGACGCCCGGCCGTGACCGTCGGGGCCGATGACGGCCCCGACGGCCCCGAGAGCGCGTCCGTCACGCCCTGCCGAGCTCCTCCCGCAGAGCGGCCGCGAAGCCGTCGATGTCCTCGGTCGTCGTGTCGAAGGAACACATCCAGCGGACCTCGCCGGTCGCCTCCTCCCACACGTAGAAGGGGTAGCGGGCCTGCAGCCGCGGGGTGACCTGCGCCGGGATGATCGCGAAGACCGCGTTGGCCTGCGGCTCCCGGGTCAGGCGCACCCCGTCGAGGTCGCGGACCGCGTCGGCCAGCCGGGCGGCCATCGCGTTGGCGTGCGCCGCGTTGGCCCGCCACAGCCCGCCGTCGGGCCCGTCGAAGAGCGCGAGCAGCTGTGCGGAGATGAAGCGCATCTTGCTGGCGAGCTGACCGTCGAGTTTGCGGACGAACTGCGGCCGGGCGCGCTCGATCAGGTCGGGGTCCAGGACGACGACCATCTCGGCGCCGAGGCAGCCGTTCTTCGTGCCGCCGAAGGAGACGACGTCGACCCCGAGGTCGCCGGTCAGGGCCCGTAACGGCACCTCCAGGGCCGCGGCCGCGTTGGCCAGCCGCGCCCCGTCGAGATGCACCGTCATCCCCTTGTCGTGGGCGTGCGCGACGAGGGCGGCCAACTCCCCTGCCTGGTAGAGGGTGCCGAGCTCGGTGCTCTGCGTCACCGACAGCACGCTGGGCTGGGCGTGGTGCTCGTCGCCATACCCCCAGGCCACCGTGTCGACGAGCTCGGGGGTGAGCTTGCCGTCGGGGGTGTCGACGGGCAGGAGCTTGAGGCCGGCGATCTTCTCCGGGGCGCCGCACTCGTCGACGTTGATGTGCGACGTGCGGGTGCACACGACCGCGTCCCAGCGCGCCGCGAGCATGTCGAGGGACACGACGTTCGCGCCCGAGCCGTTGAAGACGGGGAACGCCCGGGCACCCGCGCCGAACTCGCGGGCGACGACCTCCTGCAGCGCCGCGGTGTAGGCGTCCGCGCCATACGCGACCTGGTGCCCGCCGTTCGCCGCGGCGATGGCCTCCAGCACGAGCGGGTGCACGCCCGAGCTGTTGTCGCTGGCGAAGCCGCGGACGCTCACGTCGTGGCG
>JAVTVZ010000134.1:2190-4384 GCA_032229625.1 Dermatophilaceae bacterium | reverse complement strand
GCGAGCTTCTTGCTCAGCGCCTCGAAGAAGACGTTGAGCGGGAACTCGTCGGGCAGCACGAGGTCGACCAGCCCCTTCGGCGGCCCGTCCAGCGGCAGCGCGTCGGGCCCCTTGGCCCACGTCGAGCGCGGGTGGGGGGCGACGTAGCTGCTGACGAAGGCGTAGGACGCGAGCCAGTGCCCGACCTTGGAGCGGTCGATGCCGTCGCGATAGAGCGCCTCGACCTCATCCGAGAGGGCGACGACCGCTTCGGGCACGCGCCGCCAGTCGAAGGTCAACCGGTTGTCGGTCCAGCGCAGCGCGTCGTGCTTGTGCAGGTAGGCGAAGAGGAGCTGCCCGCCGAGCCCGTCGTAGTTGCGCACCCGGTCCCCGGTGATCGTGAAGCGGAAGATCCGGTCGAAGACGATCGCCTGCTGCACGGTGCGCGCGAACGGCTGCCCGCGGGTCTCGAGCACGACGGCCTGGCGGAACGTGTTGAGGTCGCAGCGCAGCTCCTCCAACGCGTACATCCAGAACGGCATCCGCTGCTTGATCATGAACGGGTCGAACGGCAGGTCGCCGTGGCTGTGCGTGCGGTCGTGGATGAGATCCCACATCGCGAAGACCGACTGGGCCAGCCGCTGGCTGCCGACGAGCCGCTCGGCGTCCGGCGGCAGGTCGAGCTTGAGCAGCCGCGCCGCCGCCCCCGAGACGGCCCGGAAGCGCGCGGCCTCACGGTCGGAGAAGATCGCGCCCCACGTGAAGTGCGGCACCTCGCGCACGGCGACGGTCTCGGGGAAGAGCACTGCCGAATTCGTGTCGTAGCCGGCGGTGAAGTCGATGAAGTTGATCGACAGGAAGGCCGGGTTGTCGAAGTCGCGCTCGATCGCCGCGAGCCAGTCGGGCCACAGCACCGAGCACAGGACGGCCTCGACGTTGCGGTGCGGGTTGCCGTTCTGGGTGTACATCGGGAAGACGACGAGGTGCACGAGCCCGTCGCGGCGATGCTGCTCGGGGCGGAAGAGCACGAGGCTGTCGAGGAAGTCGGGCACCCCGAAGCCGCCGTCGGCCCACCGCTCGACGTCGGCCTGCACGGCCTCCAGGTAGGCCGCGTCGTGCGGGAATTCCGGTGCCAGGGCAGCAATCCCGGCGACGATGCGGGTCACGCAGTCGCGCGCGGCCGCGTGGTCGTCGGCCTGCGGCACCGAGCCGTCCTTGACCTGCAACGGGCGCAGCTGCTCGACCGCGGCCTTGAGGTCGAGCCAGCGCGGGTCGCGGGCGTAGGCCGCCCCCGGCACCTGCGCCTGCGCCTGCACGGGATCGGTGCTCGCGCCGGGGCCCGAGGCCCACGTCACGGCGTTGACCCACAGCGTCCGGTGGTCGAGCTCGTCGATCGAGTCGTCGCCGAAGAGGTCGGAGTCGGCCAGCACGACGACGCGCCCGGCGCCGACCTGCGCGCTCACCGCCAGCGCGGCCGCGGCGGGATCGGCGAGCGGGCTCGTGCGCGCGAGCACCCGCACGCCCTCGGCCCGGGCGGCCCCCGTCGCCTCGACCTGGTCGATCGCGCCCGCGCGGTAGAAACAGGCCTGCCCGACGCCGGCGAGCACGCCCTGGCCCGGCGTGACGTCGCCGCCGGCGAGGTCGGCGAGCACCCAGGCGGACACTCGGTTGTGCCGGTTCGTGCCGTCGTGGCACGTCACGCTGCGCACGGACAGCCCGAAACGACGCAGCAGCTCGTCGAGGTTGTTGCCGTATTTGTCCTGGTCACACTCGGCGAGGACGACGAGCCCGCCGCCACCGCGCACATACGCCTCGACGGCGTCGAGCTCCGCCGGCTCCAGCCGCGGCGACCCCGCGCCCGAGCTGCGCTCGGACCCCTGCTGGGCCGGGTGGGCGATGACGAGCACGTCGGCCTCGTCCAGGGTCTGCGCGGTCAGCGGACCCTGCGCGTGTGCCTCGACATCGGCGCCGCGGGCACGCAGGGCCGCCGCCGCCAGCGAGTAGCACGCGTCCGACGGCTGGGCCGGGTTGATGCGCGCCGCGACCTCCGGGTCCAACGACCAGGCGTTGCTGTGGGACTCGTCGAAAAGAACCTGCGGGAAGATGCGCTCGCGCCGGGTGGGCACAGCAGACACCTCACACCTCCACTCTGAGCTGGGGATGACCATGTCCTGCCACGCTAGCTCCACCCACCGACAAGGTTGAGCACTCTGAG
>JAVTVZ010000134.1:0-2090 GCA_032229625.1 Dermatophilaceae bacterium | reverse complement strand
GGCGGGAGCCCACCGGCGGCGATGCGCGCGGCGAGCCACAGGCGGGCCTTGAGCGCGTCGCGCCGGCCGGCCGACAGGAGCCCGCGACCGAGCAGGTCGAGCTCGGATCCCGGATACCCGTAGGTCGCTTCGAGCGTGCCGCCGGCGCCGGTGCGGCTCGCCAGGACGACGGGCATCGTCGCGGCGACGTCGGCGAGGGCCGGCACGATCGCGCTCGGCACGTGGCCGCCGCCGACCCCTTCGACGACCAGGCCGTCGGCGATGCCGGCGAGCATCCGCACCTCGCGCTCGTCGGTGCCCTGCGCGACGCGCAGGATCGGCACGTAGGGCCACGCGACGTCGTCGGGCACCCGGACGGGGCCCCGCTGGGGGTCGCGCACGGGCCGCGCGGCGAGCCGGACGCGCCCCTCGATCACCCGGCCGAGCGGGCCGGCGCCCGGGGAGGCGAAGGCATGCGGGGCGCTGGAGTGCACCTTGGCGACCGTGGCCGCGGCGTGCATCTCGTCGGCGAAGACGACGAGCACCCCCAGGCCACGGGTCGATGCGTCGACGGCGACGCGCACGGCGGCGAGCAGGTTGGCGGGGCCGTCGGCCCCTGGGCTGCTCGCGGTGCGCATCGCGCCGGTGACGACGATCGGCGCCTCGACCTCGCCGAGCAGGTCGAGCAGGTAGGCGGTCTCCTCGATCGTGTCGGTCCCCTGGGTGACGACGACGCCGCGCGCCCCGGCGGCGATCGCGTCGTCGGCGGCCCGGCGGACCTCGCGCACGTCGTCGGCGGTCAGGTCGCACGACGGGCTCTGCCGCACCGAGCGCGCCTCGATCGTCGCGACCTGCGCCAGGCCCGGGACCGCGGCGACGAGGTCGTCGGCGGTCAGCGTCGGCAGCGCCCCGCCGCCGGCGGCGTGTGCTGAGGGGACGGAGGCGATCGTGCCGCCGAGGGTGAGGACGAGGACGTGCGCGCTCATCGGGCCATCCTCTCGTGTGGGCGGCCGCGGCATGCGCCTCGTCGGGGTGGCCGCGGCATGCACCTCGTCGCCGGAGCCTGCGGCGGGCCGCCGCCGCCAGGGCGCAGGTCAGCGCACGTCGATGCGCGGGGCGCCGGCGACCGTGTGGCCGATGACGGGCGCGCCGGGCACCTCGCCGACGACGAGCAGGCCGCCGCTGGTCTGGGCGTCGGCCAGGAGCAGCAGTGTCGTCTCGTCACGGGTGGTCCGCAGGTGCGGGCGCACCCAGTCGAGGTTGCGGCGGCTGCCGCCGGGCACGTATCCGGCATCGAGCGACTCACGCGCCCCGACGATGAGCGGCACGGCGTCGGCGTCGAGCACGGCACCGACACCGGAGGCGCGCAGCAGCTTCCACAGGTGCCCGAGCAGCCCGAATCCGGTGACGTCCGTCGCGGCCCGCGCCCCGGCGGCCAGCGCGGCGGCGCTCGCGTCGGCGTTGAGCGCCGTCATCACCGCGACCGCCTCCTCGAAGCGCTCGCCGGTCGCCTTGTGCCGGTTGCCCAGCACCCCCGACCCGATCGGCTTGGTGAGGCTGATCGGCAGCCCCGGCGCGGCAGCGTCGTTGCGCAGCAGGCGATCCGGGTCGCCGACGCCGGTCACCGCGAGCCCGTAGGTCGGCTCCGGTCCGGTGATGCTGTGGCCGCCCGCGACAGGGCACCCGGCGGCCGCGGCGATGTCGGCGCCGCCGCGCAGCACCTGCGCGAGGACGTCGTCGCCCAGCTCGTCGATCGGCCAGGCGAGCAGGTTGATCGCCAGGACCGGGCGTCCGCCCATCGCATAGACGTCGGACAGCGCGTTGGCCGCCGCGATCCGCCCCCAGTCGTAGGGGTCGTCGACGACGGGCGTGAAGAAGTCGGCCGTCGAGATGATCGCCAGACCACCGGCCTCCGGCACGCGCACGGCGGCCGCGTCGTCGCCGTCGTCGAGGCCGACGAGCAGCTCGAGCACAGCCCCATCGCTCTCGGACACAGCCCCGTCACCCGTGTGCATCGCACACCCTTGTGTGCGCACACGGCCACCGGGGAGCCCGGCGACGATCTCTTCCAGCCGACCGGCCGGGATCTTGCACGCTCAACCGCCGCCCGC